>NZ_MSJQ01000062.1 GCF_014596515.1 Streptomyces sp. CBMA156
GTGCGCGGAGCCGCCGGCCGGGGGCCCGGCGCGAGGCGCGGGGGGAGGTCCCGACGACCCCGGCCGCCTGGGCGCGCGACCTCGCGCTCGGAGCCCGGTTCGCGGTGGGCGGCGGGCGCGAGGGCTGGACCAGGACATTCCTGACCGCCCTCGGCGTGGGCCTGGGCGTGGCCGTGCTGCTCGTCGCCGCCGCCGTGCCCAACATCCTGACCGCCAGGGGCGACCGGGCCTCGGCCCGCGACGACTTCACCTACGGAAGGGTGGTCGAGCCCGGCGCCACGACCATCGTCACCGGCAGAGTGGACACCGTCTACCGTGACCATGGTATCTACGGGAGGCTGATCCACGCGGACGGCGACCGGCCGGTCCTGCCGCCCGGGCTGAGCCGCCCGCCGGCCCCCGGCGAGATGGTGGTCTCCCCCGAGTTGGCCAAGCTGCTCGCCTCACCCGACGGCACGCTGCTCCGGGAGCGCCTCCCGTACCGGATCGCCGGGACCATCGGCGATCCAGGCCTCCTCGGCCCCCGGGAACTCGCCTACTACGCGGGGTCCGACGTCCTCGTCCCCGGCCGGCACGCGACCAGGACCGACCACATCGGCAGCAGGCGACTCCTCGATCCGCTCGACCCGTTCCTGACGCTGCTGGTCGTCGTCGCCTTCGTGGTGCTGCTGATGCCGGTACTGGTGCTCATCGCCACCGCCGTCCGCTTCGGCGGCGAGCAGCGCGACCGGAGACTGGCCGCGCTCCGGCTGGTGGGCGCGGACGCCCAAATGACACGGCGGATCGCGGCCGGTGAGACGCTGTTCGCGGCACTGCTCGGGCTCTGCGCCGGGGTCGGCCTCTTCTTCGGCGGCCGGTCCTTCGTCGACACGGTGGAACTGTGGCGGATCAGCGTCTTCGGCTCCGACCTGGCGCCGACTCCGGTGCTGACCATCCTGGTCGTGGTCGGCGTCCCGACCCTGGCCGTCGCGGTCACCCTGTTCACGCTGCGCAGGGTCGCCATCGAACCGCTCGGTGTGGTGCGGCAGGCCGGCACCGCCGGACGCCGGCTCTGGTGGCGGCTGCTGCCGCCGTTCGCCGGGCTGGCCCTGCTGTCCCCGATGATCGACGGCCTGGAACCCGCCGCCGCGGTGAGCGAGCCGAAGATCGCGGCCGGCGTCGTCCTGCTGCTCGTGGGGGTCACGGCCCTGCTGCCCCTGCTGGTGGAGGCGGTCGTCCGGCGGCTGCATGGCGGTCCGCTGCCCTTCCAACTCGCGATCCGCCGCACTCAGCTGGACAGCGGCGCGGCGGCCCGGACGGTCAACGGCATCACCGTGGCGGTGGCCGGGGCGATCGCCGTGCAGATGTTGTTCGCGGGACTGGCGAGCCGCTACACCCACGAGACCGGCGACAGCCGAGACAGGGTGGACCTGCGGATCTCGCGGGACTACGTAGACGAGGCCCGGCAGAGCGAGGACCTCGCCGCGCTCTGGGCCACGCCCGGGGTGGTGGCGGCCCGCACGTTCGTCCTGGGCCACGCCCGCCGGCCCGGCACCGAGGAGGCTGGCGCCTTCGTGGTCGTCGCCGACTGCGCGACCCTGGGCCAGAGCGTCGAGACCCCCGGCTGCGGCCCCGGCAGCGTCTACCTGTCCGGCGACCGCAACAACCAGGATCCCTTGACCGGGGGCGTCTACCTTCCCGCGCCCGGCGAGCGGGTCGACCTGGCCACTGGGGAGTCGGAGGCCGGGCCGCTGCCACCCCGCCTGTGGACCGTCCCCTCCACGGCCCTTGACACCCGCCCGGTGCCGGACTCGGCGACCCCCTTCGCCCTCGGCGTCTTCGCCACACCCGAGGCACTCACTCCCACGGACCTGGGGGAAGCCGTGACCGAACTGATGGCGAAACTCGACCCGGCCGACCGCGACGCCGTCGAACGGGTCCGCAACCTCGCCGCCCGCATGGATCCGCTGCGGAGCGCCGAGTTCTACGAGGGGAGCGTGCGGGAGCCACGGCTGACGAACATCGAACGCGGCCTGTTCATCGGCTCCACGGTCGTCCTCCTGCTGATCGGCGCGAGCATGCTGGTCACCGTGGTGGAAGAGCTCCGTGAGCGCCGCAAGCTGCTGGCAGCCCTCGTCGCCGTCGGTACCCGGCGCTCGACACTCGGCCTGTCGGTACTGTGGCAGACGGCCCTGCCGGTGACGCTCGGCCTCGCGCTCGCGGTGGCCGGCGGACTGGGCCTCGGCGCCATCCTGCTGAAGATGGCCGGCCTGCCACCGGCGGTCTCCTGGACCACCATTGCGTGGACGGTCGGCACCGGCGGCGGAGTCGTCCTCCTGGTCACCCTCTCCAGCCTGCCGGTGCTGTGGCGGATGATGCGCTCGGACGGGCTGCGCACCGAGTAACCGCCGGGGACGCGACCGGCATCCAACCCAAGATCATCAGACTCCTCCCCCTTCGTGGCGTAGTCGGGGTCACGGGAGGTCTTCCAGGTCTTCACGCGTTGAAAGGAGACGCCCTCCTCGCGGAGCAGGACCCGAAGGCCCTCGTGGCTGATGTCGTCGACCACCCCCTCGACGACCAGGGCATCCGACCCAATTCAGCTGGCCGGTCCGACAGTTTGGCGAGTTGACCAGCTGTTTCGGTCCCTGAGCGGGTGTCAGGACCGATCCCCTGGTTACGTCGGCCCGGCGGTGTTGCGGCCGGTCGGCGAAGTTCGGAAGGCGGGGCGCGTTGCAGTGCCTGGCGCTCGTCACCACCAGAGACCGGATGACCGGTTCCGTGTCGGTGGTTAGGGGAGTGCCGAAGATGGGGTGCGTGGGAGGGCTGTTGTCGGGGCGGTCATGAGCGGGCAGACAGGCTCGGAGGATTCGGGTAGGTACGTGTATTTCTCTTTGGAGGTGAGGTCACGGGCGACGGCCGCACAGATCGTACTGATCGCGGTGTCCGGTGGGGTGTAGAACCAGAGCCGCGCGGTGGCATCGTCGTTCCCGGCGGCGAGGGTGCTGTTGTCCGATCCGAACGCGACCGACGTCACAGGTCCGCGGCCGGTGAAGGTGGCGAGGTTCTTGTGGCCAGCCCTTTCCCACAGCCGCACGAAGCCGTCTTCGCCGCCGGTGGCGAGGGTCTGGCTATCCGGGCTGAACGCCACCGAGGTCACGGCACTGGTAGGTCCCTTGGGGCCGGTGAGGTCAGTGGTCTCGCCGGAGGCACGGTCCCACAGCCGCACGAAGCCGTCCCTGCCGCCGGTGGCGAGGGTCTGGCTATCCGGGCTGAACGCCACCGAGGTCACGGCACTGGTAGGTCCCTTGGGGCCGGTGAGGTCAGTGGTCTCGCCGGAGGCTCGGTCCCACAGCCGCACGAAGCCGTCCTTGCCGCCGGTGGCGAGGGTCTGGCTATCCGGGCTGAACGCCACCGAGGTCACGTCATCGGTAAGTCCGTTGGGGCCGGTGAGGTCAGTGGTCTCGCCGGTGGCTGGGTCCCATCGACGGACTCTGCCGACACTGCTGGCGGTGGCGAGGGTGTGCTTGTCCGGCCTGAACATCACCGACTCCACCGACTCCGCCAACTTGCCGTTGACGGTGGCGGGGGTGAGGGTGGCAGTGCTCTTGCCGGTGGTCGCATCCCATAGCCGAACGCTGCCGTCCTTGCTGGCGGTGGCGAGGGTTTTCCCGTCCGGACTGAACGCCACCGACCGCACCGAACTGGAGTGGCCGGTGAAGGTGGTGACGGCTTTGATCGCGTCGGTGTCCCACAGCCGGACGCTGCCGTCAGAGCCACCGGTGGCGAGGGTTTTCCCGTCCGGACTGAACGCCACCGACCGTACGTTATCGGTGTGGCTGGCGACGGTGGCCGTGGCCGTGGCGGTCGTGCCGGCGGTGGTGTCCCAGAACCGCACGATGCCGTCATCACAGCCGATGGCGAGGGTCTTCCCGTCCGGGCTGAATGCGACCGACCGTTCGACACCCGTGTAGCCGGTGAAGGTAGCGCGGCCGGCGCCGGTAGCCGTGTCCCACAACTGCACGAAGCCGTTTGCGCCGCTGGTGGCGAGGGTTTTCCCGTCCGGGCTGAACGCCACCGACCACACGACATCTCTCTGGCCGGTGAGAGTGATCCGTCCCGTGGTCCTATCCCACAACTGCACGGGGCCGCGGTCGCCACCGATGGCGAGGGTTTTCCCGTCCGGGCTGAATGCCATCGACCACACGACACTGGCCTCGCTGGGGGGAGCTGCGGTGGTGGCCTTGCGGGTGGCTGCGTCCCACAACTGAGCTCGGCCGTTATGGCCGCCTGTGGCGAGGGTGCTTCCGTCCGGGCTGAACACCACCGAACTCGTGGTACCCGCGTCGGCGGTGAGGGTCTCGATCGTGTCGGCGGTAGGGTCCCACAACCGCAGGGCACCTTGCTTGCTGACGGTGGCGACGGTGTGCTTGTCCGGGCTGAACGCCGCCGATGTCGCAGCGAGGTCGCCCGGGGGACCAGAGAGGCCGCCGACGGCTTTCCCCGTTGCCACGTTCCACAGCCGCACGGTGCTGCCGCTGCTGCCGGTGACCAGGGTCTTCCCGTCCGGGCTGAACGCCACCGAGTCCACACCACCGATACTGGCGACAGCGAGGCGGTGACGCAAGGGAATGCGTGCGCTGTCACTGAGGGCGGTGGCGGCCTCCGAGGTGGGACTGGTGCGGTAGGCGGCGACCGCCAGGAGGGCGGCGAGCTCGGGATTGCTGACCGTCAAGGAGACGGACTGGGCGGCGAGTTGCCGGGACTGCGCGACCTGCTGGGCTGTGACTGCCCTCTGCCGGGTGGTGATCTCCGTCTGCCACTTCCAGAGGGCGATTCCCGAGGCGATCAGGGCGAGGGCGAGGGTGGTGGCCAGGATGGTGTTGAGGCGTCGGCCGCGCCGGCGTCCGGCGGTGAGGAAGTTGTCAAGGTCGGTGGTGAGTCGGCGGCGCTGGCGGGACCAGTCGGTGCCTTCGGCGAGGAGGGTGCCGGTGGGCAGGTCCCGGGGGTTGCGGTGTTCCTTCCAGCGGTCGTACTGGTCGCGGGCACGGCGGAGCCAGTCGAGGAAGCGCAGGTCCTCCTCGACCCAGTCGCGCAGGGTGTGCCAGTCGCGGATGAGCGCGTCGTGGACCAGTTCGGCCACCGCGGTCCCCTCCACGTCCTGTGGGCCGTCCGGCCGTGCGTGGCCGTGGAGCCGGTGGGTGGTGACGATGCGGTGCCGGGAGAGGACCGCCAGGACCTTGTCCACGGCCCGCAGCGCGTCGGGGGTGTCGTCGTCGGCGGCGAGTTGGCGCAGGTCGCTGATCGGGAGCTGCTGGCGCGCGGCCGGGATGTTCAGAGACGGGTCGGCGGGGCGGACCAGGGCGGTGAGGATCCTGCGGGCGATGTCCCGTTGGCCCTGGTCGAGTTCACTCAGGGCGTTTTCGCACCAGTCGGTGAGGGCGCCGGTGACGGCGCCGATGCGGCGGTAGGCGTCGCGGGTGAGACGCCCGTCGTGCTCCAGGCGGCGTTCCCATAGTCGGGTGAGGGCGACTTCGAGCAGGGGCAGCGCGGTGACGGGCGCGCCACCGGTGGCAGCGGTGCCGGGGTTCAGGGCCAGGACGTCGGTGATGATCTGCTCGGCGAGGCCCGGTTCGAAGGGCGTGTCGAGGTCGTGGGCGGGGCCGGTGACGATCGCGTCGAGGTCGGCGGGGCTCAGGGTGGCGGGGACGTTGAGGACGCCCTTCCTCTGGAGTGCGGTGTCCAGGAGGTCCGGGGCGAGTGCGGACAGGCGGGAGTAGAAGTCGTCGCGCATGACGAGGACGACGCTGAGCGGGGCGTCGGAGCGGATCGCGGCGGTGATCCGGGCGAGTGCCTGGAGGGCCTCGGGGCCTTCAGAGGGGGCGAGGAGTTCCTCGAACTGGTCGACGACCAGCACGACACGGGACGAATCAGGGGTCGCACCGGCGTCCCCGCTGCCCGAATCTGCACCGCCGGTGGTGTCCGTCCCGGCGTCCTTGGGCTCGGACTCGGGTAGGCCCGCGCGGGTGAGGGCGGTCGGCAGGTCCGGTCCTGGCCGTGTGAGGACTTGGTGCCAGCGGTCACTGCCCGGCAGGCTCCCCGCGGTCAGGGCGGGCAGCACTCCGGCCTGGACCAGCGAGGACTTCCCCGAACCGGACGGGCCCAGCAGCAGCACCACCCGCTGCCCGCCCCTCAGTCCCTCCAGGACCTGGCGCACGGCTTCCTCCCGGCCGCGGAACCAGCGGGCGTGCTCGGCGGTGAAGGGTTCCAGCGCCCGGTAGGGCGACACGTCGCTCTCGCCGAGCGCGGGCCACACCTCGCGCAGGACGGAGGTGGGGGTGACGTAGGCGATGGCCTGGCCCCGGTCGTGGCTGTCGGGGTCGGTGATGGCGGTGAGCATCCCGACCACCAGGCCGGTCGTCTCGTCCAGGACCGGCCCGCCGCTGAACCCCTGGGTCAGGTCGTTGGCACCGGTGAGCTGCAACACCTCACCGACCTTGCCGTCGTCCGGGAGGATTCCGCCGGCCGTGGCGAACCCGAAGTGCCCGCCCGGAGGCGCCTGCACCGGGAACCCGAAGGAGCGCACATGGTGTCCCCGGGCGCCCGCCGCCGACCCCAACAGCAACGGCTCCACTCCCACCGGGTGGTCCAGGCGGACCAAGGCGACGTCCTGCTCGTCCGGGTCGCGCCACGTGCCCTCCAGCACCCGGCCGGTCACCTCCGGGGCGCCGTGCGCGCGCGGGAAGGCCAGCGTCACCGTCGAACCGGGGCCGTAACGGCCATCGGCCAGGACGTGCGCGCACGTCACCAGTAGATCCTTGGCGACCAGGAACCCCGCCCCCACCACCAGCCCCGCTTCGTCGCGGACCTGCGCGACCGCCGCCGCCAGACCGTCCGCCGCACCGGCCCCCGCCATCCCCCGTCCGACCGCCATCCGCTCAGGCCTCCGACTGGTCGCCGGCCGCGCGGGCGTCGGTCTCCGGTTCGTCGTCACCCTCGGGAGCGTCGGCCCTGCGAGCCGCAGCGGCAGCCGCAGCCCCGTCGTCCTCGTCCTTGCGCCACGTCACACGCACCGTCAGATGGCACTTGGCGGCGGTCTTCGTGATCACGACCCCGGCCGCGGCGGAGAGGTCGACTCCGAACTCCACCTGCACCTCGTCCGGCCCCGCCTCCCGCAACCGTGCCAGCACCGTACGCGCCAGACCGGTCACCGGCTCCAGCGCCGACCCGAGACTCTCCGGAAGCTCCCGCACCGCGTCACCGACTCGGCCCGCCTTCACCGGCCCCGCCGCGGCGTCCTCCGCCTCGACGAGGATCGAACCCCCGCCGTCCAACGGCACCCGCGCCAACTGCTGCCCCACGACAACCCTCCCTCAACGCCGCCCCACGACGGACACGGCCACACCGTAGTACGCGCACCCGCACACAGCGAAACCACGAACTCCCCAACAGGTAGGGATGATTGGAGCACCTTGACCGGCCGCCCGCACAGCCGCACAAGCACCACGCCAGGGGCACCCGCAGACGCTGGCCGGGGAAACGATTCTCCATGCCACGGAGAAGGAACTCTCCGTACCGGGCACAAGACCCAACATCACCGGATTCTGCCGGTTGACCACGAACAGGCGGGTCTGGGCGAGGCCGCCGACGACGCCAGTGCCGGGCCGTGCCCGCCCCGCCGACGTCGCCGCCGCCCCGCCCGTGGTTGACCGGCGTCACCAGCAGAGGGTGCTCGATCACATACGGATCGGGATCGAGGAGGGCGCGAAGATCGCCTACCAGGCCGCACTGGACACCGATCGCGAACCGTACCGGTCGGGCTACTTCGTCCCACCGACGGTCTTCGAGGCGACCCCCGAGATGCACGTCGCCCGGGACGAGATCTTCGGCCCGGTCGTAACCCTGCTGCGATATGCCACCGACGACGAGGCCGTGCGCATCGCGAACGACACGGACTTCGGACTCATCGCAGGGGTGTTCTCCCGCGACACCTCACGTGCCCTTCGGATCGTCAACCGCCTCGATGTCGGCATGACCCTGGTGAACAACTACCACCGCGGGATCTTGGGCAGCCCCTTCGGCGGCACGAAGGCGAGTGGCTACGGGCGCGAACACTGTATCGAGACACTCGCCGAGTACGGCTTCGCCAAGCTCATCCGCATCCCGTCCGGCGAGGCCGAAGTGCCGCGCTGGGCAATCACCCAGCAGTCCTGAACGTCGCAGTCTCATCCGCACTGGTGGGCGATGAAACACAGGAGGTTGTCCCGTATGGACCAACACGACGAAACCGTCTCGCGGATCGAGCGTCTCCGGCGCCGGGAGGAGCTGTTGTACAACGACATCGTGATCGCCCAGCACAAGGGATACGGATCGAGCGGCTCCACCGAGTCCGAGATCCACGAGGAGCTCCAGGACATCGCTACGGCGATCGAGCAACTCCAGTCCGACCTCGACGAGGAGTACCACTGACCTCGCGCCGCACCCCTGACACGACATCGAAACGGAGTTCCGCATGGACCGGAGCAACAACGCCCCATCACAGCGAGGGGACATGGCCCTCGAACTGCCGGCCTTCGTCCATATCCCTCCGGGGTGGAATCTGGTGTGGGACGTCAACCGCAAGCGGTCGGGGACGGCGGTTCGGGTGCGACGGTGGCAGCCCTTCTCCGAACGCGTACTCGGCGGTGAGCAGATCACGGTGGTGACTGAAGAGGAAAGCGGCCGGATCCTGTCCGTCCGGCAGTTCGTCACCGCGCTGATCCGCGATCCGCTCCCAGACACGGGAGCCGAGCAGTCCGCGCTCGACGAGTTCGCGACCGTCGACCCGCGCTACGCGCAGGACCTGACGCCGCTGCGTGTCGATGCCCAGGTACGCACCTGGCGAGACACCGATGGCAAGCCCGTCGTCGTCCCGGTGCGGTGGGCGAAGCACGCCCACCGCACCGGCACCTACAACTGGATCACAACAGACCCCAGCGGTGGCGTCATCGAGTATGAGATCGAGTCCCATTGGGACTACAGACTGTCCCGCCGGGCCACCGAGCAGTGGGACGAGGACGCCTGGATCGCGGCCCGCGAAGGCACCGGCCCGCAACTAGAGGCACCCGCCGCGCGTGCCTGACCCACCCGGCTCCGCCCGCCCGTCACGCAGCGCCTGGGCGGCCGCGGCGAAGTCGCCCCGCGGCCACGGGATGTCACCGCGGACGCGGTGGCGGCGGCGTCGCGCATCCCGGTGAGGGAGTGGGCGGTGCGGCCGAGGTCCTTGTCGGCCTTGGCCCGGTAGTACCGGGCGAGCTGCGTGAGTCCGTCGGAGAGCAGGCCGCCCTCCAGGACGGCGGTCAGGCGGCGGGCGGTGTGGTCGCGGTGTTCGTGCTGGCAGCGGCTGATGGCGGTGAGCAGTTCGGCCAGGGCGTCGGCGGGCGTGTCCACGGCCGCGCCGGCCGCGCCGTCACCCTGTGCGGGGGCAGGTAGGGCGATGGGCTCCCACACCGAGTCGTCGGTGTAGGCGAACGCGGCGCCCGTGAGCCAGGCGCGGCCGGGCCGCGCTGGGCGAGGTCCTCGATCCGGGCGGCACCGGCCCGTCGAACACCTCCAGCAGCCTCTCGGCGACCTCTGGGCGCAGGCAGCGGCGCCGGCGGTAACGCGAGAGCCAGCGGGTGTTCGCCATCATCCCCGGGTCCGGCTCGCCGACGCGGACGAACTCCCAACCGGCCGCGGCGCAGGCCCGCTCCGTCGACTCTTCGCCGCCAGCTCGCACCAGGCCCGGCACGAGGCTGGTTTCTCCATGAGGTGTCGTCCCTGAGAGTGCGGTTCGCGACGTTATGTCGGGTTTGGCATCGCTCGATGGGGTGACGTTGGGGCATCTCTGCCGGTCAGGTATTCGAGGTTCGCTTGGATGGATGGATGAGTGATCGCAAGCCGTACCCGAGCGATCTCACGGACGAGCAGTGGAAGTTGATCGAGCCCGTGATCAGCGCCTGGAAGGCCGAGCACCCCTCAGCCACCGGCCATCAGGGCAGATACGCGATGCGGGAGATCGTCAACACGATCCTCTACCAGAACCGCACCGGCTGTCAGTGGGAGTACCTGCCGCACGATCTGCCGCCGAAGAGCGCGACGTACTACTACTTCGCCGCCTGGCGTGACGACGGCACCGACCGTTCACGACCTCCTGCGCTGGCAGCTGCGCGAGAGCCGGAAGCGATTACTGAGGTTTTCGTTCTGTTGTCGGTGGTGACAGGTAGTGATCCCTGCGGTATGCCAATGATGTGCGGTACGCGCAGGGTGGGGGCCTGACCGCTGAGCGGCGGGCGTTTCGTGAACAGGTGCGGCTGGAGGCCGGTACCCGGTTCGAGGCGGGCGAGAAGACCGCGTCGATCGCCCGGGATCTGCGGGTCAGCGAGCGGTCGGTGGAGCGTTGGCGGCGGTCCTGGCGTGAGGGTGGTGCGGATGCCCTGCGCTCGGCGGGTCCGGCGAGTGTGCCGAGGTTGTCGGCGGCCCAGTTCGTCGAGCTGGAGGCGGAGTTGGGCAAGGGACCGGCCGCCCATGGCTTCGAGGACCAGCGTTGGACGCTGGTTCGGGTCCAGGCGGTGATCGGCCGCCGGTTCCGGATGCGATTGTCGATCGCGACGGTGTGGCGGTTGCTGAAGCGGCACGGCTGGTCCTGGCAAGTCCCGGCCCGCCGGGCACTCGAGCGCGACGAGCGCGACGAGCGCGCCGTGGAGCTGTGGAAGCAGGAGGTGGCCGCGGGTAAAAGCACCGCGGCGGCGCTCGGAGCCTGGGTCGTCTTCGAGGACGAGGCCGGGTTCGCGATGACGCCGCCGCGCGCCCGCACCTGGGGCCGGCGCGGGCACACGCCCGTGGTCCGGGTCCGGGGACGTTCCCGGCGCCGGATCTCGGTGGCCGCGCTGTGCTGCTACAAGCCCGGCGAGCAGAGCAGGGTGATCTACCGGCCCCGCTTTCACATGCCGCTCAAGGGAGCCCGCAAGAGCTTCGCCTGGACCGACTACCGCGATCTCGCCGTCCGTGCGCACATTCAGCTCGGCGGCCCGATCGTTCTGGTCTGGGACAACCTCAACACTCACCTGGCCGTCGGCATGAAGCAGTACGCGGCGGAGCACGACTGGCTCACCGTCTTCCAACTGCCCTCATATGCACCGGACCTCAATCCGGTCGAAGGCCTCTGGTCGCTCCTGCGTCGCGGCCCGACGGCGAACACCGCCTTCACCGATCCGGATCATCTCACCCGCACTCTCCGACGCGGACTGCGGCACATCCAACTTCGACCCGCCCTCATCGATGGATGCCTGGCCGGCACCGGCCTGCCACTCACCCCACCGACCCCACCCTGAAATCCTCAGTAGCCGACCCGACCCTGGTGGTCCTGGACACCCAGAGCATCCACGGGGCCGTCGGCGTCCCGGCCGACACGACGGGCAAGGACGCCTCGAAGAAGGTGCCGGGCAGGAAGAGATGCCTGGCCGTGGACGTGTTGGGCCTCGTCGTCGAGGCCGTCGCCCTGCCAGCTTCCGCACACGACAACGCCGCCGGCATCGCCCTGCTGAACGGCGTGGCCGCGCAGACGGACACCGTGCGGAAAGCCCTGGTCGACCAGGGCTTCAAGAAGAGCGTCGTCGACCACGGCAAGAACCTGGGCATCGACGTGGAAATCGTTGAGCGCAACCCGGCCGAGAAGGGCTTCGTCCCGCAGGCCAGGCGGTGGATCGTGGAACAGACGAACGGGATCTTGATGTTCTACCGCCGTCTCGTGCGCGACTACGAACACCGGCTCGCCTCCTCCCGCTCGCGGGTGTTCTGGGCGATGACGTCGGTCATGTCCCGCCGCCTCACCGGCGCCATCCTCCCCTCCTGGAGGAGCGCGTGAGTGAGATCCCCCAGGCCGAGGCCGTACTGGCCTACATCGGCGTCCGCGAGAACGCAGTCGCCGAGCAGGCCGGACGGCTCCGGAACCAGATCGACGAACTCACCGCCCTCCTCGGCGAACTCGACACCGAGAGCGAGAATCTGCAGATCACCCGCAAGACCCTCTCCAACCTCCCCACACCGGCACCGGTCGACGATCCGCCCCGCACCGAGGCGCCGGAACACCCCGCCTACCAGCAGATCCTCACGGTCCTCGCCGACACCGGCGCTCCGATGCGGGCCCGCGACATCTGCCAGGCCCTCGACCTGCCGATCCTGCCGAAGAACACTGAGGGCATCCGGTCCAAGCTGAAACGCCTGGTAACCCGCGGCATCCTCACCGAACCCGAGCCCGGCCTGTTCACCCAGCCCCGCCCTTGAGCAGCTCAGGCGGGTCGCCGCAGCGAGAGCGATACTCGGAGTCGAAAATGAATTATCTGCGGTTCGTGCTCGATGACTGAGGCGGCGATCTGCGACAGGATGGCCCTATGGAGCCTTCGTGGACGGCAAAGCTGACCATCGAACTGTCGAGGGAACACTTGCGAACCCTGGAGGCTTTGGCAGAGCTCTACCATGCCACGCCCGAACGCATGGTCGCCTCCTGGGCGGTGCACCAGATCGATCGCCTGGCCGCCGGGCTGGCTCCGGACCCCGAGCCCCGCGCCCCCGATGCACCGGACGGGTGATCGGCGTTCGGGGTCGGAGCTGGCGGACCGGTCTAGCCTGCCGCGACTGGTGACCCGCGGCATAGCCCGAGCCCGGCTTGTTCACCCAGCCCCGCCCCCGAGCACCGGCCCACCCCACCGAGCAGGGCACCTCACCCAGACCAGATCGCGAATCGGGCATCACGGCGCGAACCGCACTCTCAGTGCGTGCCGGTGAGATGGGCGAAGAGCACCACGTTGTCGGAGTACTCGTGGCGGGCACGGTCGTAGGTGCCACCGCAGGTCACGACGCGCAGTTCGGCGCCGCTGGGGTGGGCGTAGACGAGGTCGGCCGGGAAGGTGCTGCGCGGAAAGGCGCGGACCCGGTCCACCGTGAACGTCGCGGTGGACCCGTCGAGTCGGGTGATGTCGACGCTCGCCCCGACGGGAACGGCCGAGATCTTCCAGAACACCGCCGGCCCTTCTGGGGTGTCGACGTGGCCGGCCAGGACCGCGGCTCCGGGGGCGCCCGGCGTCGGGGTGTCGCGCAGCCAGGCCGCGGTGTCCGGCATGGCGTAGGGAGGGAGTTCCGGTCCGCCCTTGGAATCGGCGCCCAGGGCCAGCAGCGGGGCTTCGAGTTTGATCGAGGCGATACTGACCCGTAGCGGGGTGGAGGGGGCCATGGGGGCGGGGGTGTCGGCGTGCTGCGCTCCGGGAGCGGGTGCGCCGTTGTCCTGGGCCGAGGCGTGGGACGCAGGCCGCGCCGGAGCGGGCGGTCGTGGTCCGGAAACGACGAGGGCGTTGCGGGCGGCTCCTGCCAGGGCGACGAACAGCAACGCGCCCGACAGGGCTTCGCAGGCCCGCCGGAACCGGCGCGGCCTGCGATCAGGCACCGGTCGCACCTCCGCGGAGCTTGCAGCGCATCCGTCTGGATGCCAAGGCCGTTGCGACGGCACCGGCCGCCGCGAGCGCGCCGTAGCCGGCCGCGGCCGCGCCGGAGCCCTCGCTGCCTGCGGACGAGCCCCAGCCGCCGCCCGCGGGGAGAGCGGACGCGGCCGCGACGGTGATGGTGCCGGTGGCGACGACGTGGCCGTCGCAGGTGGCCGTGACGGGATAGCTGCCGGGCGCCACCGTGGCCGGGACGACCGCCTCGCCGGAGGGGCTCGCGGAGGACAGCGTCGCCGGTGCCGCGAACGCCGGCGACTGGACGGTCTGCGTCCCGCCCGGGCACGGTGCGGTGCTGCGGACGCGTACGGCGGCGCCCGGCCTCGCGATCGCGGGGTCGGTCGTGACCGCGTTGAACGGATCCGCGACGACCGGCCCCGGATCGGTGGGGCCGGCGGGTCGGGGGTCCGACGGGGCGGAGGGCTGTGTGGGCCGGGGGGCCGACGGGGTGTCCGATGGCTTCGCCGGGGCGGGCCGGTCGGCCGGAGCCCTGCCGCACTGAACGGGGTGCTTGTCGCACCACTCGGCGGGCATCCCGTCGGCGGGCACCGCGACGGCCGCGGGACCGGTGCCCAGGAATGCCACGATCGTGGCACCCGTCACCCCCATGACGACCTTGTTCATCACATGAACTCCTCTCGGGGGAAAGGGCCGGGTCCGCCCGGTGCGGTCCCGCGTCCTCTCCTCGTCGCGAAGACTATGGAGCGGTGGCCGGACGAATCGCCGCCCCGAGCCCGGGGGTCGCCCGGGCGGCTGACGAACACGACCCGGATCCAGCACGACAGTGCTCCGTATGCGGACTGACCGTCCGGGGCTACGCGTGTTCTCGGAGAACACCCGCGAGGCGTTGCCGCTGCCGAAGCCTCCGTCAAGACGCTCAGCCGCCCCCGCCACGCTCGACCCGGACCAGGCGGCGAAGGTGGTCGAGACGTTCGACCTGGTGCTGCCGTCAAAGCCCTCGCCCGGCAGCACCGGGTCGACCCGAAGCCGATCCGCCGCGTCCTGGACGCCACCGGAGCCCCGGGCATGCAGCAGGCCCCCGCGCCGTGTCCTTGAGTTCTAGGATCGTTGCAACACCCCAGCTGGGGAGTGCAGGGCGGTTTCTAGGGGACCTCCTCCGCGTTGCGCGCGGCGAGCTTGTCGGCAACGGCTGAAATCGGGCCGGTCTGATCGGTTCAATCGTGGGCCATTGTGCGGTCGTGTTCAGTCGTTGTTGGTGGTCGGGGTGCGGCCGAGTTCGCGGCCGCGCATGCGGTAGGACTCGCCTTTGAGGGAGTGGACCTCGGCGTGGTGGACGAGTCTGTCGATCATGGCGGCGGCGACGGTCTCGTCGCCGAAGACCTGGCCCCACTCATCTGGGGCTGGCACATGTTCCTTTTCGTGGATCGCCGCTGCCACCGGCCCGTATCCATCGTCCGTGGTCCTCGTTGGTCTTCGTGGTGGTGCCCGGATTCTCCAGGTGTTGCCTTGATCGGTCAGGTGCGAGGAAGGTGTGCCGGTGACAGCCCAGCTGCGGGTGGTCCAAGGTGGTGCCGTTCTGCTGGAGCCGGTCACCGCCGATCCGTGGGAGTTTCAGGCCGAGTGCGTTGAGGCGTTCGTCGGATCGTGGCGCGCCCGCGGGTTCAGCCCGGTGACTGTCGAGAACGACATCGGGCTGCTGGAGCGAACGCTCACCGCGCTGGGCCGGCCGGCGTGGGACGTCACCCCCGAAGACATCGACCGCGTCGTCGGTGACCTGGCCCTTGCCGGGCGGGCCGTATCGACCCGCCGCGATTACGTGCAGATCTTCAAGGGCTTCCACCGGTTCCTGCAGGTCCGCAAGGCTATCGAGATCGAGGCGGGGTTCGGCGTCCGCCTGGTCTGCCCGGTCGATGAGTTCAACGCGTCCCGGCATGTCGGGGACGACTCTCCGGCCCAGCTGCCGCCGCCGACTCCCGAGCGGGTGGCGGAGTTCTTCGACTTTCTCAAGGCCCGGATGCCGACTGCCCGCAAGTACGCACCCGCCGCCCGGGACTACGCAATGTTCCGAACCCTCTATCACGCCGGCCTGCGCTCGGAAGAGGCATCGCTTCTGGACCGCCCGGACGTCCACTTCACGCGGGGCCCGTTCGGCAAGCTTCACGTGCGGTTCGGCAAGGGCGCCCGCACCTCCGGCCCCAGGCCGCGCTGGGTGCCGATACTGGACGGGCTCGACCTCGTCCTGCACTGGTTCCTCGACGACGTCCGCGGCAAGTTCCCCGACTCGCCGGTGCTGTTCGCGGACGAGTCCGGCGGCATTCTGCACCGCGGGACGATCCGCAACCGCTTGCGCTATCTGATGGAGCTTGAAGGCCGCCCGGCGACCGATCGGTTCAGCCCGCATGCATTGCGGCGGGCCTGCGCAACCCACAACTACGAGCGCGGCGTGGACTTGGTGGCAATCCAGCAACTCCTTGGTCACTGGACAGTCAGCTCGACGATGAGATATGTCCGTCCGTCCGCGACGTTCATCGAGGATGCCTATCGTCGCGCGGTGACCACGACGCTTGGCGAGCTCACCGCCGAGGGGGACAGCTCCGCATGAAGATCCGATGGCGCCTGCGGATGGCCGCCGCCTAGCGTGAGGTGTGGACCGGCACTCAGCTGCAGCGACTTCTGGCCGAACGAGCCGGGCTGCAGATGTCCTCCGCGTCTGTGTCCGCGCTGTTCAGCAAGGAGCCCTCCCAGGTGAAGATGCCCACCCTGATCGCGTTGTGCACCGCGTTGGAATGCACCCCCAACGACCTGTTCGAGGTCGACACCACCCCCGTCGAGCAGCCAGCTGTCCCGCCGCGACCGGTCGCCGACCTGCCGAAGGCGGCCTCCGCCCGGGGCCGTTCGATGTCTCCCCTGTGACCCGGAAACGAGGGCGGCATCGTGGGCGTCAAACAGAGCGACTGCACCGGCTGCGGAGCCCCGGTCGGCTTCATCGACCGGCACTACTGCTGCCGCTGCACTGCCTCGCAGAAGGAGGCAGCGGCCCGGGCCGCGTGTCCCCGCTGTGGCCGGCAACGCGTGCTCCAGGCGGACACCGGCCGGTGCATCACCTGCTCACGCCCCCGGCAGGGCAAGCAGCCGCCCCGGGTCTGCGAACAGTGCGGCAGAGTACGGAAACACACAGGCCTGGGACTGTGCTCAGCCTGCTGGCAACGTCACCCCGACCGGCCCTTCGTCCGAGCCGAGCACCTCACCGCCGAACTTGACCAACCCCCGGACTGGCTGCGGGACTTCGCCGCCGATCTCGCTGCCAAATACTCCGTCGGCCGAGCCTGCACGATGATCACTTCCTTGGGGCGGCTCCTCCTGGACGGCCAGCCCAACCATCCCCAGGCCGTGCTCGAACGCTCCCGTCGGCCAGGACGCTCGATGGGCACTCTCGCCCGCGCGCTGGAGACTTTCTTCACCATGCACGGCCTGGCCATGGTCACCGATCAGGCCGAGCGACTCGCGGCCGGCCGCCGCCGACGTCGAATCGACGCCGTCCCCCAGGACCTGCGGCCACCGGTGCAGGCAATCGCCGACTTCATGATGCACTCGCGCGAGCGAGCACGGCGGGCCGGAACCCGACCCCGCAGCGATGCGACCGTGGAGGCGGCGCTGGCCATCGTGCGTGACCTCGCTCGGTTCCTCGCAGGTCATCGAGGCAAGCACGACTGGGCACTGACCGACGTCCACGACATCGAGGCCTACCTCACCAACCAGCCCAAGGCCCGAAAGCGCCGACTGGTCGTGCTCGGGCAGTTCTTCCGCTTCGCCCGGTCCCGGAAGATCGTCCTCGTCGATCCCGCCCGCGGTCTGACCTCCCGAGGACCGAGCGGTTTCACCGGGGCAACGCTGACACTTGATCAGCAACGTGCGCTGTTCCGCCGATGGACCACCGCCCCGGATATCCATCCGCACGAGGCCCTGCTCGGCGTCCTTGCGTTGTTGCACGGCGTCTCAAGTCGCGAGGTCAAGATGCTCCAGACCGGCGATCTCGACCTGAGGGCGAGGACCGCCCGACTCGGCGACCGTCCGCATCCGGTGCCCTTGGACCCGGCGTCGTGGAGCGTGGTCGAACGCTGTCTGGCCCACCGAGGGGCTCAACGAACCAACAACCCGCACGTGATGGTCACCCGCCAAACGAAGTCCGGCCGAGGGCCGGCGTCCACCGCCTATGTCAGCCACGTCCTCGACGACTGCGGCTTCCCGCCCCGCATGATCCGCTGCACTCGCCTGCTCGACCTGGTCAACACGATGGACCCCAAGCTCGTTGCCGCCGCCTTCGGCATGGGCCCCGAAGCCACCATGATCTATCTCGCTGACCACATCGACGAGACCCGCTTGTCGCAGTGGGAGACCCCGAGGACCTGACGTCTCATCAGAGTTGATAGGGGTAGAGGGCGATCTTCTCTCGCTCGACATAGAGCTCGACCCAGGTGCCGCCGACACCCTCCGGCAGTGGAGCGGCCAGGTCCAGCAGGATCTGCGTGCCGTCCAAGTCGAACAGGGCAGCACCGTCCTCCGTGGAGTTCAGCCGTCCCCGCAGGACGACGCAGTGCCCGCCCTGCCGGACCTCGGGCCCGGAACCGGCAGCTGGCTTGGCGTTCCGCCCCCAGGCGATGTCTTCGTCGACAGTCCACTCCACGTGGTACTCGCCCGGCCCAGCAGCGGGATCCCCGCACCAGCGGACCGCGGTGTGCCCGAAGGCCGTCTTGACCTGAGCCAGCAAGGGGCTCCCCGGGAATTGTGCGATCTTCTCTATCTCAACCAGCATCGTTCGATCATGCAGCACCGGCGTCATCGATGGAACCTGCCCCGTTTCGGCGCCACCTGGCACAGGTTCGCCGGAACATGTGCGCTTTCCCGAAGGGCTTGTTCGAGGTGACGATCACGCTGGCTCTCTCGTAGCGGTTCGAGATCAGCTGGAAGAACAGGTTCGCGGCCTCGGACTCGAAGGGGATGTGTTGGGTCGGGGACGGGACGCCGTGCACCCTCTCGGGTGTCGGTTTTCCCGTCCCCGCCCGCCGAACCGGACGTGCCCGTTGGCCGAGCATCCGGCTCTCCACGTGATCCGGTGGATCAGGCGAGGTATTCGCTGACCTGGCCGACGAAGGCCGCATCGTCGTGGCTGGTCCGGCGGAAGCGAGCCCCGTCCGGATTGACCTCGTCGATGTTGTAAGGCGTGCTGATCTGCGCTCCGCGGAAGCGGTAACGCTCGACCCGCATCTTGGGCTACAGGCTGGTCGTCTCCTCCTGCGCGGTGTTCCCGTTCTCGTCGGCGTCTGGGGCGTCTTCGGTGTTCTCTGCGGTGCGGCGGTAGTAGGGGTGGGTGGTGTCCATCCTGCGGGCGAGGTGGAGGGGGGTGGGGGTGCTTTGGCGGACGTCGGAGGTGATGCCCTGGTTGGTCAGGACGGCGGCGACGCCTCCGATGAGGTCGCAGTTGGCGTCAGCGCTCTGGGCGATGACGGTGAACCGGGTGGCGGTGTGGGCGTAGCCGTTCTTGCCCTGGCTGCCGCTGTCGAAGCGTGTCTCGTCCTTGCCGAAGCGGCCGGCGGGGCCGGCGGCCCAGGTGCGGGGGACGTTGACGAGCAGGAGGTCGGGGTAGGTGTGGGTGCCGTCGTCGGTGGCGAGTCGGAAGAGGCTGTTGGTGGTGTCGGTGGCGCGCCAGGTGCCGTCGCCGGTGCGCATGTGGGCTCCGGTGGGGCGGCCGATGCGTTCCAGGTCGCCGATGACGCGGACGGTGGCCAGGGGGCGTTGGGCGCGGGGGAGGCTGTGGCCGGGCAGCCAGGACGCCGGGCGGGGCATGCCGGGGGGCGGGTCCTGGCCCAGGGCTTCGTCGGTGAGGCCGGCCCAGATGTACTCGGCGGAGTCACCGTCGAGGTAGAGCACTGCAGGGGCCGCTTCGGGCAGTTGCGTGCGGGTGGCGATGAGGGCCTGTTCGACGATGTCCGCGGCGGCGCGGGCCTGGAGTGTCTCGTCTCCAGTGGTGGGATAGCTGCTGACGTCCCAAGCGAGGTCGGTGGCGTGCAGGGCGGTGGTGGCCGGGCTGAGGGGCAGCCACTGCCCGGCCTGTGGGCTGTAGGCCCAGATCTGCCAGGAGTCGTCCTTCCCTCCGGTGGGGCGCATCGCGGTGAGGGTGGCGGTGATCGGTGCCGGTTCGGTGGTGCGGCGCCTGCCGGGTGTGTGGCTCCTGGCGTGGCGGCGGACGTGGATGCCGATGTGCCACCAGTTCTCGAGCGGCAGTTTGCCGAACGCGGCGCCCAGGCGGTGGTCGGTGGCGCCGACGCCGCTGAGGATCTCGCGCAGCACGTTCGCGGTCGAGCTGTCGAGGCCGCTCTGGCGGGAGGCGACTTTCTTCGCCCGGTAGTTCTCGTTGTAGGGCTTGCCCTCCCGGGTGTGGGTGGGGATCGGTGGCGGAGCCTGCTTGATGTACTGGGAGGTCGCTGAGAGGCGCGCGAGGGCCTGCTTGGAGGGCCACTTGCCGTCCTCGGCCTCGGCCTTCTCACGGGCTTCGACGCTCGGGTACCAGCGCTCGGGGTCCCAGTCGGTCTCGCAGATCGCCGCGACGCGCGTGTCCTCGCGGGTGTAAGGGGCGAGCATCTGGGCCAGGTCCCGCTCGCGCTCGGCGCTGGTGCTCGGTCCGTGGCCGAGGGCGCCGGCCTTGTCGTGGAGGAAGACGACCTCGATACGCCCGCCAGCTGCGGGTTCGGCGACGCCTTCGACGGCCTTCCAGTCCTCGCCCAGGCCCCACTGGGCGGCGATCGCGGCCTTCACCCGGGCGCGGACCTCGTCGGTGCTCCACAGGACGGGAACGAGGAGGGTACCCACGCCGGCGGCGTCCAGAGCGGCGGGGATCCGTTCGAGGGGGATCGGTCTGCTGATGCGTGAGCCGCTCTCGGTGGGTGGCACCTTGATGCCGGGGACCTCGATGAACACGGGGCTGCGGTGGCTGTACTTCTCGCACCTGGTGTCGATGGCCTCCTCGACGCGGCGGAAGAACTCCATGCCGTGTCCGCGGCCCAGGCCGGGGGTGCGGACGCTGGCCGGGGCGACGGCCCAGACCGGCCCGAGGGCGGTACCGGCGAGGGCGTCGTCGGCGAGGTGCTCGGGGAAGGACGGCACGTTCGAGCTCAGGCGGGGTAGGGTGGCCAGGCGGCGGCTGGCGGCAACCGCAGGGACGTTCAGACGGCGCTTCCACGGCGGGCCGTCGGTGGCTGCGGCGACGACGAGCGGCTGGTCGGGGTTGGCCAGCAGGACGGTGGCGACACCCTTCCAGGAGGTGGCGAGGAGGGTGGTGGCGGCGTTCACGGTCAGCGCGTGGCGCCGGGAGTGCCCGCTGGCGGCGGTGCCGATGGTGATACGGGGCAGCAGGTGGCGCACGATGCCCTTACGGTCGGGTTCGGCGGGCAACTCGTGGCCGACCGCGGCCAGGCGGCCGTCGGTGCACAGGGCGAAGCGGACAGGGGTGCCGTTGTTGCGGGGCCAGTCTAGGGCGGCGAGTTCCTCGGCCAGGCGCCAGCGGGAAAGTTCGCCCGGCCACCAGCCGCGCGAGCGCTTGCCGGCGCGCGGTGGCTGGGGCAGGACGGCGGGCCGGGGACCACGGCCTCGGCCCAGTAGCTGAAGACGTCGCGCCGGTTCTCGGTGCTGATCGGCGCAGCGCACAGGAGTTCGTAGCAGCCGTCGTTCCACTGCCAGCGCGCCCAGGTGCCCGCAGCCGCACGCAGGACGCACTCCAGTGCCCGGTAGGGCGGTTGCACGTCCAGGCCGGAACCGACGGTGCGCTTGTACTCCTGCGCAAGCTCCACGGCCAGGTCCATGACGGGGGCGTCGGGCCGGTAGGCGATCACCTTCCCCAGGTCGGCAGGGGCGGTGCGGAACTGCAGCAGGCGGGCCTGCTTGCGGGCGACGCTGTCCAGCGGGCGGCTCATGCGTACTCTCCCAGGTAGGCGTCAAAGCCCGCGCGCAGCGCGGGCAGCAGGTGCTGGGCGTGGGCGTACTCGGCGATTTCCTCGATGGTGTGGCCGTAGCAGCTGCCGAGCTGGGCGAGGTCGTCCTGCGGGGACTGCTCAAGCAGGCCCCGGACCAGGGTGGGCAGGTCGGATCCCCAGGTGGGGTCGTGGAAGGCGCCGTCGATGAAGTGGAGCTCGACGTGGGTCTGCCCGCGGCGTCCGCGGCCAGCCAACTGGACGCTCTGTCCCAGGAGGGTGGCGACGAGTTCGTACTTCAGCTCGTCGGGCAGGGCGGAGAAGCGCTTGGGCGCGTTGAGGTTGAGGCGCAGGTGCGCGTCGGCAGTCGCGCGGGCCCGGGCCAGGACGGCCGCGGCGTCGCCGCCGGGGACGGTGTCGCACCAGGCCCGGGCGGCGACACTGGCCGCCAGCACCGCCGGGCCGTCGGCCGGCATGACCGGCCGCACGCCCATGGCGATGAGGGTGATGGCCGACACGGCGACGCCCTCGAACACGGTCAGCACGTTCAGGCCCCGCTCGGTGCGCGGCAGCGGCGAGATGAGCACTTCGCCGTCGAGGTCGGCCAGTTCCGCGAAACGGTCCCGGGTGAGCTGGCCGATCGCGTCGCAGACCGGCGGCAGAGAGGGATCCGGGGTGTCCGCGACGGCGACGTAGATCCGCAGCCGCCGTCCGAGGGCGAGCGCGGTGTCGTACAGGGTCTGGGCGAAAAGGCGGGCCTGCCGGTAGGAGTTGACGGTGATCAGGGCCCGCGCGCGATGCCGGGTGCGCTCATCCGCAGTCAGCCGGGCCAGGTCGCGCACCAGACCCGGCGCGTAGCCGGCGGCCAGCGAAACGACCCGCTGGTCGCGTTCGCGGTAGGGCGTGCTGCCGACGGCCAGGAGCTTCCCGTCGGCGATGGGGGTGCTGTTGAAGATGGTCAGGTCGCCCGCAAGGGTGTCGGGCATGGCCCAGTCGGGGCGGGCGATCAGATGGGTGCGTGCCGCGCCCGGCATGAAGCCGGTGGCGGACATGCCCAGGACGGTACGCTGGCGGCCGCTCAGGGCGAGGGAGACGATGCTGCCGAGGAACTGTGTCTCGGTATGGGGGTCGGCGCGCAGCACCTCCATCTTCAAACTCGCGTGGGCGCCGGGGTCGTCCAGCCCCTCGAAGCGGAACCCGCCCAGCTGGCGGCCCAGCGGGCCGAACGGGACGACGGTACCGGCGCCTTGGTGGCCGATCGCGTCGGCGAGTTTGGAGGCGGCCTCGATGCCGTGCCCGGCGAGCTCGCCGGCCCGGTCCGTCAGGTCGAACATCGTGTGGACGATGGCCGTCAGCCACGTCTTCATCATCGGCGCGTGCAGGACGCCCGCGGTGGCCTCGATGCGCGTGACTGCCCGCCCCGGCTCCAGCCCGCCGGGTGCGCGCTGCACCGGCACCGTGGACGCAGCAGGTACTTCGTCGGCCTCACCCTCGGCGGCGGCGTAGGCGGGCAGCGCGGCGCAGACGATCTCCCGCAGTTCCTCCTTGAGTGGGGCCAACTGCCACTCTCCGCCCTCGTCGATCGTGAGCATCCGCTCCAGCACACCCGGGACGGGCAGCAGCCGATCCGGCAGCACGGCAGAGGAAGGCCGCTCGCCCGGCCGGGTGGCCACACGCGGGAGCAAGGCTTGCAGGCAGTCGGCCTGCTCGGCGGTGGCCGCGGCCTCGGGATCCGCCCCGATCAGGTCCTCCAGCAGGTGCCGGTCCCATTGGTGGGGCTGATACCAGCGCTTGCGATCCTGCAGGACCTGCCGGGTCCGGCGCGGGTCCTGCCCGCGGGCCATGGCCCGCGCCTGGGCGACCTCGGTGCAGACCTCCTCGCCGGCCACCAGGTCGAGCAGCTGCTCGGCCAGGAACACCGCCCGGGTCAGGGGCCGGCTCGCCCATCGCCTACCGCACCGGCGTACGCCTCGACCTCCACCCCGACGGCGAACTCGCCGCCCTCCAGCACCGTATCCGCGGCGCCGTCCACCGCGTCTTCGGCCCGGACTCCACCGACTACCCGCTCGGCGTGCTCCACATGACCGCCGCCTACGCGGCCGCCGACACCGACACCGACAAACTCGCCCAGGCCATCCACCGCGTCCGTCCCGGCCACGCCCCGTTCACCGTGGACCGGATCATCATCATCGAGGTCTACTGGCTCCACGGCCCGCTGCCCGGCCGCAACGACCTCTTCGGCCGGCGGATCTGCTGGGACACCGTCGACACCATCCCGCTCCAGGGGTAGCCGCGTCCCGCCGTACGGGGCGAAGTGCCCGGCGGGCCAGTGGGGTCGGCGGGCACTTCGGATACGGGCCCGCAGGCTCGCTTACTGTCCCCATAGGTAACTGTCCGAAATGGCCGTCGCCGGTGCACGGGCAGGACGCCACCGCCGGCCGTCGTGCTGCCTCGGATCCACTGAATCGCCCTCGCCACCCCGAACTGGTGAACCAACCCGGAAAGGCCTCCACAGAGCCCGCACGTCCGGTAGAGGTGGACGCGTGACGGAGACAGACCACCCGTGGATGGTGGACGCGAAATGGCGGGGGATAGACCTGACGAGGGCCTACCTGACCCGGGACCGAGCGCAGGTCGCGACGCGCCTCGACGGCTTGGACGAGGAACGACGCGGGTTCGTACTCGCCCTGCTGGGCTACTACTACTACTACTACCACGACCTCCTCGGCGAGCTGGGGGAGCCGCCCATGAACGTGACGGACCTCCACACGGTGGCCGCGGTGGCGCCCGTGGACACCGAGTTCGAGACGACGACCGCCGTACGCCGGATCGCCACGACGGAGGTGAGCTTCAGCGAAGCGATGACCGACCTCGGGCTCGCGGACCGCATCCACATGCTCGCGGTCTGCATCGCGGTCATGCTGACGGATGTACTCGGGGAAGCGGGCGCCGTGGCCGCCCTCGATGACGAAGCCGCCACATGCGAGCGGCAGGGCTACCCGAGGCCCCACACCGGCACCTGACCCGCCCTGCCACCGGGTCAGATGTCGTCGCCGAGGCCCAACTTTGCCCACCACGGCTGGTCGGGCTGCTGCTCCCACTCGCGGTCCGGGACTTCCGTGGACCGGCGGTGGTGACCGGGCGTGGTGCCAGCCCGTGTAACCCCGGGGTGTCTGTCGCGGCTTCTACGCTCGGGACCATGATCCCCACCAACCCCTCCCTGAGCAGCGGCATGTCCGCATCCAGGCGACCGGCCCGACCGCCCGTCTGGAGATCGACGACCACGACATCGCCGACAAGGCCCACTCCTACGAGCTGCGGCACACCGCCGGGCAGCTGCCGGAGCTCCAGCTGCTGCTGCGCCCAACCTCCGCCCCCGAGTGGGAGGGCACTGCGCGCGTCGTCGTCGGCGAAGCCCCGGACCCGGGCCCCGCGGCCGCCGCGTTCCTGCGCGCCCTCGACCCCGCCGAGATCGAACGCTCTGTCCTCGCGCGGCACGACCTTCTCGACGGCGGCCCGCACGAGTTCGTGCGTGCGCTGCTCGTCCAGCTCACCGAGTGGGCGCTCGGGGTGCCGCAGCCCGGCGAGCACGGCGTGGTTGACGGCTGATGGCGCAGGTGAGCAGCAACGCCGGGGTTCTGGCCGGGCAGTTGAAGGCACGGGCCGCCGTCGCGGTGCCGGCAGCGACGGCGGTGGTACGGCATCACGCGATGCTCCTGGAGACCGCGATCCGAGCCGGAGCGTCCGGGCGCCCCGGCCCGGGAGTTCAGACAGGCGACTACCGGCGCTCCTGGACGACGGAGGTCCACGCCACCCCCACCGGCGTGGAGGCGGTCGTCGGTACCGCCCGCCCGCAGGGCCTGCGTCTGGAGTACGGTTTCTCCGGGGCGGACGGCCTCGGCCGGGCGTACCACCGGCCGCCGTTCCCGCACCGCGGCCCGGCTGTGCAGCGGATCGAGCCGAGCGATCACAGAGCATTGCAACTCCATGATCGCCAAGGTCTGTGCCTGCTTTGCTGCCGGGGCGCCACCGCGCCTATCTGCGCGAGTTCTTACTCACTTACGATCGCTCCATGCCATCGCCCCTTCCCACGGCCCTCGCTGTGTCCGACGCCATCACCCACTACCGCCAACTGCGCGAGCTGACCATCGACGAACTGGCCTACGTGCTCTTGATGTTCGATCATCCGATCTCGGCCGACGCCATCGCGGAGATGGAGCGATGTGCTCGCCCCGTGACCGTCGACGATCTTGTCGCGATCGCCTATGTGCTCGACACGACCCCCGCGGTGCTGCTGTCGCACATCCCTATCGACATGCCGGAGCCCGAGGGGCCTTTCGCCACCGGGCTCCCGGGTGACGTCGACCCAACCGAGCTCCGTGCCTGGATCGAGGGGAAGACCACTCTCGACCGCGAGTCGCGGGTGCGTTGGTGGGGAGAGCGGGCTGGCCGTCTCAGGGTCCGGTCAGCGCACCACGAGGAACAGCTGCAGGGGGCGTACGCAGAGCTGCGTGAACTCGGCGACGCGGCAGTCCAAGAAGCAAGTGCCCCGCCCGTGCAGCGTCTGCGGTGGCGCATCCAGGACGGCGAACACGCGCTCAGTCAGTGCGAGGTCGCCCTGGCACTGACTGAGCATCGGCTCAACAGCCTCCGGGAGGGCGCCTGAGAGGCGGTCCCGATCTGCCAAAGTAACCTGCACATGGGTATTTTGACTGGCCTTCTATCTCAAACGGACTATCCGGAACGAATGAAGGGGGATCGCCGTGAGCATCACCAGGACCGCACGTAGGGTGCGGGCCACGGTCGCCGTGTCCATCTCGGCCCTGGCCGCGGGCTCACTCATGCTCACCGCCTGCGGCGCAAGCAGCGACAGCGCGGGCAAGCTCGACGGTACCTATTACGTCAAGGACGTCAACGGCACATCCGAACTCGGCCAGCTGGTCGTCAAGGGCAACAGCATCTCGCATCATGAGTACACCTGCGATGGTGTCTACGAGGAGCCGGGCGTGACCAGTACTGGCGAGTTCAACAAGGATCGGTCCCAGATCATCTGGACGGTCACCGGAGAGGACAGCCGCAACAAGCGGACCGGCAGCGAGTCCATCTCAACCAGCGATACCTCGATCAGCATCAGCGGCAGCGCGTACGTACGTGACAACTCTGATGCCGGCAAGGCTCTGCTGGGCGGCTTCAAGGTCAAGTGCCGGAAGTAGCGTCGACGTTTCACTCGGCCGGCCGCGCAGCACAGAATCCCGTGGGTATCGCGTCCATGGGGTTCTGTCTCTCCTTAGCTGATCAAGCCTCTGGCGTCTACGGTGGATTGTCTCGTTTTCGGGCTCCAGCGGAGGTGGCCCTGGATGAACGCCCGCAGTTCGCCGCTCTCCCCGGGGCAGATCTACAGGGCGGTGTCCTGATCCCGGCTGGAAGGCCCGACGACCGACTGCCGCTGAGCCCGCTGGAAGTGCTCACCGGTCGGTACGTTCACGGCGAGAAGCAGAAGGCGTGGTGGGATCACCTGACCACGCTCATCGAACTGGAAGCCTTGGCCGCGGTGCAGGCCGACCCGGAGGCTCCCGTCGACGCGGTACTCGCGCTCGTGCCCGATGTGCACGCGGCGATCGATTCCGTTGGTGCCAACCTGCGGGTCCGGGTGCCGGAGGCCCGCCGCGTAGGGCGCGTCAGCAGCCCTGCGGAGCACCCGGGATAGCCGTCGCGTCCTCGTACCGGAACGCCTCGTTCACCAGCCAGGTGAGCTGCTTGGCGGCATCTGCCCAGTCGCCGTCCTCGAGCTTGGCCGTCCCGTACCCGTAGGCGTACTCGGCCATGCGGCTCAGGACCGGGTCCTGGTTTGCGGCACCGATGTCGCGGAGGAAGGCGAAGTACCTCTCCAGTTCGACGTTCAGATCCTGCGCTTCTGTGCTCTCGCCCGCCGGTATCTCGTTGCTTTTGGTCATCCGTCGAGGGTAGGGCCCGGGCCCGGGAAGTCAGTCACAGACCGCCATGTCGTCCTGGCTGCTTGATGCGCGGCGCACAGACGTGGCGCGCCGGCTGCATGTCATGGCCGAGCGCGAACTCGGCAAGATGATGCAGCCTCAGCTCGAATGAGAGGGGGCGGTAAGGGTCGCACCTATGCACAGAAGGAGAGCAGGCCGAGCCGAAGCCGAACTTGCCGTGAAGCCTCGGCCCGGGCCCCATGCCCCGCTCCTTCTCCCCGTACTGTTCGAAGGACTGACGCACCCGGTGCGAACGATCGCGATGATCGTTCGCACCGGGTGCGTCAGTCCCCCACGTTCGCCTTCGACCGGACGATCAGTCCTGTGACTCCTCGCGCCGGCCCTGACGAGGATGCCCCGTCGGCGACTGCTGCGGTTCAGGGGTCTCCACGTTCTGAGGGGACGGATCGGCAACCCGGCGCGAACGAGGATGCGAAGCCGGGGCCTGCCGCGGTGAGGGGTTCGGCGTAGGAGCCGGAGGCTGCGGTGCGGGCGCCTGGCGCGGCGTCGGCGTTGCCGCCTGGGTCGAGCCCGGCTGATGCGCTGCCTGCGTCCGAGTCGGAGTCCGCGGACCAGGGGCGGCCGGAGTCTGACCCGAGGCCGGAGTGGCCACGGGGCGAGGATCCGACGTGCCAGCTCCCAGCCGCTTCGGGGCGGGGGTGCCCTGAGCGAGGCGCGTCGGATGCGCGCTCGGGGCGACCGGATGCCCGGAAGCAGGAGCCGGGGCAGGCGCAGCGTCGCCGCTGAAGCGCTGCGGTGTAGCCGGCCGGTTGTGCGTCGGGCCCTTCTGGCCAGCGCCAGCCTTACGGTCTGTGCCGGTCGGAACAGATTCGGTGCTACCCGCACCGCTCTGGCCCTGAGCGACACGGCGAGGCCCCGACAGATCCGTGGACGAGGCCAGAACCGCGCCGGGGATGACCTTGTTGCCGTCCGAGGTGTACCCGAGGTTCGACAAGCCGCCCTGGTTACGCAACCCCTGCGCCGTCTGCTTGTCCGAGTGCGAGCTGCCCGCTCCGCCACTCGTCAGCTGCAAGGGACCACCCTTGCCGTCGGGCCCGTCGCCGTGAGCACCGGCGGAACCACTGCCACCCGGAAGAGTCTTGACGCCGCTGCTGCCGTCGGAGCCACCATCAGGACCACCATCCAGCACTGGGCTACCCGGTCCCTCCTGGCCGTCACCCCCGAGGGCCAGAGGTTGCTGACCAGTGGTCAGCCCCATGGTGTCACCGTTCGTGCCGCCGGCGTTCGTCGACGCAGTCTTGCCCGCGGGCTTGCCCGTGCTCGGGGGTACCGGACCGCTGGTCCCGCTGTTGAACCCGTTGGCGAGCTTGTTGCCCATGGCCATACCCGCCCCAGCCCCCGCACCCGCGGCCAGAGCAGGCATCAGCCCACCCTTGTCCGGCTTCGGCGTGCTGTTCGTCTCGAGGAACTTGTCCACGAGTTTGGTGACCACCTCGTCCATCGCCTGCAGCACAGTTTTGCGAACCCGTAGTAGAGCGAAGGTGATGCCAATGATCACCAGCGAGGAGATCAGGGTGAGGATCACCACGATGATCCCGCCGAGCACAGCGCTACCCCACAGGCCGCCGGGGCTCATGAAACTCGACACGGGTCCAGCCATGATGCCCGGGACGGAGATCAGGAACTCCGAGACGAACTGGTAGATGAACAGCGTGATGAGGACCTCCAGGATCAGTGCCGTGGAGTAGACGATCACTTTGGCGATCGCCTGCAGCGCGCCCAGCGTCGCGAAGGGCACGGCGGCCACCAAGCCGAAGATCCGTTTGACCGAGCCTGCCAGCATGCCGATGGCGTACCAGAAGCCGAGCAGGACGATGGAGCCCAGAACCGTGGCCGCGTTGCCCCAGTACATGAACTTCGCCGGCCCCGTGCCTACCTGGCTGACGGCCATGTGGTTCTCACGGGTGAACCCGCTGGTGGCGTTGTTCGACGAGTACATGGTCAACGAACTGGAGCTGAACCCGGTGTTGAGGTAGTTGTACGCCGTCAGCGGGGACAGGTTGCACGAGGAGGGCGTCTTGCCCACCGTGAAGCCGCAGCCTGCCTTTGTCCCCGTCGTGGTAAAGACTGTCGAGTCCTGACCGGGACGAGAGGAGGTCAGACCCGTGCTGTCGGTCGAGATCACTGGGTGATTGACCGGTTTCGGCCCCTTCTCCTCACCGAACTTCTCTACGTCGCCGTAGCTGTTCTTGTCGACGAACCAGCTCTTCTTGACATCCGAACTCTCGTCCAGCTGTGTGATCGAGCTCTTGATCCCCGACTCGAAGTCGGAGGCTGCTACCTCGCTGCTGGCGATGTACTTGCCGATGATCCCGAAGGTGGAGAACACAGCCTTGAAGTCGTCCGAAGCATTGCCGCCGGTGACGGAGACCGTGCCCTCCTTCCACGCGGACTCGGCGTCATTGGCCTTCGTTCCGATATTGATGCTGTTGAACGTCGCCCCGTGGGACTGCTTGTTGATCGCCAGCGCGCTCGTGCGGACCGACATCATCGCGTCCGGGCTCGCCTGGTCGCCGTTCCAGGAAACAGTGGCCTGGTCCGGAACCCCGAGACGGTCATTCATCATCCATGCCTCGAAGTCGACGTAGGTGCTCAGCACGACGCGCGTCGGGCCGGCGTGCTGACCGAGAACGGAGTCGTCGAACTTGTTGAGCACGCTGGAGTACATCGAGCCGACGAGCGGCAGGCCGACGCCGATGAAGACGACGCGCACGGTGAGCTTCTTGATTGCCGAGCCCCGGTCCATTTTCTTGAACAGGACCAGCCCGATGAGCAGGAAGCTGATGAAGATCGGCACGAGCGCCTGCCATGCGATGTCGACGAGCAGGCCGTACCAGCCGCTGATCCAGTGCTGCAGACCCGCAAGCGCGCCGCCTCCGGTATCACCTCCGGTCATGCCCTCGGCAAGAGCCGGGCTGATCGCCGCCACGGCGCTGTAGAACCACATGAAGGGGTTGATGAGCTTCAGGAACTGGATGATGACGTAGAACAACGTGCCGACCGCCAGCGCCAGGGCGTAGAGGATCCAGATGATCGACCCTCCGATCACGCTTACGATCTGGCCGCCGATACCTGAGGACATCGTGTCCAGGCCGAGGTCAGCGTTCGCGGCCCCGAAGTGCGCATAGTCGAGCATGCCCGAGTACTTCGCGTTGCTCTTGTCATCCTTCGCGGCCAGGGTCTCGTAGGTCACGGTCTGCGAGGACCCTGACACCTCGGCGAAGAACCAGCCCACGATGTTGCCCTGGCTGAACTCCGGGTCGGCGTAGCCGAGCATGGAACCGCCCGAAGCCGGGCTGGACGTGACCGGCTTCCAGTTCTCGTGCATGCCCTTGTCGTTCTGCGGCGAGTTCTTCTCGCTGAAGTACGAGCTCGCGTTCGAGGTCAGCTGGTAGAGGCTGTAGTTGTCGCGCTCCTTCTTGTCATCCGCGGACGCCGGCGAAGAGGTCGCCAGCATAAAGGCCGACACGAGCAGCGTCGCCAGGAGTACGAGGGCGAGCCCGCGTGTGAGCCGACCCGGGCGGACCGTACCACCGCCGTGGCCGGCCCAGGCACGCAGCCGCTCCACCGCCGTGATCGTCCCGTTCATCGTTGCTCCCCTACTCCTCGCCCTCGTATCGGTGCTGGCCCCGCTCATGTCTTGACCAACTTCTTCGGCCTGGTCTTCTCTGCTGGTCGCCTTGCGCCGTTTTTGGGCTGCCGCAGGCTCTTGCCGTCGTTACGCCTGCTCGCGTCGTCCTGGTCCGCGTCAGCTGTATCGTTACCGTCCGTGCTGTGCTTCCGAACGCTGGTCAGGTTCGCGCCAGGCGCCGGTTTGTCGCGCATGATCGTGTTCATCCGCGCCATCTCTGCGGCTTTGGCTGCCTCCAGGCGGACCCGCCTGCGCTGGGCCTCGCGGTAGGGATTGATCCCCAGAGCCAGATCCAGGTGGAAGACCACGTTGGAGACGCCTCGGCGCAGGTACGTGAGGTTCTCGCCCTTGGTCGTGATGAGCTGGGCGAGATCCGGGGGGATCCGTTGGTGCAGCTGTTTCTGGTACTCCGCCACCGCTCCGTCGCGCATCGGGCCGACGAGTGTGTAGTCCGCGGCGTCGAACTTGTTGAAGTCGCTGTCGGCCAGCATCCTGTCGACGTCGTTGTAGCTGTAGACCACCCGGCCGCCACGCTCGTGCATGTGGTCGAACTGATCCTGGATGTACCTCTTCACCCGGTCGTCGATGTGTTCGGTGCCGTGGATGATCACCGTGTCGCCGAGTCCCAGCTTGCCGACGGCGAAGCCGACGATGTTCACCAGCTGTGCCATCGCCACGCCCTTGCCGCGGCGCATGAGCCGCGAGAAGTCGTAGACCACGCGTCGGGAGTCCCGGACCCCGTCCACAGCCGAGGCCGTGTGGTTGTTGAAGAGGTCGCCGTTCGTGCTCAGCATCGCGTTGGCGATGCCTTTGAGCACGTTGTACGCGCGCAGCTGGTCCGCGTCGGTCCTGGTGGAGTTCAGCAGTGCCTTGTGCGCGGTCGCCAGGTAGGAGATGAACATCTGAAGACGCGGCACCTGGGCATGCGGGATGTTCACCACCCGCAGGCGGTGCCGCTGCTCTTTGGCGTTGTGCCGCCACATACCCTGCTCGATGTAGAAGTCCGTGGCGGTGTCTTCGAGGGCGCTGCGGATGATCGAGCCGACGGCACCATCGGTGGTCTCGTAGAGCTGCTCGAACATCAGCTTGAGCTTCTCCATCTGGGCTGAGAAGACCGTCAGTTCGTCCTCCTCCTCGCCGAACATCTCGAACATGTTCACATCGCCCTGGTTCAGGTCCACGCGCGAGGTGAGCCGTTCGAACGTCGGGCCGAGCTTGTCGAGGTTCGCTCCGTCAAGGACGAGGTGGACGACCTGGCCGTTGTTCAGCAGCGTGGCCTGCGAGATTTTCGAGCACCACATGTTGGCCACCCGCTGGCGGTCGAGGTACTCGCTGAGCGTGGCGTCGGCGACGATCACGTGGTGCTCGTAGGCGTCGACGTCCATGAGCACGGCGCTGTTGTTGACGTCGCCGACCATGTAGCCGACGTACTCGCCGCCCTTGTCGTTGAGGCCGTTGGTCACCAGCGAGTACGAGCCGGCCAGCTCGGTCGAGGTGAAGTGGAAGCCCTTGCCTTTCTTCTTCTCGTTGTTCTTCCACAGGCCCGAGAGCTCCTGGCGTTGCTCGCCGGCATAGGGCGCAGCCTTCAGCGTGCCGAAGCGGTCGATGTACAGGCGCGTGACCCGGTCGACCGTGTCGTCCAGGGTCGCCAGATCGGGGGCCTTGAGGAAGAGCCGGTTGTGTACGGAGAGATAGCTCGCGCCGTCCTGGAGCTCTCCGATCGTTATCCCGAGGTCACCGGAGATCTTCGCGGCCTTGCGCTTGGAGGAGGTCGTGCCCGTCTCCTCCTGCTCGCTGATATCGAGGCGTTCCAGCTTCTCCGACTGTTTCGTGTATGAGTCGATCCACTTGTCGTCCATCCGCTTGACCTGCTCGAGCACGATCGCGGTGACCCGCTCGTCCAGGCCGTCCGGGATCCGGCCGATGCCCCAGAAGGCTGCGAAGTCGTCGTGCGCGGCGTCGTCGTGGAAGTACGCCAGGATGCAGGCGACCGAGCTGTCGACCTCGAAGTAGTCGGAACGGAAGAGGTACTTCTCCTTCGGCTTCAGTGCGAGCAGATGCGGATGGGCGTCGAACGTGCCCTGGAGGTGCTTGACCTCCCGGCGGCGCTGCCACCAGTTCTTCTTCGGTTCAGGGGCCTCATCGACGAAGCCGTCAGCTGCCTCACTGCCCCGCACGCCCTCAGCCTCAGCAACGCAGTCCGCGCGCGGGTCATCGACCACAGGCCCCGCGGTGTCATACGTCCCGTCAGGCTTCTTCCCCGGGATGCCGAGCTGTGTCCGGACCTTCGTCTTCAGCGCCATGGTGTCCTTCGTTCGTTCCTGGTCGTGTCGGTCGGCCTGACGCCGTTCAGTTCGGCGACGCCTTGAGACTGGGCACTTCGTCGTCGATGCCCTGGTAGAAGGCCCGCAGCATCGGCTCCGCATCCTCGCGGTCGAGCCTTGCGGCTTCCTTGATCATGAAAGTGGAGCCGCCGACCTCGGCTTGGAAGACCTGGTGCCCCTTGCGCAGTGCATCGGCGTTCTTGCCCTTGAGCAGCAGGTACTGGTGGATCGAGGGGAACTTCCCGCCCACGTGCTGCGTGAGGATGTCGTACTGCTCGTTCTGCAGCTCGAGCAGGTCGGGGTCACGAACTTCCAGAGCCTGGTTGCGTCGCTCCAGGTTCGCCACCTGGTGGTAGACCCGCTGCGGCTCCTTCGTCGTGATGAAGGTGTGCTCGCAGGTCGTCTCGATCTTGCGCCAAAAGGAGTCGACCCGGTCGAGGATCCCGATCCGGTCCTCGTCGAAGAGCAGATAGCTCGCCGAGCCGACGATCAGGTAGACCCGGCCTTCGCCGCCGTCGGAGAAGCGGATCAGCCCGTCCTCGTCGATCCCGTCGATGCCGACGATCGAGTAGAAGTCCGTCGGGTTCGAGCTACGACGGGCGAGGACGTGCCGGGCCTTGTGGGGCAGATACGCCAGGAAGGCCGGCACCCGCATGATGCGCAGCTCCTTCGTCTCCATCAGCCCACCGAAGTAGACGATCGCCGCCAGTCCCCAGAGGGCGAAGAATGTGATGGCGACTGGGCCCGAGCTCGCGACAAACGTCGACGTGCTGAACCACAGCAGAGCGAGGAGGCCGCCGCCGAAGAAGAGCAGCTGCTTGATCGGCGAGGGCTTCGCTGCCCAACCTCCCTTGCTCAGTGTGATCTCGTGGTCGAGGAAGCTCCTGTTCAGCGAACTCGGCACCTTGTAGGACGGTTTCGCCATGAACCTCTCATCTCCCCTGTGACTCCAATGGTCAGTGATTGCCCTATTGAAAAGACTTCATATGCGAGGTGCGTGAGTGGAAGCCTATCTTAGAGAGGTCATTCGAATCGAGAGTGAAAGGATCTCGGGTGGCGGCGTATGGCGAGTTGGACTAGCGAGTCCTAGTCACCGGATGGCTGACAGGCCAGTCGCGCCGCAGGAGCTGAGGTGCTCAGCCCACCGCTACCGCTTCGAGAGGGCACCCGTGAGAAGTACGGCTATGGGTTGGGCCTTTGGATCGGGTTCCTCAACGCGGTCGGCGTCGGCTGGAACAGGGCCGGCCTGGAGGAAATTGACGGGCTCAAGTTCTGGCGGATGACAGACCAGGCGAAATCTGCGCGGGTGACCGGATCGACGGTGCTCGACGACCTGGGCGCCGTCAACGCCTTCTACGAGTGGGCCGAGCCATGCCACCAGGTGGTAAACCCGGTGACCAGGGTGGTGCTGCGCCGGTCCCACACCGCGCAGGCGGCGCCGTTCGAGGCGACACCTCACGTGGTGCGCAACTGCGGAGTCAAGTGGCTCGACCCAGGCGGCTACGCCTGCTGGAGAGACGTGGCCTGGGCGGGCTCGATCGGAGTGGCCGGGAGATCGCGCGCTTGCGCGGGCGCAACACCCAGCGGGACTGCGCCTTCGCCGACGGCCTCTACGGGACAGGACTGAGGCTGTTCGAGTGGGCGGGCGTGCTGCTGCCCGAGCTTCCCGACGAGGGCAGCGGGCGGTCGTACTACACGGCCCGGCTCGCGCCGGCCTGCGCGAAAGGCGGGCGGGGCCGCCGCGGACGCCCCGCCCGGTGCTGGCCGGCGCGCTGGGCTGCTGAGAGGGCGAGCGCGCGGCGGCCGTTCGCCTTCTCAGTGGCTGAGCCGCTGCGAGAAGCTGGCCGGATGCTGCTGCACCAGGTGCTGGCGCGACGCCGGGTCGCGCTGGTGGACGGGGGCGGGCGCGGTGTCGCTGGACGTCCTGGGGCCGCGGGACCGGGGGAGGATCTTCCCGCGCACCCGCTACCTGGCGGCACTGGAGAACCCGCCGACCGCCCCGGAGGGCCTGCGAGCGATCCACTCGGACGCTCGATCTTGCGGTTCGCGCCTACCGCCTCGCGGGAGTTCGCGGCCTGTCTGGTCCAGCTGAAGGTTCCCAAGCCCGGGGTGAAGGTGCCGAGTTACACCGAGCCGGAGTTTCGCCGGACCACGACGAAGCCGGGTCGGACCTGCGGGCCGCCGCCACGCGGATTCGCACCGCCCGCGAGGACCTGCGACTCTCGCGGGCGGGAGAGGTCGACGAAGCCGACCGGGCCGCGCGGAGCGGGGTTGGCTGCTGGACCACATCGACCGGCTCGGGGGCGTGCCGCGCTACAAGAACCCGTGGGGCTCACGCGCGTCGGAGAAGGTGCGGCGGGCCGGCGGCGGGATCAGCGCCTCGATGGCGAGCCTGCACCTGACCCACGCCGAGATCGGGGCGGCAGGGACCATGATGATCTCTACACCCAGGTCATCCAGGGCCTCCGGATCGAGTTGGACGAGCTCCGCAGAGCACCATTGCCCGCCAACGTCCACCGCCTGCCCGCCCTCTCCCCGGAGCGCCACGCGTGACCACGGCGAAGACCCGCCGCGCCTGCCGCCAGGCACTTTCTGCAACTGGAGTCGATGGATCAGGAGAACTTGATGTCGGCCCGCGCGCGCGAGATCTTCTCGATCAGCCGAGTTGCATCTTCCCCCGGCGTCTCAACGCCAGCCTGTCCATGATCGGCAGCCTCGTCCCCGGACGCGAACAGCGGCACCGGAGAGACGTAGTCGACTACAGCGTCGAACACGGCGGGACTGATCCGCTCCTTCCGAAGGGCCACCCGGAGTGCCAACGAGTGCCGACTGTCGTGGCATCCCGCCCATCCACCGCAGATCCGCTTAACACCGTCGGCCGGGTCCAGCTGATGACAGAGGAACACCTGTACCGGCTGCTCGGGCGTCGGAGCGTCGTACCGGCGCAGCTTCTCGTATTCGTCAGAAGCCCAGACACCCGAGAGCACGTCGCGTCGATAGGGGCAGCTCTCACACGGCCGAGGTGAGGGTGGGCGCAACAACGAGGACATGCCGCAAGTATGCCTAGGCCCAGGACCAGCGACGCAGTGAACCGACGAACTCCCCAACGACAGGACACCAGGAGACACCGAGCGATGCACCAGCTCCAAACGGGGGACAGAGGGGTATTTGCCGGGTGGTGGGGTCGCGGCGATGAAGTCAGCGCTCAGCACGTCCGCGTAGGGGGCCAGCTTCTCGTGGGAGGCCACCACTGGCTCTGTTCACGTCGCAGAGCAGCGTTTCGACAGCAGTTCGGGAGGCAGCACCTGAACCGGATGCTCACGAGAACCGGCAGCACCTCGCCGGTAACCGGTAGGACGCCGACTACCGCCCGCTCGGGGCACAGGACAAAAGCGCTGGCCACGGGCGTATGTGGCAGCCACCACCGCGTCGTTGCCGAGCGCCGGCGGGTGACTCCCGTTCTCGTGAACATCGAGTCGTCCGGTCTGCGAGCGCCTCCCAAACCCGCGAACATCTGACTTCACGAGTCGTGAACAAAGCCACCACCACGGCGCGCACGATCCGGTTGATCGTGTCGGAGCGGGCCAGGCGAGCGCCCCGGGCCCGGTTGGAAGACCCGGTCAGTAGCGCGCCCCGAGAGAGGTAGGTGCCGTGGGCGGGGCTGATGACACGGCCGGTGAGCGGGTCGGGCTCGTACGTCCCGGCAACGGTCCACCCGACGTAGGCGTCCAGGGCGCGGGCGGCGTCCCGGTTGACGGTGACGGTGGTCAGGGCAGTGTTCTCCGCGTTCTTGGGCTGTACCTTCCAGCTGGTTCGGAAGCCCTCGTTGACCCGGTCCTCCAGGTCGAGGGCGAGGATCGTGCCGGGGCGTAGCTTCTCGTGCCCGAAGTAGCTGTTGAGCAGCAGGTAGATCAGGGCTCGGTCGCGCAGAGCGTCGCGGCCGGTCAGGCGGTCGGCAGCATGCATCATCCACCTCGGGCCGTCGCCCCTCAAGCCGGTGCGCTTGAGGTCGGCCGGCACAGGGGCCCCGACGAGGCGGGCCCGGGTGAGTTCGGTGTCGACCCCGTCGGTGACACCCAGTGCGAGCAGGTGCTGGTAGAAGCTTGTGACGCGGAGACCATCACGGCTCGGGTGGCAAGGGCGCGCTCTCGTGCTCGTCAGAGATCCACACCCCGATGTTGGCCCGTGCGCAGGCGTAGGGGTCGAGTCTGTCTCCGAGGTCGCACCAGTTGAGCCAGGCTGTGGTGTAGGCGCGGTAGTGGCGGCGGGCCTCGGCGGAGAAACTGCCGGAGGCCAGCTTGTACGGGGACCCCTCGGCGGTCCAGGCGGCGAGCTGCCGGTAGGCGTCGTGGGCATCGCCGCACGGGGCCAGGCGCTCGGGTCCACAGCAGGTCGAGTGGAGGTGCGGGGCATTCGTCACCTCGGAACTCTAGCCATCCTAAGTGTGGTAACGGACCTGCCTGTGTGGGCTGAACGACAACTCTGGTCGTCCCCGTCGCATCCTCACGTTGTCGCTGTCGTGAAAAAGCGCCAGCAGGCCCTAAGGTCCGGAACCCGCTGCCGCTTGTCAGTGCCCGTCCGGCATCAACCGAACGTCGGGACGATTCTCTTCTTGCCGCCCTCCGTCTTCCAGGAGATGCGGGCGTCGAAGGTCTTGCCCTGGGCCGAGACGAAGCCCGTGCCCTGGATGGTCTTGCCCGCCGCCAGGTCCTTGCGCTGAGTGTCGGTGAAGGTCACTTGGCACCAGGACTGCGGCGGCTCGGCGTCGGAGCCGAAATCGGGGACAATCTTCTTCGCCTTTGCGTCCCAGCTGATCCTGCAGCAGAAGTTCTTGCCCGTCCGCGCGCTGACGAAGTCGTTGATCTCCAGCGACTGTCCTGACAGAAGTGCTGTGACCTCCGCCGGCGTGAACGTCCGACCAGACCATTTCGTCGGCCTGTCCAGCACCTCCAGCTGGAACCCCTTCAGGCCCAGATCAGCGCGCATGGACGCGGCGTTCCTCGCCATCGTGGCGATGTCCTCGCGTACCCAGTCGGCGACGACGGCCAGCCGCTCCTCGGCGGTGGCCGTTCCGGCGGCGATGTCGCGCATGTCGGCGTAGACCTTTTCGGTGAGCCCGAGATCACCGATGCGCGTGCCGGGCAGGAGCCTCCAGCTCATCTCGCCGGCCTGCGCCAGCCTGAGCTTCCGGCCCTTCTCGGTCAGCAGCGGATACTTCGCCCTGTCGTTGGTGACTTCCGAGTACGTCGACGTGCGGGTAGCGCCCGTGCCCACGTCACGCTTCTCGAGCTGCTTCATGAGCCACTTCATCGTCGGGTGTTCGGGGCGCTTGTTCGCGCCCTCGAAGATGAACGGATCAGCGTTCCGTCCCAGACCCTTGCCGGACTCGTTCCCATCGTCCTCGGCCGGGCCGTCGCCGGCGTCCGGATCGAACACGGCACGCCAGCCAGGGGACTTGGGCACGTTGGCGATGCCGGTGAAGTCCGGGTACCTCTCCACGTGGCCCTTCTGCTGCTCGTAGAGGTAGTCCTCGGAGAGCATGGCCAGATAGCTCTTCGCGAGCATCTCGTAGATGAGCCGCCCGGCCTTGCCGTACTTGCGCTCGACCTCGTCCAGCGACGAGGGCACTTTCGGTCCCGGACGGTTCGCGCCGTGAGCGCCCTGGGGCTTCACATGCGTGGAGCGAGATCGGCGGTGCGTCAGAAGCCCAGCGTCGACGCCGACCACCGCGGCGATCTTGTCGACCAGCGGCGCGAGGTCCTTGAACTGCTCAGGGGTGATCGTCTTGTCCTCGGTGCGCGGGTAGGAGACAACCTGGTCCTCGTACATCTTCTGGTAGGTCGAGAGCGTCAGGTTCGCCTTCACGTCCTTGCCGACGAGCATCGAAGACAGAGAGGCAAGGTCGAGCAGCTTCGGTGGCGCGGTCTTCTTGTCCGCCTTGCTCTCCAGGACGACAGCGGAAGGGCTGTACTGCTGCGGCACCTGGCCCTTCAGGTCGAACCGCGACTCGTCCGGATTCGTGTACATGACGTCGTTCTCGTCGCGGAAGCGACTCTGGAAGAAAGGTTTCTTGACGTAGGTGTCGTAGTCCTTCTGCTGGTCGCCGACGAGAGAGACCATCGCCGACTTCAGTCGGCCCTGGCGCAGCACGAGATCCTGGCCCGACTGGCGGCTCATCGCCGTGGCGATACGAGTGAACTGCATCGAGAGGTAGTCCCACTGCGAGCGGTACATCGCCTTGCGGTAATCGCTCTCGTCCTGCATGGACTTCACAGGCCGGCGCTGCTCGAAGGCCTTCTGGATCGAAGCCTTCGACTCATCGGTGAACTCCATTCGGCTGAACTGCTTGCCATGGAAGCCGAGTTCATCGATCGCCTCCCAGAAGAGCAGGTCGCCCTCGCCGGACGGATCCAGGTCCGTGGCGATGACGATCTCGTCGCCGCGGTCGAGCGCGCTGCGCAGCGTCTTGATGACGTCCGCGACGTTCTTCTGCTGCTCGCGCTTCCACGTCAGCTCATCGGGATCCCAGGGCAGATTGCCCAGATCCCACTTCTGGTAGGCGCCCGCGAGCGAGGGGTTCACCATCGCGTGCGGCTGGGCGAACTCATAGAGATGGCCCCGCAGGCTCGCCACCTCATAAGCCGTGCCCTTGTAGCTGCCCTTCGCCCCGCCGAGGGCGCTGGCCATGTTCCTCGCTGCGCTCGGCTTCTCCGCCACCACGATCGCGACCATGCCTGACTCCTTGTCGTCATCGACTCATAAGCTATTCGATCCTACTCGAAAGAGGCGGCAAAGTGGGACATGAATGGCCATTTGAGAAGATCCTTGGGTAGTGCTACGGATGTGTAGAGAAACCCGGTGCTGGCGGGCTCTTCGGGCAATCATCGTTCGCCGGAAAAGGAGCGGACCTCCGAGAGGAGACTTCTCGGAGGGTCTTCGTCTGCCGCGAGCGCTACTACCGAGTCGGCATCGCTACACCGAGCCGGACGCGGTACACCCGCAGCACCTTGCCGAGCGTCTCGAGCCCCTCAGGGTGCTTCAGGCCTTTCTCCGGCTCCTTCGGTCGGACGGGCCGCACTCCAGCTACCTCGGCAACCTGCTTGCGCGTCGCCCGCCCCCCTGATCGTGATCAGCAGATCCGGCAGGTCCACTGCGAGGTCCTCGAACATCCGGAACTTCTCCCGCTCGCCAGGCGCGTGTGGCCGAGGTGAATCGCGCCACAACTCTCCTCGCACCAGTACCGGCTCATCGACGCATGCTCCCGGAGCCTCGCGGGGATCTCCTGCTCGCTCCGGCAACGGCGCTTGAAGGCCCATGCCCCTTCACTCTGCGTCCGGCATCCGCGCGGCGCGTCCTCGGACTGCGAGGCCGGTGACGCCATACCCGCAACACCGTGGAATGCAGTACAGGCCGAGGTGCACCGGGTCCTGGGCGCGGAGGCCCAGACTCTTGCCGTACGTCTTGCAGCGCTGTCGGACGGGGAAGAGCTTCGCCTTGCCCGTCGCGGTCATCGGATCGGCCGGCCTTCCCGCTCGCGTTCAAGCTTCGACTGCTTTCTGGTCGCCTCCCGGACCATGTCCCGGAGATGGATCGCCTCCTTGTGCGTGATCGGCGCGTCGTGGAGGTTGTGCGAGCCGCGCAGGAAGTTCTCCGTACGGTCGGCGATGGAGTACGCCAGCGCCTGCTCGACCACCGCGGTGGTCTGGCGCACCTCGCCCAACTCGTCCCGCAGCTTGCGCAGCAGCCCGTCCCGCTCGTGTTCGGAGGCCTCGATGTTCACCAGGCGCGCCACCACACTGCCCAGTAGCGGGTCGCGGGAGCGGAACAGCTCGACCGCGCGCTCGGTGGCAGGATCGACATCAAGATGCAGGTCGAGCTGCGCCAACAGGAACGCTGTCACCAGCGTGCCCTGACTCAACCGCCGACTGAACTCCCGAGCGGCGCTGTCGCTCACCCCCAGCGCACGAACCGCGGCTGCTCGAACCTGCTCCCGCAGCGCGTTCATGATGCTCTCGGGCAGCGCCTTGATGTGCGGCTGGCTCTGCACGCCGACGAGCCGGAAGCCGGACTGGGGGAGCGTGGCGGCCCCGGTTGTACTGCCCGAACCTCCCTTCGAGGTCGCGTTCTGCGCGGCGTCCTGATGGTCGGTGAACTGCAGCGATCCGGACGTTGCGTGTTCGGGTTCATCCGGTGCGGAGACGACGTCATGAGCAGCCATTTCGGCTGCAGCTGCATCCTTAAGGTCCGGCTGTGTCCCGGGAGTCGGAACGGCATCAGCCGCAAGCCCCGCCGGTGCACCTCCCGAGGGCACCCTGTCAGCGGAGTTCTGTCCTCCATCGACATCACCGTGCTGATGGGATCCCCCGGCCCGCTCGGAGTCGCCGGCATCGGGCTCGTGGTCCGGTTCCAGGTTCGGTCGATCCGTTGCGGCATCCACATCGAGATCCGCCCGCGGACCTCCACCCGTGAGTTGAGAGCCGACGTCACCGGCCTCATCGAACTGCACCTTCGGCTCAAGCGTCCCCGCCTCAGCCCCGGGCCGTGCCGCCTGGACCTGGACACGTCCGCTCCCACCGCTCCTGTAGGCGTCGAGGAAAGACGTGTCCACCTCCATCACCTCGTTGGTAGGCGTGGTCGCCTCCAGCATCTCTGCGAAATCCCGACTCATGCGAGCCCACCGTCCTCGTGGTCCAGGAGGTAGTTGTCGCCGCGGGTGAGCCCGATCAGCGAGTCGAAGCCCGTGGTGACGACGCGTTCGAGGTTCGCCGAGTTCTTCGCCAGTGCCGCAACCTGGTCGACGAGCTCGTTGAGCCGCGCGATCTCCAGGGTCGGCAGGTCGTAGTCGAGGTTCTCGCGCCGGATCTTCTCGACCACCGCCTCGGCCACGTACTCGTTCAACGAGGAGAACCCGCGCTTGTCGGCCCAGTACTCCGCTCGCTGCTTGTCGTCCGGGTCCAGCCGGATGAACATGCCCTGGCGGCCACTGCTGCTTTGCGTTGCGCCCTTCTTCGTGTCGCGCGCGGACTGGGTCTTCTTCAAATCCCGTGGGACGGTCATGCGCGACTTCTCCTTGCCATAGTCGACTCTCCAATGGGGGTGCTTTATAAACGCTACTCAATGAGCCATCTGTGTTCTTGTAGTTGACATTCGGATGTATGTGGAGTCACTGACGTGCTCAGTCGGCCCTCCCTGGCAGGGCAGTGCCGCAGCAGGCGACCCTGTCGGAGGGGGAAGGGGTTGGGCCGGGTCGCCTGCTGCGGGCCACGCCGGCTTCCGCTTGACCTGCGCCACCTCGACGCCGGGCCTTTTGTCTGCCGGATGGACTCCCCTCCAGGTGCCTGGCGTGGGACTCGGCGTCGCGTTCGTCCTGTAGTCGGCGAGTCCATCGGTGAACCTCGGCGACTGGATCGCCTTGTCCTTGACATCGGGTAGGTGTCCGACAGGCGACCCAGCGTCGATGGCCTCGGCGGTGCTCGCAGTCGGATCCGGTGTGGATCGCGACCATGGCGCCTGGGTTGTGCCGCCGTCGCCTCTGGAGCATCCGGCCAGCAGGCCGCCTGCGGCCACAGCGAGTGCCGCAGCAGCGAGCACAGCCCTCCTCCTTCTCCAGGTCTTCATCGCTTCTCACCTCACCTGACCTGTCGCCGTCTAGTCTGATTGAATCTACTGGCCTTTGAGGGTACCTTGCGCAAATGCCTATCAAGTGCCAGTCTGTGGCGAGTTGGAAAGGCCGTGAGGTAAGGGGCCGGAGAGGGCGCGCCCGAGTCCCGTCCGGCACACAGGGTGCGTGCGGGCTGGTTTGGCGGACGGGGATCAACGGAGTTGATCCGGGCGCTCTGTGGCGCGTCGCGCGCGCGCCGACTGCGAGCGGCCCTCTGCCGAGTGGCCGTTCATGGGCTTTTCATCCCCTCCCGCGAAGGGCTGACTATGCATGCCGCACACGTCCCCGCACCTATGAAGTTAGGTCCGGTCGTCTACACCGACCGGGAGCTCCTGTGCGTGCTCATCCGCCTGGCGCAGGGGGAAGGCACTCTCGGGCGTCGCACGTTCGAACGGCGCCGCAAGGGCGCGGGCCCGTCGGCTCCGCTCTACGAGCGCCGCTTCGGCAGCTGGAACCGCGCGCTGGAGCTCGCGGGCCTCGACGCGGTCGCACAGCCCGAGCAGCTGCAGAATGCGACAACGAAGTGGACCCAGGAGCAACTCATCGTCGCGATCCGCTGGTGTCTGCTGGTAACGGGGTCCACGACGCTGGCGGCCTACGAGGCTTGGCGCACTGATCCGGCGAATCCGAAGTCCGATGTTCCGCCGGCCACCACCATCCGCTTCCGGATGGGCAGTTGGTCGCGAGCCACCGAACTGGCTTGCAGCTGAAGTCCATCGGCATCTGCGATGCCGTTCACGCCGCACTGTGGGCAGGGCCGAGTCGGCGGATTTTCCCGGGAAGGGGATTCATGACGGATGTAGTCACTGTCTGCATTCTGGAGCCGTGCTGCGAGAAGTCGGAGCCGGGCTATACACCGAGACCGAAGCCCTACTACGTGCGCACCCCGGGCTCGTCCGACTCGTGCAACCACCTCCGTAGCGAGCGGCGGAAAGCCATGATCACGGAGTACGGGACGCGTGGGGAGGCCGAAGCCGAGTATCAGGGCAAGGCGTGCGGCTGGGGGTCGACGGATGGGTGGCTGTACGAGGGCGAGATGCCGCCGGAGGGGGAGCGGTTCCGGATCCTGCCGATCAAGGGCACCCTGACCACGCACTTCTGGCACGGGGAGCCGGTCGAGATCCCGTTCCCGACCATCGACCTGGCCCGCGAGTATGCCGAGGAGTACCACGAGTATCCCGACGGCGGATTCCACAAGCAGATCCTCTACAACATCGTCGGTGACCAGGACACGGTCGTGCGCTGGTCGTCCTACACGGTCAAGGTCGGAACCGAGCTGGCCGCGGGCGACTGGGCGTAGCGCGTACTGAGCTGGCGGGTGAGCGTAGATCCGCTGCCTGACCAGATCCTGTGGTTCTAGCGGAAGCGGCCGTAGAGCAGACGGAGACGGATACGAGTGCATCGGGCCCTGTCCGACGCGCGACCGACCTCTGGGCGAAGCGCTATCCGCTGGCATCCGTCCCGACCTTCGGAAGCAACTCGGTGCGACATATCTGAACAGCAGTGCTGCCTCCGTGTCCGGCCTCTGCCACCCCGTGCTGCCTGTCCTCCCCAGCGGTGTCTCATCCGCCTTTACTCACCATGACAAGGAACATCGTGTTCAAAACTCCCTTGGCTGTGCCCCCGTGCGACGCGGCCCCCGCTGATGTCTCCGAAGCCCTCACCCGGCTCACCGAGGCCCAGGACCTCCCCTTCCACCGGTGGGACCGTGCGTACAGCGCGCGTATCCAGAACCTGGCCGGATGGCTGCACTGCGCCGCGATGTGGCGGGGCCAAGATCTCACCGAAGCCGCCGACGTCCCCGAAGGGGGCGGCCAGGTCGTGCTCCACGCTCTGATCGACGCGCATGCAGCCATGCTGGCCCGCCACGAAGCCGAGCTCGCGCCGTACAAGGATGCCGGCGGAGCACTGCTCGGCGAGGACTACGACGAACACGACAGGGTCGCCGACCGGCACATCGAGGAGGTCGTGGAGATGCTCGGCCTCGTCATGGCGGTGCTGGTCGGCGAGTTCGGACGGCCGACGAGCACCCCGTAACCGCATCTCCCGCTCGGGCTCGGGCCACAGCGGCAGCGGGCTGCCCGGCCCTGCCATACCCCTTCATCTCAAGGAGACACTCACCCCGATGTCCACTCTCGACCTTGTGTGGCGGGCCCACAAGACCGCCGACTGCCTGAGCAACAGCCTCGCCTTCTTCTACGAGGACGGCTATCCGGCCGGCGTCACCGGTCTCACCGAATCCCAGCGGCAGACCCTCGCCGGCCAGCTCGGCGCACTCCAGCAGGATCTCGCCAAAGTGGGCGTTGTGCCAACCTCTTGAGACGCTGGTACCCCTCCACCCGGCGCTCCTGCGCCGAGTCTCTGCCGTGGTCGGACGGCGAGCATAAGTGCCTGATTCTGAACCCCCAGCACTGTCAGAGACAGGCACTGACCCACCACCAACCAGGATCGAGGGAAACCGATGACGACCTACCAGGCCACCGCGGGGCCGGGGAAGCAGTCCCCTCCCGCGCCGCTCGACCCGGCCGCGCTGCGGCAGCTGTCCCGCCACGCGAGCGACGTGCTCTCGCCCGCCGGCCTGGTGCAGGACACTCCGCCCCTGGCCGAGGCGGGAGCCCACCTGTCGATCGCGCTCATGCAGTTGTGCCGGACCGAGGATTCCGTGGGGACACGGATCGCCTCCATGATGCAGTCGGTTGAGATTCTGGCGCTGGAGTACACCGGGCACGGCGCTATCGACGTAGACCAGCTGGGGATCATCGGCGGTATCTCGCAGGTGCTGGAACACCAGTCGGCAATGCTCGCGACGGCGCAGGCGCTGGAGGTGCAGGCCCTCAAGTTGCGCCACGCGGCGCTGGTTGGCCGACTGCTGGAGTCGGCCGACGAGCAGTCGGCCCGTCTGGCGCGGGAACGGGTCAAGTCCGCGGAAGCCGTTGGCGAGACGGTGGAGACCCTGTGGGAGGGGAATCACTGATGATCAACGCAATGGCTGAGAAATTCCAGTACATCCTCGGCCGCATCGAGGTGATCCACCAGCAGAACCCCGAGCTGAACGACGATCTGAGGCACGAGATCAGTTCGATCTACGACGCGTGCGCGGTCGGGCTCCAGGCGGCCGGCATCGACATCCTGGCCGAGCCGACGCCCAAGGATGAGGCGTGGGAGGCCCGGCTGGCTCACATGGCCCGGGTCGGACTCCACGCAGCCGTGGAAGGACAACCGGTGAAGTCCTGGATCCGCCGAGTCTGGCGTCAGATTCGGCGCCCGGCACCTCCGGCCGGGCTGGTCGCCGTGCGCGTGACCGTGTCGTACGTGGCCACGGTTGAACGAGTCGGCGAGGTCACCGTTCTGGTGCCCCCCGACGCCCTGGGCGACGCGGAACGCCTCCGCGAAGCGGTCGACGAGAACTGGGTTTGGACGCGACAGCCGCGGGCCCAGATCGCGATCGACGAGGACGACCTGACCGTCACCTTTCTGAGGCTCGCCACCGCCCGTGAGATCAACGCCATTCCGGGGATCGAAGAGTACGAGGAGTACACCAAATGACCCAGACGGTTTCGCTGCTGGGGCGATGGGATTGGGGCGGAGGGCTGGTTGTCGAGGACGCCCACCTTGACGCTACCGACGAGGAGACGGCCGCAAGGGTCGACAGGCGTGTGTCCAGCAACGCGTGGGCGGGCACCTTCGAGGTGCCGACGGTTATGGCCGCCGCGCGGGCCGCGTACCTGGAGTACGCGCCGGAGTACGTGAGGTTCTTCGACCCGGTCACAGACAAGTACGTGCGCCTCGACGAGGACGACTTCACGGACGAGGAGCTGGGGCTGTGAGCCTGGGACTGACGACGGCGGTGGTGCCGCTGTGGGAGGCGCCGATGGCCGGAGGGGTGGAGTGCTCGGCCAGCGTGAACCCGGACCGGGCACGCATCTTCGTCTTCGAGGAGCAGCCGGGCCAGATAGTCGGCCGGCCGAACCTGCTCTCGGTCGGCTGGTTGCAGCCGGCGGTCGACGAGGCGCAGTGGCTGCGGTGGGCGGATTTCCCGGTGGAGGTGTGACGTGGGGCGAACGCTTCTGGCGTCAGGGGTGGCGGAGTTCACCGTCCACCCGGACGCGGACCGACTGATGGTTTCTCACCCGGGGTGTGACGTCTTGCTCTCGTTCGGCGGGAATGTGCAGCTCGGCGAGCTGGCGGATGCGGTCGACAAGCACCTGAAGGCGGAGCACCGAAAGCCGCGCATGCGAAAGAGGCAGAGCCGCGTCGAAGTGGCCGAGCGTATCGCCGATGCTGCCCTCCGCTTCGTGTACGAGGCTCGGGTGCACGGCAGCACGAATCTGGTGACATCTCTGACGTTGGAGGAGAGCGCGCAGACCCTCGGGTACACGGGCGGGACGCACTACACCGTCTCCACGGTGAAACGGGCCGCGGCCCGGCTGGCGGCCGAGCGCGGTTGGGAAGCCCTGCTGGCCTCGGACTAGGCAGGCCGGAAGGAGAGGTGGGCGGCCACGCTGATCGACCGGACCTCCGTGGCCGGCCGGTTGGCGCTGCTGTGCACAGTGCATAGCCGGACTGGGGGTGGAAATGGGGGGATCGATGTCCGCCGAGCGTCGGGGCAATCGGTTGCTGGTGGAGAACTACGGGCCGAGTCGGACGGAGTACCTGGTCGATGAGCACGTGATTGTGGAGGCGCAGCCGAAGGGCGTCACTGTGGTCCGGTACGTCGTGGACCAGGGTGGACAATGGTGGGCGGCGGGATGGTGTCGCACCGGGGCCAGCTGGAAGCAGGCCGTCGCCTGGCCCCATGACCTTGCCGCTCGTTTGGTAAGCCGGGGTCATTGTTTGAGGTCAAGGAACCCGGACGGCACCGCGAAGGAGGCCGACCAGTGAGCGACCCGTCGATCTCCGGCCTGCCCCCGCGCAGCATCGACTACCGGCGCCCGCTGCCGTACGAGTGGACGAGCGACAAGCCGTGGCCGAAGCGGGGCGAGAATGGGCTCTCGATCAAGGTCGAAGGCGGGGAGTTGGTCACTCGAAACGTCCGCGAGGGTACGGGCCCGGCCGGCACGTGGTCGGACATGTCGGGGTGGGGCGTGTCATCCCGGCTGATCCTTGGCGGCCGGCCGAGGGATGCGCGCTCGGTGGCCACAGTGACCGACGACGACGGTGTGAGGTGGTCGGTCGGCACCGCGCGGATCGACGCGGGTTGGGGCATCCCGGAGCGTGCGGTCGCCTGGCGCTGGTCCGGGGCGGACGAGTACGCCGACCCGATCTTCCATTACCGGGTCCAGTACAACGACGCAGCACCGGACGCGGAAGCGAACTGGGTGCCGAACAAGTACAACGGCGATTCGGTCCACATGAGTTCATTCGGCACTGGTGATATCCGGCGGCTCGCCATTCGGCGCGCGGCCGAGCATCTTTCGCACGTGCCGGGGATGACTGGCCATTACCTCGCGGACATTCCGAATGCGGCACGCGACTATCGGGCACTCGTGACCTGCTCCACCGGCGAGCAGTGGGACGTACGGATCGACGGCACCGCGACCAAGATTCGCGAGGGCCGGGACCCGAAGGCGACCGTCTGAGCTAGCTACTTCTTGAGGGTCGCGTCAGGCGCGACTCCCTTTTTCATGCCCTGACCGGTGACGAGAGCGCTCCGGGACTGCACTACAACCGGCGCGCTGTCACCATCTGCCAGCCAATCCAAGTCAGCAATCCAGGAGGGGAATTATGCGACGCGTGAAGGTCGGGCAGCGGCTGAAAGTCAAGCTGCCGCACTCCGAGGTCTGCATGCACATGCGGGTCGCGGACCAAGTGATGGAGGTCGAGATCCTGGCTGAGGCCGTCCAGCTGTACAAGGACGGTCAGAAGTTCTCCGGGCCGATCCTCCTGGGTGAGGCCGGAGTCTACGTCAAGTACGTCACGGGCCGCATCGGGAGGGTGCGCGAGCTGTGGGCCGACGTCGAGGAGGTCATCGACTACCGGTCCATCGGCGTCGGCGAATCCTCCGACTGGTACTACCTACGCTGCGGCTGCCAGCTCTTCGTCAGCCAGCCGGGCTGGAACGTGCAGTCGACCGACATCTCGGTCTTCTGCGAGGAGATGCAGCGACTCCACCAGGAGTACGCGGACGTGGCGCTGAAGAACATCCGCGCGGCGTTCCCGCAGGCGCGGGCGATCGACGAGCACGCCGGGGTGCCGAAGGAGTTCCTCGACGCCGAGGAGGCCGACCGGAAGGCCAAGGGGTGGGTGGCATGAGCGAGCAGCCGAACGTCGAGCACAACAAGCGCGCGTTCAAGCTGATCGAGGGCCGATTCTCGGACCAGGTCAAGTCGTTCAACTCCGGCAGCGTGGGCATCGAGGACTCCGACGCCCACTACTTCGCGGTCACCGACCGGCTCAAGCTCGCCCGGATCGCACTGGGCCGGGCGCCCGAACTCTTCGTCGGGGTGCGCGTGCTCACGCTGTCCCTTCATCTCGGGGACATCTACCGGAGCATCCGGAAGCACCTCACCCCGGACGAACTTGCCCGTTGGGAAAGGCTCGACCAGGTGATCGAAGACCTCATGGACGAAATCGGAGAGAGCTGATGAGCGAGCGGCAGGAAATCTACCGAATCCCGAGCTCAGGCGACGGTACCCCGGTGGACGAGTCGATGCTGGTCATTGGCCGCAAGAACGGCAGCTCCAGCAGCCGGAAACAGAAGCGCTTCGACAGCGTCGAGGAGGCCGAGGCGGCGATGCGGGAGTGGGTGGTGGAGGGATTCAACGTGTTCTGGACCGCGCTGGGCGACGGTCCCCTGTCCGAGCCGTTCGACCTGGTCGACGGCGAGCGCTCCTACATCTGATCGGTGGAATCTTCATGGCCTACAAGTCCGTGTCAGTGCAGGTGATTTACAGCGTTCGCCTGCTGAACCCACAACGAGACGTCCACTGGGACGGAATGGAATCCTGATGAGTGAGTGGTTCGAACAGGGAACTGGCGTGGTCTCGATCCGCGCCGAAGAAGTCAAGATCGGCATGCGCCTGGCGAAGTACGACTTCGAGGAGGAGCGCACCATCCTCACGCCCGTGTGGGCGGTTGGGTACCACCCGAGTCCGTCTAGCGGGCCGTGGGCGCGGACGTCGGACGGTGAGCTCCACTCCTGGCGCAGCTTCTCTGCGGGGCACGCCCTCTTCCAGTGGGTACATCTGGAGATCCGCGACGAGTTCATGCCGCCGCACCCCGGTGAGTGGATCACCAATGTTCCCGAGTCGGCCGACGTGCAGGAGTGGTCGCGCGACGCGCACCGGATTCGCACCCTGGAGCTTGGCAGCCGCCGGTACACGCTCTGCCGCGAGCCGGCCGGCGTGTTCTGGGTGCTGCGCGAGGAGAACGGCGAGTGCTGGAGTTCGCCGGTGCGGGTCACTCCTGAACCCGCCAACGCCCAGTTCGACGCGATCGAAGCCGGGCAGGGGTGGTAACGCCATGCCCGACGAATCGGTGCATGAATCTGTGCGGTGGTACCCCCGCGTCGAGGTCCGGCACGTCGAGGCCTGGGCCGTCTATGAGTTCGGGGACAGCATCACAACACGACTCGCGGCCGGAGAGCTGGTCGCGTACTGGGTCACCGTCGGCGGCGAGACGTACGCCTGGCCGCAGGCCGACAAGCCCGGACTCGACGCGGTCTACCGCTCCCCCTGCGACATCCCGGCGGGCGAACTGCGCGACCTGGCCACCGACATGTGGACAGATGCCGTCGCCGAAATCGGGGATCGCTTCCGGGCTGGCGACCGCACCGTCACCATCCGCGCGATCGAGTGCGACGACCGCGGCCAGGAGGGCGCCTGGAAGACGGGCTACGTGCTGGCGTCCGCGGCCGGCGAGGAGCCCGTTCGATACCAGCTCGACGACCTGGTGCCCGAAGCGACGAACCTCGCGACCCAGGGCGGTAACTTCACCGGCAAGGAGATCAACTGATGCAGAACAGCGTGATAACCCCGGGCGGCCTGCGGACAGGCTCGGGGCCGAAGTACAACACCAAGCGGCGGCTGGTCACCTGCAAGGCCATGTACTGCGACGAGGAGCCGACCCACGTCCAGGAGTTCACCACCTTCGAGGGCAGGGTGGAGCGCTTCGGCGCGTACTGCGAGCAGGACGTCACGAGATACATTCGGCCGCACGCCGAGGTCGAAGCCTCGCACGACCATGCGGTCACATACGGCGTACAGCCGGAACACATGCTGTCCGACAAATGGTGGTCCGCGCGCCCGCTGAACGACGCCGAGCAGGCCGAAATCGAGGCCATCAAGCGCGGCGAGCTGGTCGAGACGTACATGACTCCCGGCGAATTCGTCTGGGCACCTCCGGGCCAGCCGTACGCCTGCTTCTCCTGACCGAGGCCGAAAAGGGCGCCCCGCGGGGTGCCCTTCGCGCATTCAGGATGCGTCTGACGATGGCCGTCAGTGAGAGAAGTGAGGGACGGATGTACTTGAACAGGCTGCCGGACGCGATTCTGCGAGTGCTCGACGCGGATCCGAATCCTCAGCGATGGGACGACGTGCGGATCCTGCTGGGGTACGACGGACCGCACCAGGCGGCCCAGTTCTACGACGTCGTCTGGAAGATGTACGGCCTCCAGGAAGGCGAGACGGCGTACGTCACGTCGGTATCGACCGAGGACGACCCTGAGATCTGCACCAACCCGTTGCTCGCCCTCACGAAGGCGGGCATTGTCCACACCGAGGATCAGCGTCGGGCCCGGCGCGAGCTGGTCGCCGCCAACGAGGCCGAGTGGGACACCGCAGCCGGATGGAACCCGGTGGACGTGGAGGGCTTCACACCTGACTTCACCAGGGTCACCTTCCACTTCCAGGGCGTGCAGACGTACGCGGTGTGGGAACGGGGCGAGCGGTTGATGCGCTACTTCGCCCCAGAGAGCGACCTGCTCGGCCTCTGGGGGTGGTCGCACCGCATCGACCCCGACGAGACGGACGCGGTCGAGGCCGCCGCGCTGTGGGGTCCGCTCGGGAAAATCATCTACGACCGCAGCCCCCGCGCTACCGCTCGGGAGGTCTGATTGGTGGGAACCACGTTCGTCCGCTACCACGGCAGAGACGTCGCCGTAACCGAGCCTGTTGCAGATCTGATTCCGCTGCTGCGGAAGGCCGCGATCGAGTTCACCATCTCCGGCGATCGCACCGTGCTCTACGAGCAGCCCGGACTACTTCGTCAAGCTCTTCGTAGAGCACTACCGGATGATGCAGCGGGTCTGGAAACACCTGCGCCACGACGCGGAATGGGGCCGGCGTCTGACCGACGCCGGGATCAGGTTCAGCTGGACCTTCCAGGGCGCTCGGGTGTGGCGCGAGCCCGGTGCCCACGGCATGCGCTACCGCTACCACGTCACCTTCAACCGCCCCGGCGTGCGCCATCCCGCGAACACGCAGCTCGAATTCGGGATGTCGTACCACTGGTTCGCACCCGAGGTCTTCCAGAAGATCATCGAGGAGGCGATCGGCCACAGCGAGCAGACCGCCGCGTTGTTGGCGCTGGTGCTGGAGCAGATGTTCCTGTGGACCCGCAAGCGCCGGGACATCGAACGCAGGGTCGCCTACCGGCGTGAACGGAAGCAGCCTGAACGAGAGATCGACGCCGCCGCGGCCAGGGCGTGGCTGGAGTACCACCTCGTGGAGTGGGACGTCGGCTGGAGTTCGACGGCCGGTGCCGATGGTGGTGAGCGGTCCATGCCGAAGGATCAGCTGTGGTGGATGAACGCGTTCACCCGTGAACGCGCGGCCGTCCGCGAGTTTGAGATGGTCGTCGGCGCCGAGCTGCTGGAGACCTGGCTCAAGCTCGACATGGAGAAGTGGGGGAGTTGACAGACTGCGTGGGTGGCCCCGGGTGGTGAGGGTGGCCGGTTCGAATCCGGCCGGGGGCGCGCAGGGATTCCGCAACAACGAGCGAAGGAGCACAGCTGGTGGGAATCGAGACCGTGCACAACAACGAGCTCAAGCACGTCGTCTGCCTGGTGACGTGGCGCACGGTGGGAAGGGCAAAGGACCCGCAAGGCGAGCCGCAGGTCGAGCGGATGCAGCTCGGCGTCGAGGTGGGCGAGGAGGAGCCGGACGGCCCGTACACGAGCCGCTACTTCGCGCCGTGGACCGAGGCGAAGCAGCGGATTGAGCAGCTGCACAACACGCACCAGAACTTCTTCGAGATCACGTCGATCGAGCCGGAGTGCAGCTGCCTTGGGCCGTGCCGGTACCAGGACCGGACCAGGTTCCTGATTGAGCCGGCGGGCTACCAGCACTTCCAGTCGGCGATCTTCGACCGCGACGACGCCAACAATGACATGGGGTGGCTGCCGATCGAGGCCGGCACCGTCGAGGGCATGAAGCTGCTGCTGGAGCGGCACCGGCGCAGCAACCACCACCAGTAGTCGACGGAAGACACGAGGCGGTCCGCAGTACGCGGGCCGCCTTTTGCATGCCCGAGAGGACCAAGGAGAAGGCTACGGATGGACAACTGCGTTGAGTACCCGGCTCAGTTCTGGAGGGAGGCCCTGGAGGTCGCCGAGGAGTTCGAATTCGACGAGGTCGACTCTCGCGAGCAGGGCGGCCTGTACGGGCTCCTGGCGGAGTGGCTGTCGGAGCTCTACACCCACGACACGATCGAGCGGGACCGCGACCGCCTTGCCGCAGTGATCGACGTCTTGGAGCAGGAAGGCGAGACCGCCTTCCCGGCAACGCGCTTCGAGCAGGTCATGGAGTCGTACGGTGGCGAGAACGTCTCGGACTACAAAGTGATCGGCAGGGAATGGATCGAGGCCGACTGCCCCGAGGACATTTCCCCGACGAAGGTTTCTGACTGGAAGCGGTTCTGCACGGACAACGTCTTCCGCGAGGGCGAGGTCTGGGTCGAGAACAAGGACAGCGGGACGTTCCATTTCTTCGACAAGCATAAGTGGTGAACCTGCTGTAACAGGGGCCGCGGATGTGGCGTGAGGCCGCGGAATCGAATCCCGCCCGGGGCGCGCAGGAATTCGATTCCGATGGAGGGAAAGAGATGAACCTGGTCATGCAGGCACTCGTCGAGAACATCGTCGGCGAGCCGAAGCCGTACGGGTGGATCATCACCCGCGACTTGCTCGACGATGGCGAGGCCTCCGCCGAGGGCACTGCCGTTGCAGGACTTCGGTGCCGGGTACGGCTGTACGGAGATCCATTACAAGAACAGCAACGGCAAATGGGCGAGCTACTACTAAGGCCTGTCTGATAATTAATCTTGTGGCAGGTCGAGGCGAGCTGACGGACGCGGCGTGGGAGCGGATAGAGCCCTTGTTGCCGCGGGTGGACGGGCGTGGTCGTCCGTGGCGTGATCACCGGCAGGTGGTCAACGGTGTGTTGTGGCGGCTTCGGACAGGGGCTCCGTGGCGCGATCTCCCGGAGCGGTATGGGCCGTGGCAGACGGTCTACGAGCGGTTCGCCCGCTGGGAGGCGGACGGGACCTGGGCGCGGCTGCTCGAACACGTTCAGGTCCGCGACGACGCGGTGGGCCGGGTGGAGTGGACCGTCGCGGTCGACTCCACGGTCAACCGGGCCCACCAGCACGCCGCCGGCGCCCGCAAAAAGGGGCCGCAGACGGGGACGAACTGGAAGATCCGGGCCGCTCGCAGACGCGCCAGGCCCTCGGCCGGTCCCGAGGCGGGCTGACCACCAAGGTCCACCTCGCCGTCGACGGCCGGGGCCTGCCGCTGTCGATCGTGCTCACTCCGGGAAACGTCAACGATGCGACCGCGTTCGGCCAGGCCCTCGACGGGATCCGCGTCCCGCGTTCGGGCCCGGGTCGCCCGCGCACGACACCGTTGCGGGTGCTGGGCGACAAGGCCTACTCCAGCAGGGCGATCCGCCACCTGCTGCGGCGCCGGGGCATCGCCGCCACGATCCCCGAACGCCGCGACCAGGTCGGCAACCGCCGACGCCGAGGGCGTTCCGGCGGCCGACCGCCCGTCTTCGACAAGGAGATCTACCGCGACCGCAACGTGGTCGAACGATGCTTCGCCCGCCTCAAGCAGTTCCGTGCGATCGCGACCAGGTTCGACAAGCTCGCCGACCGCTACCGAGCAGGAGTCGTCCTGGCCTCCCTGATCCTCTGGCTCCGCGAACCGGCCAGGTGATCATTTATCAGACAGGCCTTAGCCCGCCCGGACTGCGCCACAACCCGGCTCGCCCAACTCGGGGCGGGCCTTTCGTGTTTCGGAAAGGAAATCATGGACGAGACCAGCGTCCTGCCGGCCGCAGACTCGATGCGGCCCGACGACACCAGCCCCCCGTTCCCCGACGGCACACCCTGGCACCCGCACTACGCGGACCAAAGGAGTTCGAGAGGGACACGCTGAAGGCCCACATGAACGCTGCGGACCTGGATGCGCGCGACAAGAACGCGCGCTTCGAGCAGATCGTCGAGAACTTCAAGACCGAGGAGAACTAGCTATGAACAGGTGCGACGACGACCCGAAGTGCCGGGCCAACGAGGAGATCACGCTCCTTGCCCACGTGCGCCGAGACGAGGCCGGTCAGCTCCATCTCCACCAGCTGAACCCCCGCGATGTGCAGAGCGTCGAGCACGACGTGGACGAGGATCACGCTCACGGAGTGACCAGCACTCTCGAACAGCACGAGCGGATGCTGCCCGAGCTGGAAGCGCTGGCCAAGCGCGTCATGGAGAAGCTGAACAGCGGAACCGCGACGCGCCGCCTGGACATCGTCATAGACCGCGAAGTGGACTCCAGCACGTACCTGCACGTCTTCCGCGGCGGCTACGAGGTGTCGGAGCACGGCTACTCGGTCCACATGATCGACCCCGGAGCCGGAGACACCGACCACGCGTGGTACGAGAATCTGATCTCTAACAGCGCCGACGCGCCCGAGAAGGTGCGGGACAGGATCCGCGAGATCGCCGGCGAGTACCACGACGAGGACGGCGACTGCGACGAGTGCGACCCGGGCTCGGCCGAAACGGCGGAGGAGATCGCGCGCCTGAGCGCCGTGCGCCGGGCCGACGGACGGTTCTTCTACAACGGGCAGGTCGCCACCGTGATCGACCGCATTACCGGAGAGCCCGTGGACGTCGGCGAGACCCTCACACGCGTCGGCCGCGACATCCGCAAACCCGTCGTTTTCAAGGGCGTCTACTTCAACGAGGCCACCGGTGAGCACGCCAACATGGCGATCTGCCACGCCACGAGCCCCATATCCGGCGCCGTCACCGAGCAACGGTGGAGCCTCGACATGGTCGGACTGGCCTTCCGCTACCCCGACGGCCGGATCTACGACGTCGCCGCCACCTCCTACTCGATCATGATCGACGAGGAGAAGTTCGAGCCCGGACTGCTGCGCACGGACCAGGAGACCGGGCGCGAGGTGAGGATCCTCCACCCGTCCTCCCTCGGGGAGGTCAACGTCCGCTACCTCGACAACGACGAACAGTTCTGTACCCGCAACGCGGCCCGGTTCGGGATCACCCTCCAGCCGTGGAGCGTCGACATCGAGCTGGGCCGCGCCTGACACAGCTCGCAGCAACAAGTCAACCAGGGCGGCTCTGACCTGACGAGTTCGACGGCGCCCGGAGCCCCTGAGGGAGTGTCCGGGCGCCGGCGTATCCGGAAATCAGAGAAGCGCAAACCAACGAGGTTCAAGGAGAAACCTGTGCCCAAGAAGTTCCTAGTGACGATGATGGTGCAACGTTCGGTCTGGTACGTGGTCGAGGCGGACAACGACAAGGAGGCGATGCGCGAGGCCGTGGAAGCCGCGAAGGCGAATAAGCGCGCCTACCTGACCAAGCCGTGGCGATACTGCGTCACCCTCGTCGGTGACATGGACCCGAAGAAGGGCTTCTGACATGCGTCAGAAGATCAAATTCCATCCGATGATCGGCGGGGTCGAGCAACACGTCACTCACCCCGCCAAGCACCGCGGCTACCGGCATCTCGTCGCCCGATCCGTCTCCATGGCGGTCTGCAGGTTGTCACCGGCCGGGCCGACAGCCGCAGCTCCACCCTACGGATCGCGCACGAGGTCGCGACGAAGGCCGGAAGTGAGATCCCCACGGGCGGCCGGACGGCTGGGGCGCCCGCGGATTCCGGCCTGACTGGGAGCTCGACTGGACCGCCGCAGCCGTGGGTCGCTGGGCGCGCCTCTGCCGCTCAAGCAAGCCCAGCACCTTCGAGTTGTAGCTCTGCCCCGGGACAGCCGCTCTGCTTGGCCGGCTTCGACGGCTGCCCCGGGCCACCCACCCCGTACGAGACGAGAGGGAAACCTCAGTATGCACGTCGTCCTGCGCACCAGGGGCCGGTTCGGCCCGCGCACCCTCCGGATAGCCATCGCAGCCGTGCCGCTGACCGGCTGGGTGGTGCACGCCGTCGCGCTGCACATGAAGCTCGCCGCAGCGAAGAAAGATCCGCTGACCCGCCTTCTGCGCCGCGACGCCTATACTGCCCGCGCCCGCCGGCTCCTGGCCCGCCACGGCGACGACACGACCGCAGTCATGGTCGACGCGGACAGGTTCAAGCGGATCAACGACGGCCTCGGGCACGCGGCGGGCGACACCGTCCTCGTAGCATTCGGTGCCCGGCTCACCGCCTGGGCGGGCCCACGTGCCGCCGTCGGCCGTCTCGGAGGTGATGAGTTCGCCGTGGTCCTGGAGCTGACCGCAGGCAACCTCGAGCAGCGCCTGGATCAGCTGGTGCGGATGCTGCACACCCCGGTCACGCTGGACGACGGGAGCACCGTCGACGTGGCCGCGTCGGTCGGCGCCGCGACCCCGACTTCGGTCGGTTCCCGCGACCTGACCGTGCTGCAGAGGGCGGCGGACGCCGCCCTCTACGACGGCAAGCAGTCGGGTCGCGCGGTCCTCGCGACGGTGCGGCACCGCAAGGTTCCGTCCGTCAACGGCCGTCGGGCCGGACGTCCGGGCACCAACGCGGGAGGCTATGACCCAGAATCGCCCTAGAAATTCACTAACACGTCATCACAGTTGTTCTCTGGCACGGCCGATCATTCACTGGCCGGTGCCCACGGCTGGCTGTGTCCGAGAAATTGAAGTTTGAAGACTAACGGATATACTCAGGGTCCCCGTGGAAGTCCGTGCCAAGTGTCACCTTCTCCGAATGGCCCCCGGGGCGGGCGTACGAGGCGTCTCAGTGGCTGTAGCTGCTCTCGCCTTCAGCGGCGTGGACGTCCAGGGCCGTCACCCCGCGACCAGCCGGCCGGTCCGCCACAGATACCAGAGAGCCCCGGCCACGGCGGCGGCCGTAAGCCCGGGCCGACGGGCCGCGACGTCCACGAGCGTGCCGACGCCGGGCATCGTCGCCTCCAGCACGCACCCGGCGAGGATCACCGCGTTGGAGCCGTGCGCCTCCAGGCCCGCCGTCAGCAGCAGGGTCTGCGCCGCCGCCAGCGAGTCCATGACGGCCAGGCCGAACCGCTCGAACACCTTGTCCCGGGTGAACAGGACTGCCGGGCCCAGGAGTTCGGCCAGCGCCATCGTCGGGGCGTCGTCGGGGTCGCGATGCTGCGCCGCGGGCAGGCCCGGGACCTGGCGCAGGATGTGCCGGGACCCGTGGGGGAGTTGGTCGCGGATCTCCAGGTGCACCACCTGCACCAGCGGCAGGACGTGCTCGCGCAGCGCGGCAGCCGCCGCCGAGGCGGGGATCTTGAAGGCGCGGGCCATCTTGGGCAGGTGCTCCTCCAGTTCCCCCATCACGTGCGGCGCCATGTAGGGAGTGGCCCGCCGGGTGCCGGCCAGTGCTGCCAGCGGGTGGTGCGGCCGTCCCTGCTTGGCCTGGCTGCAGGCTTCGATCAGGAGGGCGTTGGTGTCCAGTACCGCCAGCAGCATCCGGCCGGGCAGCGCCATCGGGTCGATGGCGGCCGGGTTCAGCGGCCACGTCCCGGGCGCCATAGCCAGCCGGGGAAGATGACCCCGGTGGACATCCGTCCCCTCCGGCCCGTCTCCGACGGCGAATCCCCAATGGGGACGATCGAGCGGGCGTGAAGCGATTTCCCGGCTGCCGGCCGCTCCGGCGTGGCAAGCTGGGGCCCGGCCCAGGTCAGGCTGGGCGGCCTGGCACGGGCACGGCGTGCCGAAGGGGTGGACGTGCCGTTCGTTCAGAAGCTGCTGGGGATCCTGCCCGAGAGGACACCGTTGCCCCGCCCCCGCGCGGGGGAGACCGGGCTCGCCATCGCCTGGTCCGTCGCCGGCCCCCTCGCCGTCGCCTACATGGCGATCGCCATCGCGGCGGCCTGGCCAGGTGCCCAGGCCGCGGCATCGGGCGCTGCCACGTCCGGCGCGGGCTCCACCACCGCGGACGGCTCGCTGCTGGCGGCCTCGGTCTGGTTGGGGCTGTCCGTACCCGCGTGGCTGATGATGTGGAGCGCCGAGAGGGCACCGGCGATCGGACTGCCCCGCATGCCACCCCGGCACCTGCTCGCAGCCACCTGCGCGGTGTTCTGCCTGGCCGAAGCCCCCGCGTTCGTCGCGAGTGTGGTCTTCGAACTCACCCGCTCCCACTCAAACACCCTGGCCGCCTACTCCGCCAACGGTAGCGGCAGTACCTTCCTGGGGGACGTTGCCACCTCCGCGGCCGCCGGCATCAGCGAGGAAATCGTCGTCCTGGTCCTGCCCGCCCTGGCCGCCTGGCGTATCGGCCAGGCGCTCACCGGAGCGCGGCAGCGGCGCTACGGCCTGCTCGTGCTAGTCGTGGTCCTGACCGGAGCGCGGTTGTCGTACCACCTGGAGCACGGACTGGCCGCTGCTCCGCTCGTGCCGTGGGCGATCGTCAGCGTGCTGCTCTACCTGCGCTCGCGTGCGGTGCTGCCCCTGATGCTCGCCCACGCCGGCTACGACGTCCTGCTGGCGGTGGTCAACCGGATCACCCCCGCCTACGGCCTCGCTGTGTCGGTGACGATGTTCGCCGTGGTGACCGCGGTTGCCCTTGTCACTGCGCTGGGGCTGGCGCCGGGCACCGGCCAGCGGGTCACCGCGGCCTGACCAGCGGGGCGTGCTCCGATGGCCGGGCCCCGGTCCTGGTCGGGTGGGGGCGCCGTGTCTGAGAACGGTGGCTCGTCGACGTAGACGATGCCGACGAGCGGTGCGGTCCGCGGCTGTAGCCGCAGGACCTCCAAGCAATGCCGAGCCCGACCTAGCGCCGGCGGATTGTCAAGTACCCGTACGCCGATTCTCGGAGCTGGATAGCCTGCCGCTGGTTGGGCACGGCGTGAACCGCGACCTGGCCAACAGTCGCACACCCTCACGAAGTTGGAGCATCCCGATGGGGGAAGGCCAGCCGCCGACGCCGCGAAGCCCGTGCCGAGCCCGCCCGGCCGGCCGGCATCCAAGCTCTACCGCAACTTCCCCGCCCCGGTCATCGAGGCCTGCGAGGACGTGCTGCACGCCTACATCACCAGCGGCGCCCCCACCCGCGACCTCAACGCCCTCCTCGACTGGCAGCCCCTCATCTACGCCGAGGAGGCCGCCCTGGAGGCCCTCGACCTGCTCAGCACCCGGCGCGGCACCAGCAGCGACTTGCTGTTCACCAGCCTGTTCAACGAGCCGGTCTTCGAAGAGCTCACCCCCGCCATGCCACCACTGCTGCGCTTCCTGCGCGCCCGCCTGGCCAACCTCAACCCCACGCTGCGCCTGCCGGCGCAAACGCCCAATCCCGCACTCACCCTGCTGCTGCTCGCCGGGCAGGCGTTGGTCCAGGCCGTCGACGGGGTGCCGGGCGATCCGCGGGTGAAGCCGGTTCTGACGGAGTGCCTGACCCGGCTGGCGACGGCTCCGCTGGGGGAACGGGGCCAGCCGGGTGACCTCGGTTTCGCCCTGACCGACGAGGAGCGGCAGAACGCCGGCCCGGTGGTGTACGCGCGTGACGAGCTCCGCAGGGTCCTCACCGAGGCCGTGCCGCTCCGCCGCGCCGTCGCGGCTCCGGGCCGGCCCGGGGCCGCACCGCGTCAGGACTGCGGGTGGCCGGGGAAGGGGATGGCCTTCCAGCCCTCCTCCAGGACCGGGTTGTGCTCCAGGAACTCGTGCCCCGTAAACAGCTGCTGCAGCGTCAGGGCGCCGTTCGGCGGGTCGGCGAGCAAGAGCTTGGACAGGCTGGTGTCGGTGATGGTGACGGCATGCTCCAGCTCGTGGATCGAGGCAGTGGTGATCGGGATCGTCTCGCCCGTCACCGGGTTCGGGGTGCGCTGGATCCCGGCGCGAAGCTCTGCGGTGTTGAGCAGGTGGAACGGCTCCATCGTGACCACCATGCCCCGCCGCGGCAGCTGGGGCGGGATCTGCGCGAACGCGGGGTTGCCCTCGGAGATGAGCCGATCGGTCCTCTCGATCTGGGGGAACGCCTCGCCGGGCGTCCGGGCTAGCTTCTCGGCGTAGTTCTCCGCGCCGAGGCGAAGGTCAGCGTTGGGCCGGGCGGACTTGACCTCGACCAGCAGCACCAGATCGGGGAAGACGACGATCCAGTCAACGGACTTGCCGTTCTCCCCCTTCTTGTCGCCCTGCCACTTGATCTCAGGGAAGGCCGTCGCGTTGTCGAGCAGATCCAGCTGGCGCCCGACATACGCCTCGAAGAGCGGCCCGAGGTCGTTGGCAAACGCCTTGCCGCGCGGCGTGAGGTTCTCCTCGCCACCGGTGTAGTAGAGGCCGAGCATGCTCGCCTTGGACAGGACCGCGGCCGGCACCGGGACCAGGTACCCATCGCCGAACCCCGCGACCAACGGCGTCGTCCGCAGGGGGTTGTGGTCGTAGCGACGCAGCAGCGGGTCCGAGGCCGGGCGGTAGGTCGCTCGGAGCCTGTCGGCGTCGGTCACGAAGTGGCGCTCCACGACCGCGGTCGCCTCGGCGGCGGACCGCAAAGAGGTGAAGGTCGAGTAGTCCGCCGGGGCAAGCATCATGTCCGGGATGAAGCGACCCTTGAGGTCCGGGACGCTGGTGACAGTCGCCCAGATGTAGCGGGCAAGGCCCACGTAGTCGGCCACCGAGCACCCGAGGACGTCCTGCGCCCAGTCCGGGCCGATCACCTTGAGAGGCTCTGGCGTGCTGGTCTGGGCGAGGATAGCGACCGCGCGACTCAGCTCGAAGTAGTCGTCCACCTGCCAGGTGAACTGTTGGCCGGCCACCCGCAGGAGCAGGCGCGTCAGCTTCTCCTCCGGCGACTCCTTGTAGAAGGGGTCGTCCAGGGCGAGGTAGGAGCCGAGGATCTGCCCCAGGTCGCGCGGCTGCGCCGGGGCGCGGTTGATTTCCTGGCCGAGAGCGAGGGAGATCCAGGCGGCGTCAGCAAGGGCCCAGGGCCCGTACACGCCAAGTCCTTCGTGTTCACGAAGGTCACGGGGGTGCGGGAGACGAGCGCTCGTGGACGCGATGAGCTCCACGAGTGAGCTCTGCGAGTGGCGCTGGATGCGCCGGATGTACTGGGAGTCCGGGACGCCGGACGCGGGGACAGGCAGCAGCATAACCGACGATTCTTCCGGGTTACGAGGCCGCTCCGCATCCGGTTTCTTACAACGCAGTGGGCCTGGGGCGCCCGGGTCGCGGCCCCCAGGAAGCTGCCAGCTCCAGCGCGGCCGTACGGGCGGCCAGGCTCGAACCGTGACCGGCCTCCTCACCGCTCCGTTGACCCCGGGGCCGGGTCATCGTGCAAGCGTTTCGGTCGAAACTCTTGGCTCGGGCGTTCGACGGCGGAGGGTCACTCCTGGGGTATCCAAGCGCCGGCGGGCCAGATCCGGGCGAGGATCTCGAACTCGTTGAAGTCCTTGTACTTCCCGCTGGGGCGGCTGCGGGTCGGTCCGGACCGGCCCCCGCTGCCGCCGGGCACGCGGTCGCAGTCGGCGGACAGCGCGGCCAGGCGCCGCTGTTCGTCGGCTTCGGCCGCACGACGCGCCTCCTCGGCCTCGCGGTCCTGGCGCTCGACGTAGGCGGCCTCCTCGGCGACGTCCTTCGGCGTCGCCCAGACCGATGACCAGCCCGGCCGGGTGGACCAGTCGTCGCGGGCGGGACGGATCACCCGGTGCGCGACGAGGTCGCCGGCGAGCACGGCGCGCACGAACTCCGCCAGCTGCACTGGGGCCCTGTCCTTGGCGGGGCTCCAGCGGGAGATCCCGAAGGTCCACCGGCCCACGCGTACGGGCCGGTCGGAGCCGGGTTGCGCTTCGGCCGCGATGGTGGGGACCGCGCCCAACCAGGCGCGGGTGCCGGTGGTGACCCACGCGACGGGGACGCCGGCCTCGGCCATGCGGACCGTGCGCTCGGTCAGGCCGCGGGGGCCGTCGATGCCGATCGTGGAGGCTGGGCCTCGAAGGCGTACCGGCGGCCGGTCGCGGCGTGGATGGCGAGGACGTCGGCCCGCCAGACACGCTCGGGCCCGGCCTGTTCGAGCTCGGCGGTCCAGCCCGGTACCCGGCGGCAGCACTCGGCGAGGTCGCGCTTGAAATGGCTGTGCGCCTCGGTCTCCTCCCGCAGCGAGCACTCGGGAGCGTCGGGGTCGTGGGCGAAGTAGCACAGACCCGTCTGCGAGAGTTTCGGGCACAGACCCCACTCACACTTGGGGCAGGTCAGCGCCGCGCGCGGGCGGGCCCGGTGGATCTGCTCCCAGGTGACGCGGCCCTCGCAGCCGAGGCCGTCCACGGTGAGGTCCAGGGTGCCGTGCTCGGCATGGATCGCGCTCAACGGCATGGCCGGTCCCCACTCTTCATGCCGCGGCCACTTTGTCGTCGTCGCCGAGCGCGCTGAAGTCGACGCCCAGGCGGGCGTCGTAGTCGTCGGGGGTGATGCCGAGTTCGTGGGTGGAGTACTCGCCGAACCGCTTGACGTGCTCGGTCAGGTACGGGGAGACCTGCGCAAGGTCGAGCGGTTCGACGGCCTGGCCCTCGGCCTGGAGCTGGCGCACGACGTCGGCGATGTCCAGGGTGTTGACCAGGTTGGCCAGCAGGGAGGTGAACTTCACGTCCTTTTCCTGCTCGACCGGGTCGTTGGCCGCCACCGTGCCGTTCTGCCCGAAGCGCACCCAGTCGGAGAAGCCCTTGAACGCCTCGACCTTGTTGGTCGCCGCCGTCACCCGTGCCCGCAGCGGCGCGTCCGAGAGGTAGCGCAGCAGCTGGACTACCTGGCGTATCTGCGGCCGGGCCGTGAGGTCGAGGACGCCCGGGAGATGACCCTGACCATGGTCCTGTGGGCGGGTCAGCACCTGGCCGAGCTGCTGCACCACGAGGGCGACCGGATCACCGGCTACACGGGCGACCGCCTGAACACCTGTCCGGCGCCCGAGAGCGCGCAGTCCCGGTAGGCGTACGGGGGGACGGCGTGCGCCGGGCGGTGAACCTCGGCTGCGGGCCGTCCCGCGCGGGCCCTGCCGACCGGGCTTCAATGTTGGCATTGAAATACTTTTCAATGTTGGCGTTGAAACTTGGGGGCTGACGGTGTTTCATGGTGGGTGTCGGGGGGTGCAACCCCCGACACCCGGGGGCCCGGCCGGGCGGGCCCCGGACACCACCCACCAGCCACCGAACAACCCTGGAGCCCCTCATGCTGCCCATCCCCGACCACCTCGCCACCGCCCTGCGCGACCGCGACCCGCTGCGCCGCTACCGCGCCGTCGCCGACGCCATCGACGCCGTCACGGGCTACCTCGACACGATGCAGGCCGACGCCGCCCGTGACCTGATCGCCGCCCACGGGGGCAACGCGAGCGCGGCCGGCCGTGAACTCGGCTTCGGCACCGCGCAGGCGTTCAAGCAGTGGCTCGGCCGCCGCGGCGCGGGTGAGCTCGTTGCGGCCGCCGCCGGTCACGCCCAGGAACAGCCTGCACTGTTCTTCCGCGACCCCGACGACGCCCAGGCCGCCCTGGAGGACTACCACCTGGAACGGGAGGAGATCGACGCCCGCCTGGAGCCCCTTGTGCTCGGCGCGCTCGCCGCCGGCCTCACCCCCGAAACCGTCTACCGCGTCGCCGCCGTCCCGCTGGAGACCGTCAACCGGCTGCGCCCCGCCAAGATCGGCGTCGCCGCCGACCTGGAGACCCCCGAGGCGATGGACGTGCTGGAGGAGACCGGCCGGGCCCTGACCGCGCACGCCCGTGCGCTCGCCGCCCGGTCGGACGCCGGGCCCGAGACCGAGGCCGCCGCGAGGATCTGGCGCAACGCGGCCGCCGCGTTCGTCGCCCACCTCGCCCCCACCGCCCTGTGGGAGCAGGAGAGCCCGCGCGTGCGCGAGCTGCGCGAGGCCTACCAGCAGGAGATCGCCACCTACCGGGACACCCTGCGCCAGGCCCACCCGGACCTGACCGACGACCAGCTGCACGAACTGATGCAGCAGGCCACGCCGCCGGCCGCGCTGGCCGCCGCCGAGGAGGCCTTCGTCGCCGCGCAGGAGGAACAGAGCGCCGGCCGGCCGGACGACGACGACGTGACGCCCACCCACCACAGCGCGGACATCTGGCTCGCCGCGCAGGTCAGCGAGTGCAACCGCCTCGCCGCCGGCAGCGAGCACCCCGACCGCCGTCCCCAGGACGACCGCGACGCCCGCTTCCAGGACGGCATGGCCGGCGCCTGGCGCGGCCTCGCCGCCGCCTACACCCACCTGCGCGCCACCGCCACCGTCCCGCCCCTGCCCGCCCTCCAGGAGACGCCGTGACCGAAACCGCCACCGGCGAGGCCACCGCCGAGAAGGAGCAGCGCTCCGACAAGGACCTCTTCGTCGGCCTCACCGACTTCCTGACGGCCATGGACCGGTCCTCCGATGACCGCCGCGGATTCGTCACCGCGGTGGTATCCGCCGCTCTGCACTTCGCCGCCGACCACGCCTCGACCTACGGCCTGCCCTACGAGCGTGTGCACGCCGACACCCACCGCTTGGTCTTCGGCCCCGGCGCCCGCTACCGCGACCCCGACGGCGACCCCCAGACCAGGGCCACGCGCAGCGTGGAACGGCTGGCCGGCCGCATCGTCGCCCAGACCCTCGCCGACGGCCTCGCCGCCCACCCCCTGTTCACCCACCGCAGCGAGCTGCGCCAGGCCGTCGATCGGATCATCCGCTACACCTGGGAGCAGCCCGGCCGGGGCAACCTCGCGAAGGCGTGCATTGCCCTGCACCGCGAGAGCACGGTGTGGGACGACGAGTTGCAGCAGGCCGGACTCCTGCGGACCGCCCGAACCCTGTCCACGGCCTCCCAGGGCCGGTCACAGGTGCTGTTCCGCCACCTGTGCATGTACTACGTGACCACCTACGACCGCGCCCGCGCCCGCGCCCTGGGCGCCGCCCTGAACCGCGTCCTCTTCCTCAGCCAGTTCCCCCCCGCCGAGGCCGCCGTCCTCGGCTACGCCCGCAGGCCCCGCCCGGTGGAAGCCCGATGACCGACTACGAGACCGCGACGCTCGACCACCTGATGGGTTGCAGCCGTCAGGCCGAGCATCTCGCACGGCAGGTCCGCTACACCCCCGGCACCCTGATCTGGCACGCCGTCGAAGGGTGCGCGGCAACCGGGCGCGCCCGTGAGGACATCGCCCGTTCCACCAACAGGCTGCTGTTCGGTCCCGGCCTGTTGCGCGGCGGCACGGGAACGGCGGTCGTCAATCGGTTCGCCGGGCTGCTGATCGCCCAGTGGGCCGCCGAACGTGCCGCCGGCCACCCGGCCCTGGCCGCGGCCCACGGCCTGCACGGTGCGCTCGCCGGCGCGATCCGCGCGATCTGGTTGCCGGGTACGGGCCGGATCGGGCGCCTGGGCGCCGGCCACAGCAGCCTCTACACGTCCTACCGGCGCCGGACGATCCAGGCCCTGGCACGCCAGACGGAGAGCCACCGCCGAGCCGCGCACGCCGCCCGCATCCACGACGTGCTGACCTACCTGCGCAGCTACACCATGACCGCGACCGTCTCCGGATGGCAGAAGGCCGACACGGTCCTGGTCACCCGTTACGGCCACACCCCGTTCAAGACCGACGGCGGCACGCTCCTCGGCCCGGCCCTGGCCGCCATCCTGGACGGAAGCGCCGGCCGCACCGCGCCCGCACCCAACATCGTCGTCCTGCCCGACGAGAACGAGGGAACGGTCGCCGAACCGACGACGCTCCCGCCCGGCGAGGAGCAGCCCCTCACGGACCTGCAACAGCTCAAGGCCCGGGCCGAACACGCCGTCCGCAGCCTGCTGCCGCAGGGCGGGCCCCAGCTCGACATCCGGCAGGGCCGGCTCCGGCTGTTCCTTACGGACGACTCCGGCGACCGCCGGCACAAGGTTGACCTCATCGGCGCGGCCCTGGCCGGCGCAGGGCTCACCGCCACGTTCCGGGACTCGCCCGTCGACGCCCTGCGGCGCTTCGCCGAGGTCGACGCCCTGGGCGAAGCGCTCGGCATGGACCTCGGGCCCGTCTTCGACCCGGACACCGACCGGGCCGGCGCCCTGGAGGCGTTCTCGTTCCTGGTCGTGACCCCGGCCAGGAACGAGAACGCCGCGTCGCCGGACGCGTAGGGTCAGCCCGGCAAACGACGCCCACGGAGGGCCAGATGACGGAACCGACCCCGGCGCACCTACGCGAACTCCAGGCCCGCGTCGAGCAGCTCGCCGCAGAGATCGCGAGCGCGTACGACGAGCTGAAGGCGCAGCCGGAGCCCGTACGCTCCACCTCCTAACCCCTGAGCACCGCGCAGGACGCACTGCGGCAGGCGGCAACCGAGATCGCACGGGCAGCCGGCGAGCTCGCCCGCGCCCGCACCGCCCGCGACCCGCGGTTGTGCAAGGCGCACTGGGGGCCTGCCCGGACTGCGGGAACACCCTGGCCTCCAGCGGCGGCCGCACGTGGTGCAGGAACTGCCCCCGGACCTGGGACTACGACCGGCTCGGCGCCGCCTGCATCGACCCGGCCCAGTACCAATTCCGGGGTCGGGTGGGCGTGGCGATCCTGCTGTGCGGCGCGCACGCCCGCGACGCAGCCGAGCGCCTGGACGGCGCCGAACTGACCCGCATCACCCACCCCGACTGACCCCCGGCCGGCGCCGGCCGGACGGACACCGCGGCACGTTCCTCGCCGAACCCGCCCGCCCGCTCCGACCGACCGGATACGTTGTCAGCCGAAGCGGGCGGGGGAACCGTGCGAAAGGCCGGCTCCTGCACTTCTCCGCAGCCCACCGCCGTTGATCCTCGCCGCGCGCTCACCATCGTCTTCACCACGGCCCTGGGAGACCCTCGCATACCCTGGTCCCCGACCACCCTTGTCACCGTCGACACGGCCTACGACACCGAGAACACCAGCAACACGGGCGGCAGTCGCTTCGCCAGCTACGTCCGCCAGTACGAGAAGGACTTCCAGCCCTGGGACGAAGACGACGTCGACCCTGTCCGGTTCGCCGCCGCAGCCTGGGGCATCGCCACCGGCCCCGTCATGTCCCCCGGCTACGTCCGTACCCGCCCCGACCTCCACAGCGTCACCGCTTTCCGCGACGACTACGACGGGCCCCTGGTTTTCAAGATCACCGTGCCGCTGCGTCACCACCAACTCGCCGGGCCCCGGCTCCCGTACGAGTGGGCGGACTGGGAGACCGATCGCTTCCAGTACGGCAACGAGGGCTTCAAGAGCCTGGTCGGACCGGATCCGCAGCACACCCGCGGCCCCGTCTCGGTGCTCACCACCACCACCGTGCTCTACCGGGCCACCGACTGGAAACTCCCCGCGGCGGCCCGCTTCACCGGCCCCGGCCTGGCCGACGACGCGACCGAGGCCGTCCACGCCCTGGTCGAGCACCTCAACCGGGACGCCGGTCCGATCGTGGCCCGGCTCCTCGGCGCACAGGGCTGAGCCGGCCCCGGAACAGCGAGAAGCGGCCCCGTGCATGCACGGGGCCACCTTCGAATGGTGCCGCCCCCGAAGGGGCGGAGCGACACTCACCGGTGTCGGTCGTTCAGTGAGCCTGATCCAACCTTGCCCACGCTGCACTGCGATGGTGCCACCCCCAAAGGGGGCGGAGGATGTTACACATCGGGTCTGCTCGACCCCGCTCCATGTCACACTGCGATGGTGCCGTCCGGGAACGCCCAGACGGAGAAGTGCCTCGTGCAGCGAGATCACTATGGCACGACCCGCCGACAACCCGGGCCGCCGCCCACGAGGATCACCCGATCGGGTGACGGCGGGGAGTCCGGGACTCGGCGTTCCAGCCCGAGTCCACGCCCCACGACGAGTCGACACCGCCCCAGTTGGTGTCCGCCAGCCCCCAGGTGGAGTCGAACCCCCAGATCGTGTCCGGCACCGCGCCCCACACCGAGTCCCTACGTGTACGAGCAGCCATGGCGACCTCCAGGTGGTTCGCGGTTCGAGCGCCCCACTCTAGGCACTCTGGTCCCCCACGTCATCACCCGTGCGGTGATCGAGTACCCGGCTGGCAGCTCGAGGGTGACCACGGCGCCCACGGCGACCGCCCGCCCTTCGAGCTCAGCCGCGGCCTTGTCCTGATCGGAGGTGATCTCCCCCAGGCCGCCCGTAAGCGCACCGCTTCCCCCGAGTTCCAGCGGCGCGTACCCGTGGCCATCACCATTGACGAACGCCCCTACTACCTCGTGGAGCACGTGAAGGCCTACGCCGCCACGCGCGGCCCCGGCCGCCCCTCCAAGACCGCCGAGTGACCACCCCGCCGGACGGGCCAGCCCCGTCCCAACCCGCGAAGGACACACCGATGGAACGCCTCTGGGGCCGCTGGTGGCCCGTGCCCGCCGACACCGAGCCGATCGACCGTCACACCTCGCTGGAGTGGTGGCCCGACCAGCGCACCGCCGAACAGGCCCTGCGCGAGCGCCTCGGCGCGCAGCTGGCCACCATCGACGGGATCGCCCGCAGCACCATGCACCTCGCCGATGGCCGCACCCTGACCGACCAGCAGTTCTATGGCGACCGCCGCTCCCGGATCTACCTCTACGCCGTCACCGGCGAACCCGGCCACGACCCGAAGCCGGACTCCGAGCCGTACGGGATGCTGGAGTTCGACCAGGCCGGCACCGACATCGTCTTCCGCAACCTGGCCGGCACCGACAGCGCCACCGTCCGCATCGAAGTTGTCCACCAGGACAGCGGCCGCGAGCTGTACCTGCGCGACGTCGTCGTCCACCCCTGGAACATCGGGTCCTTCGGCCGGCCCGGCGATCCGGACCGTTGGACCCGCTGGCTCGAACACGTCGCCCGCGACGGCCTCGCCCTGTACCTCGACATCGCCATCCCCGGGCCCTTCCGGGCCACCGCCACCGACCTCGACACCCAGCAGCGCACCACCGTCACCCTCGACCACTCCGAGCTGGAGCCGACCCGATGACCATCGACCTCGGACTCACCCCCGACCAGGAACTCGCCTACCGGGCCACCATGCTGCTGAGCGGCCTGAACCCCGACCCGCACCCGGCCGAGGAGACCTTCGCCGACGGCCTGGCCGACATGTTCAAGCCCGAGACGTTCCTCTGGATCAGCGTCCGCCAGCCCGACGGCGGCGCCCACGTCCACTACCGCTGGACCGAGGGCGGCCGCGAGCTCGGCGACCGCATCGACAACCAGGCCCTGGCCGCCGGCCTCGACGCCGCGGACAACTGCTACATCACCGGCCTGCACCTCGAGGACCGCCAGATGGGCAACACCCACATCCAGGTGCACTCGCTGCGCCCGATCCTTGCCGACGTCGAAGCCGGCGTCCGGGCGCCCGAGGACGTCCAGGCCTCGCTCCGCCGAGTGATCCAGCTCGCCGCCGAGGAGACCGGGCAGTACGTCATCGCGGCAAACCCGGTGGTGCCGCGCTGGCTCGGCGTCGGCCCCCGGCTGCTGACCCGGTCCTAGGCTCCCGGGGGCACGTCTGGGCCCGCAGCTTCGGCCGCGGGCCCCAGACCCCTCAGCGGGTACCCGGGACAGCCCTTGCTACCCGGGCGTGTTGCCGTGGACCACGGTGCGCCCGGGGTAGTGGGCCTCCAGGTAGGTGCGGGCAGCACTGAGGCTGCCGACAACGCCGACGGTGGTGCGACCGTCCGGGGCCGCGTCGGTCGTGAACACCTGCCAACCGGGCTGGTGCAACGCCTGAAGTTCGCCTTCGAATTGGTAGTCGTGGCCGCGCCGGTAGACGAGGTCGGAGGTGATGCTGCCGGGTACGACCCGGGTCTTGCCGGGGAAGAGCCGGTCGAGGTCGCGGCGCGCGTTGTTGAGGTCGCCGATCACCTCGACGGTCTGAAGAGGCTCGCCCGGTTGGGCGGAGACGGTGTCCACGTGCCAGGTCGCCGGGCCGACGCCGGCCTGGTGGATGGCCTGCTGGAGGTCGGCCAGTGCCTGCCCGCGGGGCTCCGAGGGCTGCGTGGAGGCCGCTGCTCCGCACGCGACGGCCAGGACGCCGAGGGTGGCGAGGACCCGGCCGGTGAGCGCGACGTGCATGGGCGTGAGCCCCTTTCGTGGTCAGGCGATGGACAGGGTGAACTTGTCGATGATCGGTCCGATGGGCGTGAACGCGACGGTGTCGTAGCAGGTGGTCGGGCCGGGTGTTTCACCGCACACGACCTTGTTGCCGCCGCCGGCGGCCATGATGCCTCGGGCCTGCATGTCGTCACCTCCGGTGACGCTGGCGAAAACGGGCCCGCCGCTGTCGCCCTGGGCGACGGTGACGGTGGAGTCGTCGGTGCGGACGGCGTTGTCCAGGTCGCTGTGCCAGACCCCGTCGATGCTGGCCGAGAAGTCGGTCCGGGTGATTTTCAGAGCACAGTGCGAGCCGCTCATCGCCCCGCTGGTGCACACGAGGTCCCCGACGTTGTTCCGGCCGGCGCCGAAGGTCCGCCGCGAGCCCGACGAGTTGTTCAGGGCCCCGTCGTAGAACCGGCCGGACGGCGTGCCGCTGATGTTGATCACGGTGACGTCCAGGCCGGCGTCGGAGGTGGCGACAGGGCCGATGACGGCCCCCGTGCCGGTCTTGTAGGTGCCGGACGTCCCGCAGTGCGCGGCGGTGAGCAGCACCGCCACCTTCCCGCGCCACGCACCGAACCCGGAGGTGCAGAACGCGTTCGTGGGCGAGGTGAGTTCAGCACCGGCGCTCCAGGGGCTCGCGTCGCTGTGACGGGTCGCCGTGGCGGTGAGAGCGGCCGCGGGCGTGGCTTCGACCGGGACACCGGCGAGTTCGGCGGCGCGGACGGCAACCTCCTCGCGTGCGCGAGCACCGTCCCGCCGGACAGGATCCGGCGCGTAGCCGACGACCAGGCCGGTCCCGTCCGCGGCGGGTCCGGTCGAACTCCACACTGCGCCCGCCTCGCCGCGCACCGCGGCCGCCACGAGCCGGTCCCGGGCCGCACGCAGCTGTCCCAGGGTGTACGGCGCCTGCCGGACCGTGGTGGTGATGCCCGGTGGGGTGCGGGTCAGCAGGTCGGTGACGCGATCGGGCACGACCCCGTGCCAGTACAGGGTCAGCCGGCCCTGCCGGGGGTCGACGGCGTGGCCGGCGTAGCCGGGGATCGTCGCGCGTTGGTGCTCGGGTACTTCGGTGACGGCGTCGGCCAGTCGGTCGAGTACCACCTGCCGCCGCAGCACTTCGGGGTCTGCGGCGTCGGCCGTACGGTGGCCGCCGCGTACGGCCGGCGCGGCGGCTGATTCGTGGACGGGCACCACAGCAAGGAGCCCGAGCGCGGCCCCAACGACGGCCGTCCTCCTGATACGCACCCGCCCAGTACCCCACGCCGTGGACCACCAGCACCAGCAGTCGGCGGTCTTGTCACCCGCACGAGCGACAACCTGCCGGTGCACATCCCGGGGAAGCAGCTCCTTGCTGATCAGACCGTGAGCGTGTTCACGAACCTCACGAACTCGCTGAATGCTGTGGTGGTGACGAGCAGAACCGGACCAGCGGGATCCTTCGAGTCACGAATCGCCACAGCTCGATAGGCCGTAGCGGCCAGGTCTGCCACTTCGACGCAGTTGTTCCCTGAGCCGCTGTATGACGACTTGAACCAGTCGGCCACGTTGGCGAGTTCGGGTGCAGTTGTGTGCTTGGTCATGGGGTGGTGATCTCTCGGGTGAGTTTTTTCAGGAACGCCGGTGTCTCCTCGGCGGGAAGAGCCGAACGGGACAACGCCTCGAAACTTCGGACGAACTGACCCACGTCGCGAGGCTTGTCCGTGATCGACATGCCAGCCCCGGCGGTGTCCACCTGAACTGTTGCCGGGAGCTTCTCGCCGAGGTCAAGGAGCGTGAAGTCGGCGAGCGCCAGGTACCCGCGGTTGGACTGGGGCAGTACCTGCACGGTCACCGTGTCGACCTTCGAAAGCCGGATGATCTCCTCGTACTGTTCGCACATGATGTCTTCGCTGCCCACGACGTACCGTAGCGCCGGCTCGTAGAGGATCGCCCACAGCTTGACAGGATCGTCAAGGGCCAGCAGGCGTTCCTTGCGCTCCATCCGCAGGGCGACCGACTTCTGGACGAACTCGGTGGTGGTCTCCTCCACGGGCTTGGCGAGTTCATGGAGCGCCTTCGCGTAGCCCTGTGTCTGAAGCAGGCCAAGCACGACGGTCGGATGGAACGCCCGGATTGCCTGGGAAGCGGACTCGACGCCGAGGAATCGAGGCATCGCAGTTGTCATCGGCGCCGCCGTGTAGGGCGTCCACCAGTCCTGCCGAGAAGCGGTCCGCTGGAGCTCCACCAGACGGTTGACTTCCTCCTCGCAAGTGACGGCATACCTGGCAAGGAGTCTGCGCAGGTCGCCCGCGTTGCGGAGGTCTTGCAGACCGGTCTCCACCCGCTGAAGCTTCGTCTCACTGAACGGCAGACCCTTGACGGCGTCCTCAAGGGTGACATCGGCCTTCTGGCGTAGGTCGCGAAGTTCGTGGCCGAGCTCGATTCGCCGGGCCGTCGGCCTTGGTCGTGCAGCCACGTGTTTGCCTCCCGGGTGCATGCGTCTACTGCCCGTGTCGATGCGCGCAGTCTCGCACGCCACGTGTTCGTCGCACCAGGCCATGCGCTTGCACTGGCATGTGCCAACTCTCCTGCGACGGGTGATTCGTTGCAGATTCACTTGCAGATTCAAAACAGGAGCGACAGTGTGTTGGAACACCCAAGTTGACGAGCCATCAGCCACGGCTCCGCCGTCGGGTATCCCGACATCGTGGAGCGGCCACCGAATCCCGCGGTGAGCCCTCGGCAAAGGGTGCCCCCCGTTTTCTCAGTGAGTGAGGCGCTCCCATGGAGCCGAGATCACGCATGACTACGACGAGGTTCCCCGCCGAACGGGCCCGGATCCGCGACCTCCGCCGCTGGGCGGAGACGGCCCTGCCGCTGCTGGGCTTTGACGGCCGGCAGCAGGCCGGCGTGTGCGACGCGGTGGAGCTCGTGCTGACGGAACTCGGTGCCAACGCCATTCTGCACGGGTGTGGTGGTGAGCGGTCGGACGTGCAGCTGACCGCCTTCCTGCGCTACGGCACGTCGGGCCTGCTTCGGGTGGCTGTTGCCGATCCGGGGTCTAGCCGGCCCGAGTACCGGCCGCCGAGCGCCGATGCGACCTGCGGCCGTGGCCTGGCGCTGGTGATGGGGGTCGTGGCCCGGTTCGGTGTCGACGACCTTCCCGAGGGCGGCAAGGTGGTCTGGGGGGAGATCGAGGTGCCCGCCTCCGTACGGGCGGTGGCCGCGGTCGACAAGCAGGCCGGCGGGCGGGATGTGGTGCCGCTCTCGGCTTCCGTCGCGCGGACGTCCCGGTCCCGGAGGGCTGTCGGCCAGCTGCCCGGGCGCCCGATGCTCGGCCGGATACCGGCGGCGTGAGCGCCCCGTAGACCTCCGGTGGCCGCCTGCTGCGCCGTCTCTCGCGCAGGCGGCCACCGGACTCCAGAACGTCGGTCCTCCCACTCGCTCGGGAGGGACGGCGGCGGCAGAGCACCGTCCTAGGTGGGGGCGGCACGCTCACCGCGTCCAGGGCCCCGTTTCCCCCGTCCCGGGGACACGGCCGGCCCGGACAACCCCCGCGGGGCCCCGTGAAGCAGGGGCGGGGCCCCGCACCCGGGCGGCGCGATGGTGCCGCCCCCCGTGTGCGGGCCCGGCCCACCCCCGGAGCAGGGGGCCGGGCCCGCACACCACCGGACCGCCCGCCTGGAGCGGGCAGTCCGCGGTCCGTAGGGGAGCACACCCCCGCTCGCCCCGGACCGCGGGCGACCCGGGCGTGCGAAGCGTGGAGGGAACTGCTGCTTCGCCCGCCCGTACCGGCACGTGCCCCATGGCACGGGGCCGGCCGGTTCGGGACGGCCCCGCTGCCCGGGGCCGTCCCGAACCCCCTCTGCCCCAACTCATCGACTCCGACCGAGGAAACGCCGTGAGCGTCGGAACGCGCACCGAATCGCTGCTCAAGATCACCAGCCCGGCCCGCGGCCTGGACATCGAGGCCTCCCACGAGGCCCTGGTGCAGGCCTGCGTGGACACCGGCGACGATGCCGGCCGGGCCGAGCTGGTCAGCGACAGCCCGAACCACCTGTGGCTGCTGCCCGCCGAGCGGACGCTCGCCATGGTCCACCCGGACCCGGACGAGGCATGGGCCGTCGTCAGGAGCGCCCGGTTCCTCCGGCAGCAGGGAGTCGCCGTCACCACCCCCTGGTACAGCGACGTCCGCCCGTCGACCGGGGGCCTGGTGGTGACCTTCTGGCCGGCCCCAGGAAAACGGAGAGCGGATCCCGCCTGGTCCGCGTGGGCGACCGCCCTCACCCACCGGATCGACCCCGCCGCGGCCCCGTGGCTGCGGCCGCACGACCCGTTCGCCGGCATGGGCGCAGACCTGGACAACGCCCCGTTGAAGGCGTCCGATCGGTACTTCCTGCGGGAGCGCGTGGCCGGGCTGCGCGAGGAGTGGGAGTACCTGGACTGGCCGACGTCGGACGTCGTCGTGCTCGGCGGCCGCGGCATGGTCCCGGTCCATGACGACGGCGTGCGCGTGGGGCTCCTGCTGCGCCGGCCGCTGACGCGCGGCCACAGGGAGTGGGACCTCGTCGCCGCCCGCTGGCGCTCCGAGCTGCTGATCGGCCCGTCCGAGAACCAGTCGGCGTACACCAGGACGTACCAGGACTACGAGCGGCCGGACCAGGCGCAGGGCCGCTTCTTCATCGGTATCTGGTCCGGGTACCGGGTGGTGCGCGACGTCGTCGTGCTGACCGCGGTGATGGACACGGTGCGCCGCGCCCACCTGGACGACGGGATCCGCGCGCAGGCCGCCCACCGGATCGCGTGCCTGCGCGGCACCTGCCCGGCGCCGTGGAACTGGGGGCCGCGATGAGGAAGTCCCTTACGGCCGCTGCGCTGCCGGTGGTGGGCGAGCCGCGGGTGCGCGGGTGCGGCCACCACATCGTCGGCACGCTCACCGGGCACCAGGCCCTGGTGCTCAGTCACCTGGTCGCCGACCTGACCGCGATTGAGACCGCCGAGGCCATCAGCGGCCTGCCCGTGGGCGATGGCGGTATCAGGACGACGCCGGACCGGGTCCGCGAGGACCTGCACTCGCTGCGGGTGCAGGTCCGGGCCAGGACCCTGGAGCACCTGGTGGACACGGCGTGCCGGATGCGGCTCCTGACGCCCCCGCCGGCCGAACCCATCGGCCCGCTGCCGCCATCGGCCCTGAAGTCGTTCCGGATGCTGGCCACCGGCCGCAGCGGGGAGCAGATCGCCGAGGAGCGGGGCATCAGCCTCTACACCGTGCGGGACCATGTGCGGTCGATCCGGTACGGGACGGGTACCCGCACCAACGCCGCGACCGTCTTCCGGTTGCACGGTGTCCGGCCCCGGATCTTGGACGACCGCTGCTCGGTGTGCACCGCGGGCGGTGCAGCGTGAGCAGGCCCTACGCGGCCGGCCCGTGGGAGCACCGCTCCACGGAGACCGGCGAGCCGTGCCCCACGTGCGGGAGCCGCATCGTCGTGACCCGCGAGCAGTACGACATCCTGGTGCTCACCGCAACCGGACTCACAGCCCAGGGCATCGCACGGCGCCTGGGAAGCAACCAGGCCAAGGTCCAGAACCTGCTGCGCAAGTTGCAGGAGCGCTACGAGGCCCGCCACGCGGCCCACCTGGTCGCGATGGCCGTGCGCTCCGGGCTCCTCCCGGCGGTGTCCCCCGACTGCCCGCCGGGCCGCCTGACCGCCGGCCAGGTCCAGGTGTTCGCGTACCTCGCCGAGGGCCTCACCCTGGGGGAGATCGCCGGGGTCACCCACTTCGACCTCGCGGCGGTACGCGACGCCAAACGCGAGGTCCGCGAGCTCCTCGGGACCGACCGCCTGCCCGCGCTGCTCACCATGCTCTACGGACTGGGGGAGCTGTCGCGCCGCCACTGGTGCCGACGGTCGGTGTGCGTGAGGGCCCGCCAGGAACGCGAGACGGCGTTCGGGCCGCGGGTGAGCGCGCGTGAGGCGGCGGCCCGCTGGGCCGGGGAGCTGGCCGCGGCCGCGGCCTGGCGCATCGAGCACCGCCGCGCCCGCGGCGACCTCGCCGAGACGATGGCCGCGCTCCAGGACAGCCAGCTGGCGCTGCGGGCGGCCCGGACGGAGGCGGACGAGGTCCTGGCCGCCGCGGAACTTCTGCTGGCCGGCGAGGTCGCGAGCGCGCAGGCCCGGGCCGACGCGCGCACAGCCGATGCCGGCCTGGCCGTGGTCGCACTCCAGGCGAAGGCCGCGCTCACCGGGGTCGAGCGCGTGCTCGGCGCCGGCGACGTGGTCAACCGGCGCCTCACCGCGCTGGGCAAGCGTCAGGACGAGCTGGCGGAGAACCAGAAGCGTGTCGAG
>NZ_MSJQ01000063.1 GCF_014596515.1 Streptomyces sp. CBMA156
CCGGGCGGGGCGGCGGCGGGCCGCGGGGCGTGCCAGTCGAAGGCCGCGGGGCGGCCGAGCGCCTCCAGCACGCCCTCGGCGACCCGGCGGTGCCCCTCGGGCGAGAGGTGCAGGCGGTCCTCGGCCCACAGCCGGCGGTCGTCGAAGCAGGGGGCGGAGAACAGGTCGACCACGGCGAACCCCTCCTGCCGGCCCAGCTCCTGGACGAAGGCCTTCATCCGCAGGATGGTGGGCAGCAGCCGGGCACCGCCCGCCATGCGGCGGGTGGGGTCGGTGCTGGTGAACAGCACGACGGTGGCCCCGCCGGCCCGCAGTCCGGCGGCGCAGCGGCCGAGCAGCCGCTCGACCCGCTCGATGTCGCAGCCGGGGCGCAGCACGTCGTTGAGGCCGCCGGCCAGGGTGACCAGCTCGGCGCCCATCGCGGCGGCGGGGGCGAGCTGTTCGTCGTGGATCTGGCCGATGAGCTTGCCGCGGACGGCGAGGTTGGCGTACCGGAAGTCCCCGTCGGAGCGGTCACCGGCCAGCGCCTCGGCGACCCGGTCGGCCCAGCCCCGGTAGTGGCCGTCGGGCAGCAGGTCGTCGCACATGCCTTCGGTGAAGGAGTCCCCGACGGCGACGTAGCTGCGGTAGGTGGTGGGCACGGGCTGGCCTCCGCTCTCCTGGGTCCGCTGAGTCCGCTGAGTCCGCTCTGCGGTCCGACGATCGTACGTGTGGGCCCGGCTGGGGCGGTGTCTGACCCCGGCGCTCATCGCACGTCCACTGTTCGTTTATCGGTCCGCGCCACTCTGGGGGCACGGGGCGGCGGTCGGCGACGGGGGCCTTGCCGCCGCCCCGCCCACCGGGCACGCCCGCGGCCGTCAGCCGGCCACGGCCTCCGGCTCCTCCGCCTTCCCCGGCGTGAACCAGTGCTCGCGCACGGCGTCGGTCGGCCGCTGCTCGCCGAGCGCGGCCAGGCCCCACTCCCCCAACGCCTCGATGACCGGCCGCAGTTCACGGCCGCGCGCGGTCAGTTCGTAGACCGTCGCGTTGGCGGGCCGCTCCAGCCGTCGGCGGGTGGCCAGCCCGTCGCCTTCCAGCTGCTTGAGCCGGGCGGCCAGGATGTCGGTGGAGACTCCGGGCAGGTCGGCGTGCAGGTCGGTGTAGCGGCGCGGGCCGCCGAGGAGCTCACGGACGATCAGGAGGCTCCAGCGCTCCCCCACCGCGTCCAGGGCGCGGGCGACGGCGCAGTACTGGTCGTAGCTTCGGCGTGACATGTGGATCAGCATAGCCAAGAGGTTGGACTTTCCAAGTACACACTTGGTAGAACAAAGCTGAAGCAACGGAGCGGTGGTGACGGTCGGGAGGCCGCAGGTGGAGTTTCGGCAGTCCAGCAAGCTCAATGGCGTGTGCTACGAGATCCGGGGCCCGGTGGTCGACCAGGCCAACGCACTGGAGGAGGCCGGGCACAGCGTGCTGCGGCTGAACACCGGCAACCCGGCCCCGTTCGGCTTCGAGGCGCCCGAGGAGATCATCCAGGACATCATCCGCAACCTGCCCAAGGCGCACGGTTACAGCGACTCGCGCGGCATCCTGCCGGCCCGCCGCGCGGTGGTGCAGTACTACCAGCAGCGCGGGGTCCAGGGCGTCACCGTCAACGACGTCTACCTCGGCAACGGCGTCTCCGAGCTGATCCAGATGGCCGTCACCGCGCTGGTGGACGACGGCGACGAGGTGCTCGTCCCGATGCCCGACTACCCGCTCTGGACGGCCGTGGTCCGGCTGGCCGGCGGCAAGGCCGTGCACTACCTGTGCGACGAGGGGGCCGACTGGTACCCGGACCTGGACGACATCGCCGCCAAGATCACCGCCCGCACCAAGGCGATCGTCGTCATCAACCCCAACAACCCCACCGGCGCGGTCTACCCGAAGGAACTGCTGGAGGGCATCCTCGACCTGGCCCGCCGCCACCGGCTGATGGTGCTGGCCGACGAGATCTACGACAAGATCCTCTACGACGGCACCGAGCACCACTGCCTGGCCGCGCTCGCCGACGACGTGCTCACCCTCACCTTCAACGGCCTCTCCAAGGCCTACCGGGTGGCCGGCTTCCGCAGCGGCTGGCTGGTCGTCTCCGGCCCCACCCAGCACGCCGGCGACTACCTGGAGGGCCTGACCATGCTCTCCGGCATGCGGCTGTGCCCCAACGTGCCCGCCCAGTACGCCGTGCAGGCGGCGCTCGGCGGCCACCAGTCCATCGCCGACCTGGTGCTGCCCTCCGGCCGGCTCACCGAGCAGCGCGACATCGCGGTCAAGGCGCTCAACGAGATCCCCGGCGTCAGCTGCGTCAAGCCCAAGGGCGCGCTGTACGCCTTCGCCAGGCTGGACCCGGCGGTGCACCGGATCGTCGACGACGAGCGGTTCGTGCTGGACCTGCTGCTGCGCGAGAAGATCCACGTCGTCCAGGGCACCGGCTTCAACTGGCCCCGCCCTGACCACTTCCGCTTCGTCACGCTGCCCCGCGCCGACGACCTGGAGACGGCCGTCAACCGGATCGGCCGCTTCCTGGCGACGTACCGGCAGGACTGAACGCGCCGGTGCCCCGGCGTCGGAGGTCCGACGCCGGGGCACCGGGGCACCCGGGACATCTGGGGCACCGCCACGGGCGCGCGCCCCCCGTCGCGCTCCGGCGCCGTGGGGACGAGCGGGGACGAGCGGGGACTACCAGCCCCAGCCGCCGCCCTGGCCGTCGTCGTCCCGGTCCGAGTCCCAGCCCTCGCCGACCTTGCGCAGGATCGTGTAGTTGTCGATCTGCGTGCCGTCCTCGGCCAGCGCGGTGACCTTCATGACCGACTTCTGGCCCAGGTGCTTCGGGGTGACGTCGACCTTGATGAAGGAGTAGCCGGTGTAGCGCACCCGCGACCACTGGATGGTCTCGGGGGTCTTCACCCGGCCCTTGCTCCAGTAGTAGGTCGTGACCTCGTCCTGGTGGTTCTCGTGCCCCTCGTAGGTGTCCGGCACGTCGAACTTGTACAGGCTGCGGCCGGCCGCGCCCGCGGTGACGTAGACCACGCCGTCCTTGGCCGGCTCGATGGTGGCGCCGCTCGGCACCTGCTTCGAGACCTTGTTGCCGAGGATCGCGTCGGTGCGCTCGTAGATGTGGTTGTGGCCGTTGATGACCAGGTCCACCCGGTACTTCTCGAACAGCGGCACCCAGGCCTCGCGGACACCGCCCTCGGAGGCGTGCGCGACGGTGGTGGAGAAGGCGCAGTGGTGGAAGAAGACCACGACGAAGTCGACGGTCTCGTCGTTGCGGAGGTCCTTGAGGGTGCGCTCCAGCCACTTGGTCTGCTTGTTCGCCGAGATGCCCAGGTTGGCCGGGATCTCGTAGGAGACGTCGTTGGCGTCCAGCGAGATGACGCCGACGTTCTTGTAGCGGAACGTGTAGACGCCGGGGACCTTGCGCGGGTCCGGGCCGTTGTCCGGCAGGAAGAAGCGGGAGTTCTCGCCGCCGTAGCCGTTCGGCGAGTACCAGGCCTCGATGTCGTGGTTGCCGTACGCGACCATCCACGGGACGTCGGCGGCGACCGTCTCGGTCTGCACCAGGAAGTCGTCCCAGGTCTTCGCGTTGAAGACGGACTTGTCCGGGTCGGTGCCGGAACCGGCCGGGTCGGCGTAGCAGATGTCGCCGGCGTGCAGGTGGAAGGCCGGCTTCTGGGCCTTGATCACGTTGTCGTTGCCGGCCGCGTGCGCGCTGACGCCCTGGTCGCCGAAGGCGGTGAAGGTGAACGGCTCGTACACCTTGCCCCAGCGGTGGTCGCGGGAGGGCGCGGTGCGGAAGGTGTGCAGGGTGGAGATCTGCTGCTGGGAGGCCGGGTCGAAGCCCTCGTGGCCGACACCGTAGTAGTAGGTGGTGTCGGGGCGCAGGTCCTCCAGCGCCACGTGCAGGTAGTACTGGTCCACCGGCTGGCTGCTCGGGGTCAGCGCCGGGGTGTGCAGGGCCCGGACCTCGGCCTGGACCTTGTGGCCCAGCTCCCACGGCGTCGTGCCGAAGCGCAGGAACGGCTTCTTGACCGGGGCCGGGACCTGCCAGGAGACGCGGAACTGGGTGTCCGGCTCGGGGCCGAACTGGAGGTGACGGCCGATCGGCGCCACCAGCGAACCGTCGATGCCGCTGGTCGTGCCACCGGTCAGCAGCTGCGGGCCGGCCGGGGCGGCGAAGGCCGTCCCGTTGCCCAGCGCGCCGCCGACGGCGACGGCGCCGACGGTCACCGCACCGGCGCGCAGCATCCGGCGGCGGGAGAAACGGGCCCGCAGGTACTCGTGCTGCTCGGCCATGCTCATGCGGTCGGCAAGCTTGGCCGGCACGCCCATGTTGGGGATATCCATGCGCGGGACTCTGTCAGCGGCGCGTGGATCGCGCACGGACGCGGGGTGAACGCGTCGCAGCGTACCCCCCATTCGAACGCAATTGTTCGACCATGATTCGGTAAAGGACGTGTCCGCACGGCCTCGACGCCGCATCATGACCCCCGTGGGCCCCTCGCCCTGAGTGGGCTTCGGCCGCACCGCCGGGGCCCGGGAGGGGTCAGCCGGAGGGCTCGTCCCACTGGGCCGTGGACCGGTTGCCGGTGCCGTCGCAGGTGCGGCAGATCTCGTCCCGGTAGGCGTGCTTGGCGCCGATCGCGTCCACCCGGTAGCGCACGTACACCCCGGTGCCGTCGCAGAGGAAGCAGTTGCCGCCCCCGCCGCCCACCTCGGTGGTGCCGGTGCCCTGGCAGGTCCGGCAGCTGAGGCCGGCGGTCCGGCCGGTGCCCGCGCAGATGCGGCAGACCGTCGTCATCGGCTTCTCCCTCGCGCGGAAACGTCCCGGCGCCGGCCGGGACGGCCCGGCGCCACCGTCATGGTAGTGGTGAAGCCCGCCGGACAGGCGCGGGTAGATACGATCTGACGATCAGTCAGTAACGTCGGGAGTGCGGACTCACTCGGGCAGCCCCTCGCGGACCCGGCGGGAGACCGAGATCAGCTGGAGGTCGAGCAGCCCCGGCGGATCGGCGAGGCCGGGACCGCCCGCCCGCACCCAGGCGGCGATGTCGTCGATCATCTCGTCCATCAGCACGAAGCCCAGCCAGACCGGCCGGCCGCCCGCCGCCCGGCCCTCGGCGGAGGGGCCGACCACCACCACGTTGGACTGGGTGCACACGTCCAGGCACTTGACCGCCCGGACCCGGCCCGCCGGGCCGACCGCCGTCCGCAGCCGCTCGTACTGGCCCGCATGGTCCACCCCGGGGTGCTTCGCCTCGGTGCCGCAGCAGCAGCCCCGGCAGACCGTCACGGTCACGGGGGCGCCGGCGCCCCGCGCGCGCTCGCGGACACCGTCGCGGTCTCGGCGGCTCATCGGATTCCTGACCCCTCCTGGCCGGCGGCACCCTGCGCACCGGCCTCCGCACTGTACCCGTCACCCCTGAGCCGCCCCGGCCGAGGGTCGGATCCCACGTGCCGAAGCCCTCAACAGGAACCCGTCCTTCCCCTAGGATGCGCACGGCTCCACAGCGGTACGGGGGGCGGCACGACCGGAGGAGGGCCGGTCGGACGCCGGGCCGGGGCCACCGGGTCCAGCAGGTGCCGATCTCGCGGACAGGGGGGAATCCGTGGTCACCGAAACAGCGCCGGGCGGGGCCGTGACCGGACCGGTCTCGATCTACGAGGGAAACAGCATCGAGGAGCTCCGCCACGTGGTGGGCGGACGGCTCGCGCCGCACCGGCTGACGGTGCTGGGCGAGCAGCGGCTCCCGGGCCGGTTCCGCTCGTTCCACGAGGGCCCGGTGGCCCTCTACGACCTCGGCTACGGGGCGCCGGTGCGCCTGCGGACCGGGGACCTGCCGGACTTCTACAACGTCATCCTGCCGTACTCGGGGGGCGGCCTGGTCGTCACCAACGGCGCCGAGCTGCCGTCCGCGCTGTCCGTGGCCGGGCCGGGCGACCGGGTCACCATGGAGTGGGACGCCGAGGCCCTGAACGGGGCGCTGGCGATGTCCCGGGAGGCCGTGGAGCAGGCGCTCGCCGTCCGGCTGGGCGACCTGCCGCAGGAGCCGCTGCGCTTCGACCCGGTCCTCGACCCGGCCGATCCCGCCGTCCGGTCCTGGCTCGAACTGGCCGACGCCTTCCGCGCGTTCACCGTCTCGGCGCTCGGCCGCCGGTCCCGCCTCGGCCTCCAGCACTTCGAGCGGCTGCTGGTCGACGGGCTGCTGGACGCCCAGCCCCATTCACTGGGCCGGCCGGCGGACGGCCGCGGCTCCGCGCTGCTGCCGAGCGCCCTGCGCCGGGCCGCCGACTACTGCGCCGAGCACGCCGGTGAGCCGCTCTCGGTCGCCGACATCGCCCTGGCCGCCCGGGTCAGCCTGCGCGCCCTGCGGGAGGGCTTCCGGCGCCACCTGGACACCACGCCGCTGGCCTACCTGCGGCGCGTCCGGCTCGACCGCGCCCACCACGACCTGCTCGCCATCGCCGACGGCCGGGCCCGCGGCACGGTGACCGAGGTCGCCTGCCGCTGGGGCTTCACCCACCTCGGCCGGTTCAGCGCGGACTACCGCCGCGCGTACGGGCATCCGCCCTCGCAGACCCTCGGCCGCGGCGCCTGACCCGTCCTGGGCGGTACGGGGCGGTCCTGGGCCGGCGCGGTACGGGGCCGCGGCGCGGGCTATCCGGAATGCTGCGGCGAAGCCGTCGGGAAGTGGATAGCCGCACCCGGGGCGTCCCGGGCAGGCTGGCTTCCGACCGTGCCGGTGCGCCCCGCACGGGGGAGGGGGCGCACCGGGTCGCGGGACCACGCGCACCCTTCCCCGCACGCCCCCCGCGCGGCGCTACCCGACCGCCCGCGCCGCCGCCCGCCCCGCCGTGCGCCCCGAGAACAGGCAGCCGCCCAGGAACGTCCCCTCCAGCGAGCGGTACCCGTGCACGCCCCCGCCGCCGAAGCCGGCCGCCTCACCGGCCGCGTACACCCCCGCCAGCACCTCGCCGTCCGGCCGCAGCACCCGGGAGGACAGGTCCGTCTCCAGGCCGCCCAGCGACTTGCGGGTCAGGATGTTCAGCCGGACGGCGATCAGCGGGGCGGCGGCCGGGTCGAGCAGGCGGTGCGGGGCTGCGGTGCGCACCAGCCGGTCGCCGAGGTGGCGGCGGGCGCCGTGGATCGCGGTGACCTGGAGGTCCTTGGCGAAGGGGTTGGCCAGCTGCCGGTCGCGGTCCTCGACGGTGCGGCGCAGCCGGTCCGGGTCGATCAGCGGCTCCCGGGTCTTGGCGTTCATGCCCCGGGCGAGGTCGGCGAGGTTGCCCGCGACCACGAAGTCCCGCCCGTGCCGCAGGTGGCCCCGGACGGGTGCGGGGGCGCCGGGCAGCGCGCGGCCGAGCACGCCGCGCACCGACTTCCCGGTGAGGTCCGGGTTCTGCTCGGAGCCGGAGAGGGTGAACTCCTTCTCGATGATGCGCTGGTTGAGCACGAACCAGGTGTACGGGTACCCGGTGGACATGATGTGTTCGAGCGTCCCGAGGGTGTCGAAGCCGGGGAACAGCGGGACGGGCAGCCGCCTGCCGCGCGCGTCCAGCCAGAGCGAGGAGGGGCCCGGCAGGATGCGGATGCCGTGCCTGGCCCAGATCGGGTCCCAGTTCTCGATGCCCTCGGTGTAGTGCCACATCCGGTCGCCGTTGACCAGACTGGCCCCGGCCCGGCCGGCGACGTCCAGCATCAGCCCGTCCACGTGCGCGGGCACCCCGGAGAGCAGCTTGGCGGGCGGCGTGCCGAGCCGGGCCGGCCAGGCCTTGCGGACCAGGTCGTGGTTGCCGCCGATGCCGCCGGAGGTCACGATCACGGCCTGGGCCCGCAGTTCGAAGCTCCCGGCCGGCTCGCGCGAGCTGGCCTCGCCCCGGCCCGCCGGGCTGGGCACCAGCACCTCGCCGGTAACGGTGTCGACGGCGCCCGCGGTGGCGGACAGCCCGGTGACCCGGTGCCGGAAGCGCAGGTCCACCAGTCCGCGCGCGGCGGCGGCGCGGACCCGCCGGACGAAGGGCGCCAGCAGCCCGGGCCCGGTGCCCCAGGTGATGTGGAAGCGCGGCACCGAGTTGCCGGGCCCGTCGGCGAGGAAGCCGCCGCGCTCCGCCCAGCCGACCACCGGGAAGAAGCGCACGCCCATGCCGTGCAGCCAGGAGCGCTTCTCCCCCGCCGCGAATTCCACGTACGCCTCGGCCCAGCGGCGCGGCCAGGCGTCCTCGGGGCGGTCGAAGCCGGCCGTGCCGAGCCAGTCCTGCCAGGCGAGGGCGTGCGAGTCGCGGATGCGCATCCGGCGCTGCTCGGGCGAGTCGACCAGGAAGAGGCCGCCGAAGGACCAGTGCGCCTGGCCGCCGAAGGAGGCCGCGGGCTCCTGGTCGAGCAGGATCACCCGGCGTCCCGCGTCGGCGAGTTCGGCGGTGGCGGCGAGGCCCGCGAGGCCCGCTCCGATGACGATGACGTCGGCGTCCAGGGCCATGCGCAGTCCTCCGTCGCGGCTCGCGGTGGCGGCACGCTCCAGGGCGTGGCCGTCGCTGTGCGCCCGATACTGCGGCCCGCGGTGACGTCCGGTCAACCGCCCGGTGACGACCGCCGGGGCGAATTCCGCTCCGGGCCGTTTCGGAATTGTCTCCGGCGCTCACGCGATACCCGGCGGAGCGGAATGCGAATTGCCGTCGCGGCCGCCTGAAGGAATATCGGCAATTTCCGCGCGAACCATGGACGGCCGGGAAACCTCGCAGTAACTTACCTGCGAGTAGCTGTGGTCCGGCTCTGCACGACCCCCACCCGTCGTTTCTCTCCCCCAGGAGGAACCGTGCTCCGCCCTGCCCGGAAATCCCGGCACCTCCGGAATTCCACCGCGCTCGCCGCGGTCGCCCTCGGCGCCGCGCTCGCCCTCACCTCCACCGCCGCCCAGGCCGCCACCCCGGCGCCGGGGCGCTACGTGGCGCTCGGCGACTCCTACGCCGCCGGCGCCGGGGTGCCCGGCCAGTCGGCCGGCCTGTGCCTGCGCTCCGACCGCAACTACGGCCACCTGGTCGCCGCCGCCCTCAAGGCCGGCACGTACCGCGACGTCACCTGCTCCGCGGCCAAGATCAAGGCGATGACGCAGCCCCAGTACGACGCCTTCATCCGGGTCAACGACCCCCAGCTGGACGCGGTGACCGCCGACACCGACCTGGTCACCCTCGGGATCGGCGGCAACGACCTGGCGGCCAGTGACCTCGGCCTCGGCGAGCTGGTCGCCACCTGCGTCGCCGGCGCCCTCGTCAACCCGCTCGGCACGCCCTGCAAGGACGTCTACCACCACGGCTACTGGGACTGGAGCAGCATGTCCTGGCGGTACGGGAACGACGACCTGGCCGAGCGGATCCGCAGCACCGTCGCCCCGCAGCTCGCCGACACCCTCCGGCGCATCCACGCCAAGGCCCCCGGGGCCAGGGTGCTGCTGGTCGGCTACCCGTCCGTGCTGCCCGCCGACGGCTCCCGGTGCGTGCTGCGCCAGCCGGTGACCCCGGGCGACGTCGAGTACCTGCACGGCGTGCTGGACGGGCTGAACGCCGCCCTGAAGTCCACCGCGGCCGCGAACGGGGCGACGTACGTGGACACCGCGACGCCGACGCTCGGGCACGACGTCTGCTCGGACGACCGCTGGATCGAGGGCGCGCTGCCGGGCTCGCCCGCCGTGCCGTTCCACCCGAACGCGACCGGCGAGCGGGCGATGGCGCAGGCGGTGCTCGCCGCGCTGAAGTAGCCCGCCCGGCCCCCGGGAAGCGCCGAGGGGCCGGCGACCGGACCCCGGTCACCGACCCCTCGAACGCGCCGCGCGCTACTCGGACTTCGCGGGCGCCGAGCCGGCGGCCAGCCCGGCCGACCACTTCTCCTCGACCTTGCCGAGCTTCCAGAACGCGATCGCCGCGGCCCAGGCGAGCACGAACAGCCCGACGATGACGTAGCCGACGAAGTTGAGGTCCAGCTCGCCGATCCAGGCGACCGGCCCGCTGGTGATGTCCAGCTTCTCGCCGAGCAGCCCGATCAGCTCGATCGAGCCGATCACCAGCGCGACCAGCACCGACAACCCGGTGACGGTCAGGTTGTAGTAGATCTTGCGGACCGGCTTGGAGAACGCCCACTCGTACGCGAAGTTCATGAACGAGCCGTCGATGGTGTCCAGCAGGCTCATCCCGGCCGCGAACAGGATCGGCAGGGTGAGCAGCGCGTACCAGGGCAGCGAGAAGGCCGCCGCGCCGCCCGCCAGCACCAGCAGGGACACCTCGGTGGCGGTGTCGAAGCCGAGGCCGAACAGCAGGCCCACCGGGTACATGTGCCAGGGCTTGGTGACGGCCCTGGTGACCCGGCCGAGGATGCGGTTCATCAGCCCGCGCCGCTCCAGCTGGCGCTCCAGCTCCGCCTCGTCGTAGTCGCCCTGGCGCATCCGCCGGAAGACCTTGAGGATGCCGTTGAAGGCGCCCAGGTTGATCAGGCCGAGCAGCAGCAGGAAGGTGCCGGAGACGGCGACGCCGATCAGACCGGTCATCTCGTGCAGCGTCGAGTCGTCGGACTCCACCTGGCCGGCCAGCGAGCGGATGCCCAGGGCCAGCAGCGCGCAGAGGCCGAAGACGATCGAGGAGTGCCCGAGCGAGAACCAGAAGCCGACCGACAGCGGCCGCTTGCCCTGGCCCATCAGCTTGCGGGTGGTGTTGTCGATGGCGGCGATGTGGTCGGCGTCGAAGGCGTGCCGCATGCCGAGGGTGTAGGCGGTCAGGCCCATGCCCGCGCCGAACACCTGGCCGCCGACGTCGTAGTGCTCGGGCTCGACCACGGCGAGCAGCGTGAACCAGCCGATGACGTGCAGAGCGAGGATGAAGCCGCCCATTCCGGCCAGGCGGATCCACTCCTCACGGGTGAGCCGGTCGCGCCAGCGGGGGGCGGTCATCGTCGTGTCCTTTCGGTCGGGCGGGTCGGAGCTGGGCCATCTTTCCGCCTGGACACGCGCAGTTGCAAGTCATGCGCAATTACGAATTCGACTCCCCCCGCTCACGGAGATCGTCACGACCCTTACAAGGCTTCGTAACCTCCGAGGGCTTTCACCGTTCGCTCTACGCGCGGATACTCCCGTTCTACGCGCGAAAACCGGGCCCGACCCCTCGACTCCCCACGGAGGAACGGCACATGACGATCCGCATTCGAACCGCCGCGGCCCTGGCCGGTACGGCGCTGCTCGCGGCCGGTCTCACCACCCCCGCCGCCACGGCCGCTCCCGCCGCCGCTCCCGCCACCAGGGCCGCCGCGGCCGCCGCCCCGCACCGGGTGCTGTTCGACAACAGCAAGGCCGAGACCGCGGGCAACGCCGACTGGATCATCAGCACCAGCCAGCCCGACCCGCTGGCCCAGAACGCCAGTCCCACCACCGAGAAGAGCTGGACGGGCGCCCTCTCCGCCTGGGGCGTCGCCCTCCAGAAGACCGGCCAGTACAGCCTGAAGACCCTCCCGTCCGGCTCCACCATCAGCTACGGCACCGGCGCCGCGCTCGACCTCGCCAACTTCGACACCTTCGTGATCCCGGAGCCCAACATCCGGTTCAGCGCGGGCGAGAAGACCGCGATCATGAAGTTCGTCCAGAACGGCGGCGGGCTCTTCCTGGTCTCCGACCACGTCAACAGCGACCGCAACAACGACGGCTGGGACTCCCCGAAGATCATCAACGACCTGCTGACCAGCAACGGGGTGAACAACAACGACCCGTTCGGCTTCTCGGTCGACCTGCTCAACATCACCACCGACAACCCGCGCGCGGCCGTCGCCCCGGCCGACCCGGTGCTGCACGGCCCCTTCGGCACCGTCACCGGCTCCATCCTGCGCAACGGCACCACCTTCACCCTCAAGCCCGCCGACAACCCGAACGTCAAGGGCCTGGTCTACCGGACCGGCTACAGCGGCAGCACCGGCGCGTTCTTCGTCACCAGCACCTTCGGCTCCGGACGGGTCGCGATCTGGGGCGACAGCTCCCCGATCGACGACGGCACCGGCCAGTCCGGCAACACCCTGTTCAACGGCTGGGACGACCCGGCGGGCACCGACGCCGCCCTCGCCCTCAACGCCACCGCCTGGCTGAGCAAGGCCTGACCGGCCCGGCGGGGTCCTCTCACCGGGGCCCCGCCTGCCGGGGTCCTGCTCGCCGGGGCCCCGCTCGCCAGGCCAAGGGCCGCTCCCTCCCCTAGGGTCGGAATACCGACGCCCGGGACCGATGGGAGCGGCCATGCCGTCCTACGCCTTCCACACCACCCGCGAGGACCTGCGCATCCCGCTGCCCGACGGCACCCTGCTGGCCGCCCGGCTGTGGCGCCCGGTCGGCGACGAGCCCACCCCCACCCTGCTGGAGTACTCCGGCGGCCGGCTCACCGACCGCACCGCCGCCGAGGACGCCCGCCGGCACCCCTGGTACGCGGGCCACGGCTACGCCACCGTCCGGGTCGACACCCGCGGGCACGGCAACTCCGAGGGCACCCCCGGCGAGCCCGGCGGCGAACAGGAGCTGGCCGACGGCGCCGCCGTGGTCGACTGGCTCGCCCACCGCCCCTGGAGCAACGGCCGGCTCGGCCTGCTCGGCGTCGGTCAGGCCGGCACGACGGCACTGCGGGTCGCCGCCCGGGCCCCGGCCACCGTCGGCGCCGTGGTCACCGCCTGCCC
>NZ_MSJQ01000064.1 GCF_014596515.1 Streptomyces sp. CBMA156
CCTGGAAGCCGGGGCCGCCGGCGGCCTGGCCACCGAAGGACTGCTGGCCGCCGAAGCCCTGCGGACCGGTGGGCTGGCCCTGGCCGAAACCGCCCGGGCCGCCGGGCTGCTGCGCGCCGAAGGTCTGCGGGCCGCCCTGGGCGCCGATGAAGGTGTTCTGGCCGCCGAAGCTCTGGCCGCCGGTCGGCTGGTAACCGCCGCTGGCGGTCTGGGTGAAGGCGGGGGTGGCGGGCTGCGGTCGCTGGTACGGCTGGGGGGAGCCGTAGCCGGGGACCGGCGGCTGGGGGGCGGCGTACGCCGGCGCGGGCTGCGCGGGGATGTACGCCGTGGCGGGGCCGGCGGAGGGGCCGCTGCTCGGGCCGGGGCCCAGGGCGAGGCGGGCGGGCGGCAGCGCGGGGAGGTTGCTGCCGGCACTTTCGTACCCGTTGCCGTAGCGGTTCTCGTAGGACGGCGCGAGGCCGGATCCGTAACCGGACGACAGTGCAGGCGGCAGGGCGGCCGGCACGTTGATGGGCGCGATCTGGGGGACGCCGCGCTCAGCCACGAGGCTGTCGTAGATCGGCGTGCCGGAGGAGAAGGACGGAGAGGGGTAGCCGACTCCGTCGTAGGAGCGGGGCGAGGTCATGGGCCATACGGTAAGCCCACAACGCGCCTGCTGAGGAGAGCGGGAGGGGGAGCAGTTCGACTGTTTACACAGTCTTCGCTCGCACAAAGGTTTCGAAAGTAGGAAAGGCGGACATTCCGGCGTCCGGTTCCGGACAACCTTGGCGCCCCGTCAGTGGTCGAACAGTGGCCGGACGGAGGGCCCTCGAGGCCATGCGGTGACCGGCCGGTGGACGGTCGGGGGCCCTGCGGAGAAACTTCTCGCGGACACGGCGTGCGCGGGCGCATTCAAGCCCCCGCCGAGGGTGCGACGGGGGCTCGTGAATGTTTCGGGAATAAAATTCCCGTCAGCTCTCCTGGTGCTCGGTCCAGGCCCTCGACCTGCGCTCCGACCTGCACCGTCGGCCGGTGAAGGCGGTCAGTGACGTCGGCCGGTGACGCAGGTCAGTGCGACCGGACCGCCTGGGCCTGCGCGGGCAGGCCGGGCTTGCCGACCTCGGAGGTGCAGAAGGAGCACCGGGTCGCGGCCGCGGGGATCGAGCTCAGGCACTCCGGGCAGTCCGCCTTCGCGGCCGGCTCCGGCTTGGCCGATTCGAAGCGCGACTGGAGCTTGCCGACCGGCAGCACGACGGCGAAGTAGATGACGGCGGCGGTCAGCACGAAGCCGATGACCGCGTTGACGAAGAGACCGTACGGGAACCGGGTGCCGGCCACCTCGAAGGTCTTCTGGGTGAAGTCGCCGACGGCGCCGGAGGCGACCCCGACCAGCGGGGTGAGGAAGGCGCTGACGAACCCGGTGACGACCGCGGTGAAGGCCGCGCCGATCACGATGCCGACCGCGAGGTCCACCACGTTTCCGCGCAGCAGGAAGCTGCGGAATCCCTTGAACACCGGGTGACTCCAAATCCGTACGGGGAAGGGGGAGATGGGGCGGCGCGGCGGGCGCCGCCCCGGCCGGACATCCTGCCGAGCGGCCGGGGCCGAGGTCCAACCGCGTTCACCCGATCCGGGGAACGGCCGGTCCGCCCCGCGGTGTCCGGCCGGGCAGCGCCCGGGCCCTCCGCGTACCGGCCTTTCGGTGCTCGAACAGTTCGGGCAACCCGGTGGTGTGAAACCGAACTTGACACCGGCACGCGCCGGTCCGCGGTGGGCGCCGACCCGGCGCGACGGGGTGAACCGGAGCGCGGCAGGGGGCGAGACGGGGCGCACGGAGGTCGCATCCGGCGCACGACGGCGGGCCCGTGGCGCACATCGGGTGTACGGGCGCGGGCGGATGGGCCACCACCAGGTTGCGCGAAGGGGATGTACCGGGCGGAGCACTGTGCCAAGGTCGGTCCATGCCCGACCATATGTCGGCCGATCCGGCCGGAAACCGTCCGCGTGTCCTGCACCTGATCAGCGACTCGCGCCGCGGCGGCGCGCAGAACTTCGCCCGTGACCTCCACCGGGAACTGAGCCGCCGGGGCCAGTCCTCCGCGCTGTGCGCCCTCGCCCCGCATCCGGCCGTCCGCCCGAGCCCCGTCGAGTCGGCCCCCGTTTCCGCAGGTCAGGGCCCCGAGGACGGCTCCGACACCTCCGGTCTGCGCTCCGCCGCCGTGCTGGGCCCCGGCCGACTGCGCCCGAGTACGCTGCGGGCGCTGCGCTCCACCGCCCGCGCCGCCGACGTGGTGCTCGCCCACGGCTCCGACACCCTGGCCGCCTGCGCCCTCGCCCTGGCCGGGACCCGTACGCCCTTCGTCTACGTCTCGGTCGGCCACCCGCGCTACTGGACCGCCAACCGGCTGCGCCGGGTGCGCGGCGGCGCGCTGATGCACCGCGCGGCCGCCGTCACCACGCTCACCGACGAGGCGCGAGACGTCCTGGAGGGGCAGTTCCGGCTGCCCGACGGCAAGGTGCACGTGATCTCCAACTCCCGCGCCGCCGAGAGTTATCCGCCCGCCGACGGCCGGGACGACCGGCGCGCCGCACGGCACGCGCTGGGCCTGCCGGCCGACGTCCTGCTGGTCGCCTGGATCGGGGCGATAGCTCCGGAGAAGCGGCTGGACCTCGCCCTCGACGTGCTCGACCGGCTGCCCGACGTCCGGCTCGCGATCGCCGGGGACGGTCCGCTGCGCGAGACGCTGGCCCGTCACCCGGCCGCCGCCCGCGCCCACTTCCTCGGCCCGCTGCCCGATCCGGCCCCGCTCTACCGCGCCGCCGACGCGCTGCTGCTCACCAGCGACAGCGAGGGCGTGCCCGGCGCGCTGATCGAGGCGGCGCTGGCCGGGGTGCCCGCCGTCGCCACCGACGTCGGCTGGGTGCGCGAGGTGGTCAGGGACGGCGCCACCGGCGCACTGGTCGCCCCCGGGGACCCGCTCGCCCTCGCCGAGGCGCTGGGCAAGGTGCTCGCGGTCAACCGCGCGGGCCTCGGCGCGGCGGCCAGGGCGCACGCGCTGGAGCACTTCGAGCTGGGCGCGGTGGTGGACGACTGGCAGCGGCTGGTCGCCGAGGTGTGGACGGCGGGCGCGGTGGCCGACCGCTGACCGCACCGACGCCGGCGAGGGCCGACCGAGCACACCGATCCCGGCGCGCTCGCCCGGACCGCTGCGCCGTCCGGGCGAATCCGGCCCGGTCGGCACGGCGACAACCGGTCGGTAGCGAACCGTCGCCAGCACACTGCCCGGTGTGAACTCGAAGTCACTGCTGCGGTCCACCGTCCTGCTCACCGTCGCCGCCGGGATTGCCGCGTCCCCCGTCCAGGCCGGTGCGCTGACCCACCAAACCCCCACCGAGGGCCTCCAGTTCGTCCAGCTCGACCATCCGAAACCGGTGCGCGCGAACGCCCGCACGGAGGCGGTCGAGTTCTTCTGGTACGACTGCGGCCACTCCCAGGCGCTGGAGAAGCCCCTCCAGGCCTGGGCGGAGAAGCACCGGGCCGACGTCACGCTGCGCCGCGTCCCGGGGATCTGGCCGGGCAGCCGGGAGGAGTCCGTCCAGCGCGGCCACGCCCGCCTGTACTACACGCTGGAGCGCCTCGGCCTGGTCGACCGCCTCCAGGTCGGCGCCTTCCGGGCCGTGCACAACGAGGGGCTCGACCTCACCACCGAGGCCGGCGCCACCGACTGGGCCGCGCACCAGGGCGTCGACGCCCAGCAGTTCGGCAAGGCCTACCGCTCCGCCGGGGTGGCGAAGTCGGTCGACCAGGCGGCGGCCGCGTTCATCGACAACGGCATCAAGGAGCTGCCGACGGTCATCGTCCAGGGCGACCACCGAGCCTCGCCGAGTACGGCCGGCGGCGTGGAGGGGATGCCCCAGGCGCTCGACCACCTGGTGCAGCAGGAGCAGGCGAAGAAGTACTGAGCCCGCGCTCCCGTTCCCCGCGTTGGCAGTGGTTCGGCTCGCTCATGTGCCGTGCCGGGCAAGCCTCTTGTCCGGCGAACACCTCGGCATAACCATTCAGATGCTGTTTAATGGTTAGCATGAGCGAGCTGACGATCCCGCACGTCCACCACCGCTACGTCGACGTCAACGGCCTGCGCGTCTTCTACCGCGAAACCGGCCCGGCCGACGCCCCCGTGCTCCTGCTGCTGCACGGCTTCCCGTCCGCCTCCCACCAGTACGCCCGGCTGCTCGACGCGCTCGGCACCCGCTACCGCCTGATAGCCCCGGACTACCCCGGGTTCGGACACAGCGACAGCCCCGCGCCGGGCACCTTCACGTACCGCTTCGAGACCCTCGCCGACGTGGTCGAGGACTTCTGCCTCGTCCTCGGCCTGGACCGCTTCGCGCTGTACGTCTTCGACTTCGGCGCCCCCGTCGGCCTGCGCCTGGCCGTCCGGCATCCGGAGTGGATCACCGGCCTGGTGGTCCAGAACGGCAATGCCTACGAGGAGGGACTCTCCGACCAGGCGCGGGAGTTCATCGCCGGCAGGCGCGGCGTGCCGGGCGCCGGGCAGGCCGCCCGCTCGATCCTCACGCTGGACGTCACCCGCGCCCAGTACGAGGGTGGAACCGGCGACCCGAGCCTGGTCGCCCCCGACGGCTGGACGCTCGACCAGCACTTCCTCGACCTGCCGGGCCGCAAGGACATCCAGGTCGAGCTCGCCCTCGACTACTTCTCCAACGTCGAGCTCTACCCCGCCTGGCAGGCCTGGCTGCGCGCCGACCAGCCGCCCACACTGGTGCTCTGGGGGCTGGGTGACCCGTTCTTCACCGAGGCCGGCGCCCGCGCCTACCTGCGCGACCTGCCCGGGGCGGAGCTGCACCTGTTCGACACCGGGCACTTCGCGTTGGAGGAGAAACTGCCCGAGATCGCCCCGCTGATCGACGACTTCCTCGCGCGGACCGGTCAGTAGCCGATCACCGGGGGGTGTCCGGCGGCTTGCGTCTCCTCGGACGTCCCAGTCGCTTCAGTCGCGGCGCAGCAGGTACGTGACGAAGCCGAACGTCCCCCGGTAGCCGTGCAGCCACTCGGCTCGGTGCCGGTCCGCGGCCGCCCGGACGGCCACCGTGTCCGGGTGGTCCGGGTGGTCCAGCGCCCACTCGGCCAGCGCCCCCGTCCAGGAGAACTCGTAGTCGTCCCACTCCTGTTCGCTGCTGACGTACCCGGACACCGGTGTCCAGCCGTCCGCGAGGACCCGGTCGGTGGTCGTCGCCAGGTCCGCGTAGTCGTCCCGGGCCGCTCCCAGCCCGTCCAGCGCGGCCTGGGACGGCTCGCGCTGCCAGAACCCCTCGCCGACCAGCAGCCGGCCGCCCGGGGCGAGGAGTTCGCGGGCCGCGGCGAGCGTCGGCAGCAGGCCGCCGAACGCATGGGTGGCACCGACGCAGAGCACCAGGTCGAAGGGCTCCTTCGCGGTGAACGTCCGGGCGTCCAGGTGGTGCAGACCGAGCCGGCGGACGACGCCCAGCGTGGTCGCCGCCTCCCGGGCCAGGGTCAGTGCCGCCGCGTCCAGGTCCACCCCCACCGCCCGCCAGCCAGGGCGGGCGGCCAGCGCCCGGACCAGCCAGGCGCCCTCGCCGCAGCCGAGGTCCAGCGCCAGGCCCCGTTCCGTCCCGGCCGTGGCCCGGTCCAGCAGCCGGGCCACCGACTCGTCCGTCAGCGGGGCCGCGATCGGATGGTGGGCATGGGCGAGGCGGGAGATCTGCTGACGGTCCATCCGAGCAGTATGGGTCGGGGTGGTCCGGCGCGCAGGGGATTTTCAGGCCCGGGAGTAGGTCCGGCCCTTCCAGGCCGAGCCCCGGCCGCGCCAGTGCTGCACCGCCGAGTCCAGCGTCATCAGCAGGTACATCCCCGCGGTGAACGGCAGCAGCAGCACGGCCGGCGCCGGCTGCCCGTAGTACCGCACCATCGGCAGGTACGTGCCGGCCATCAGCGCCCAGGCCGCCCCGCCCGCGGCCGCCACCGCGGGAGCTCCCGCCGCCAGCCCGGCCACCGTCGCCGCCGGAGGCACCAGGTACACCAGCGCCAGCCCCAGCACCGTCCCGAGCAGCAGCAGCGGAGAGTGCCCGAGCTGGGCGTACGCGCTGCGCGACACCATCCGCCACAGCTGCTCCAGCCGCGGGTACGGGCGGACGCTGTCCACCTCGCCGGCGAGGCCCAGCCAGGTCCGGCCGCCGGTGGACTTCACGGCCCTGGCCAGCGACACGTCGTCGATCACCGCGCCGCGGATCGCCGCCACTCCGCCCGCCCGCTCCAGCGCCTCGCGCCGTACCAGCGAGCAGCCGCCGGCCGCGGCCGCGGTCCTGGCCCCCGGGCGGTTGCTCCGGCGGAACGGGTACAGCTGGGCGAAGAAGTACACGAAGGCCGGCACGATCAGCCGCTCCCAGCCGGTCTCCACCCGCAGCCTGGCCATCTGCGACACCAGGTCCAGCCCGTTGCTCTCGGCGGCGGCCACCAGCTCGGCGAGCGAGTCGGGGCCGTGCGCGATGTCGGCGTCCGTCAGCAGCAGGTACTCGACGTCCGGCCCGGCCAGCTCCACGCCGTGCCGCAGCGCCCACAGCTTCCCGGTCCAGCCCGGGGGCAGCGGGGGAGGGGTGGTGACGGTCAGCTCCAGCCCGTCGACCGTCCGCAGCCGCGCCGCCAGCGCGCCGGTGCCGTCCGTACTGTGGTCGTCCACCACGATCACCCGGGCCCGTCCCGGGTACTTCTGCGCGAGCAGTGTCGGCAGGCTGACCGGGAGCACCGCGGCCTCGTCCCTGGCCGGTACCACGATCGCCGCCCGCGGCCAGCGGACCGGCGGGCGGCGCGGCGGCAGCCGCACGTCGGTCCGCCAGAACGAGCCGTGGCAGCACGCCAGCCAGAGCCAGACCAGCAGGGAGAACGCGGCGATCCACAGCAGGACGGTCACCCCGGCAGTCTGTCGCAGAACCGGGCGGGGCGGGCGCATCGACTAAAGTCTTGACCCGTGAAGATCGCACTGATGGACTCCGGAATCGGCCTGCTGGCCGCCGCCGCCGCCCTTCGGAAGCTGCGCCCGGACGTGGATCTGGTGCTCTCTTCCAACCCGGCCTCGATGCCGTGGGGGCCGCGCACGCCCGAAGAGGTCACCGAGCTGGCGCTCGGCTGCTGCCGGGCGGCCGCCGCGCTCGAACCCGATGCGCTGGTGATCGCCTGCAACACCGCCTCCGTCCACGCGCTCGCCGCCCTGCGGGCCGAGCTGGAGCCCGGGCTGCCGGTGATCGGCACCGTCCCGGCGATCAAGCCCGCCGCCGCGCAGGGTGGCCGGGTCGCGATCTGGGCCACCCCGGCCACCACCGGCAGCGCCTACCAGCGCGGGCTGATCCGTGACTTCGGCGGTCCGGCGGACGTCACCGAGGTCGCCTGCCCGGGCCTCGCGGACGCGGTGGAGCACGGCGACGACGAGGCCGTCACGGCAGCCATCGCCGACGCCGCCGCCCGTACGCCGGCCGGCACCGACGCCATCGTGCTCGGCTGCACCCACTACGAACTCGTCGACGACCGCATCCGCGCCGCCGTCGCCCCGACCGCCTCCCCGGCGCTCACCCTGTACGGCTCCGCCGGCGCCGTCGCCGCCCAGGCGCTGCGCCGCGTCGCCGACCCCACCCGTACGGGCGGCGGCACCCTCACCGTCCTCCACGCCGGTGCCCGCGCGGAGCTCCCCCCGGCCGCCGCCCGCTACCCCCAGGGCAACGCCCTCGCGACGCTCATCGGCTGACACGGCGGGAAGTCGACAGGTCGACTTCCCGGTGGCGGATAAATCCCCGGCCGAAAGTACGCGTCCGATCCATCGCCCGTGAGAAGTCGGCCAGGCCGACCTTTTGTGCGGCGCGCGGGAAGTCGGCCGGGCCGGCCTTCCGGTGCCCGGCTCCCGAAGAATCGCTGGTCACAAGCGCCCGCCCGGACTCGAGCGCGGAAAGTCGGCCCGGCCGGCTTCCGGTGCGCGCCGTGCCGGATCGCGCCGTCGTCCCCTGGCCGTCCGCCTTCGTCCTGAACCGCCGGTGGGCAGGGAGCCGGCCCGGGCCGGCTCCCCGCCCACCGGCGGTTTGCCTCGTCGCGGAGCGCTGCCCGTGCTACGCGACTGCCTGGCGGCGCCAGCGGCGGTAGGCGGGTTCGAGGCCGGAGAGGATGGTGTCGAAGCGGCGGGTGCTGGTGGTGGAGTCGACCTGGAGGCGGCTGATCTGGAGCGGGTGGGAGGGGAGACGGGGGCCCAGCCGGTGGTCGGAGAGGAAGCCCAGGCGGTACCCCAGTTCCTGCAGGACGGCTTCGGCACGGATGTCGTGGCCGCCGTCCGGGTAGGCGAAGGCGATCGGCGGTTCGCCCAGCCAGCGGGTGAGGGCCTCGTGGGCGCCGGTGATCTCGGTGCGCACGGTGTCGTCGTCGCAGCGCCCGAGGCACGGGTGCCCCTGGGTGTGGTTGCCGATCGCGACACCCCCGTCCCGCAGGGCGAGCAGGTCGTCCGGGGTCAGCTGTTCCTGGCGGGGCGGCCGCCGGTCGGCGCTGGCCCGCAGCTCGTGCAGGCTGCGCCGGCGGTCCGGGTCCGGCATGGCCTTGAGCCGGCGGAGCACCTGGGACGGGTGGCCGCAGTCGAGCGAGCGGGCCCGGCCCCCGTGCCGGGCGAGGAAGTCGGCCTCGTGCCACCAGAACGGCCGTTCGGTGCCGATGAGCTCCGAGATGACGAACGCGGTGGCCGGAATGCCCCGGGCGTCGAGGGCCGGCAGGGCGTGGGTGAACACGCTCCGGTCGGCGTCGTCGAAGGTGACCAGGACGCTCCTGGGCGGCAGTGGCCGCTGCTCGGTCACCGCCTGGAGGACCGCGCCGAGCGAGACGGGCGTGGCGAGCCGCCGGAGCCGGTCGAGCTGGGCGCCGAAGGAGCGGTGGTCGGTCACCCCGTGGTACGCGAGCACGGCGAGCCGCTGGGCCGCGCGGGCCCGGAACAGCGGCTGGACGGGGGCGAACCGCAGCCATTCGCCCCGGGCGTCCTGCTGTTCCGGTTCGACGGCCGCCCGGCGACGGCCCCCGCCGTGCCGCCGGTCGCCGCGGACGTGCTCGCCGTACACCCGGTCGGCAGCTCGGCCGACGTCGTGCCGGTCCGCCCCCCACCCGATGGGCGGCGGCAGGGCGCGCACGCCGGTCACCGACCGGGCGCGGGCCATGGAGATCGTTGTAGTGGACTGGGACTGCGGCACGGTTCCCCCTCGTTCGCCGAGCGGCGTGGCTGTACCGCCGGAGGACGGAGCCCGGCCTCCGACTCCAGGGGCGGCGGCTCCGCCCTTGGATATTCCTGTTCTCGGTGGGGGAGTCACACCCGTCCCTCGAACGGCTCCTGGATCACTCAATGCCATTGAGACCGCTGCACCGGGCGGATGGTTGTACCGGGGGGACGAGGATTTTTCGTGGACTGATTGTGGAGCCGGAATGCCCGTGCGGACGTCTTGGACACACTCTCGGCAGCCCGCGGCGAGTCCCTGACCAGCCCCGATCCTCCGGTCGCCGAGAGTGCCCGGGCCTTCACTCCCTGCGGGCTGCCTCCGGTGCCGCCCCGGGGTACCTTGGGCTCATGGCAGATGCGGACCGTGACCCCTTCCACCTCCAGGGGGCCTCCCGGATGGCCCGGGCGTGCAGCGGCGGGGCACTGGTCACCCACCAGCTCCCGCTGACCGTGGTGGGCCTGGCCTGCCTGGCTCTCGGCATCGTGGTCGCCGTGTTCGTTCCGGACAGTGACGGTCCCGCCTGGGCGATGGCGGTGGCCGGCTGCCTGGCCGCCGGTGTCCTGCTGCTCGGCCGGATCGCCTTCGGCGTGTTCCGCGACCGGCGCCGCGCCGCGCTCTGACGGCAGCCGTACCGGCCGTACGGAAGGTCGTATGGAGGGCCGTGCGGAAGGCACGTTCCGACCGGGGGTCCCCCCACCCTTATGTCGATCGTTTTCGGAATTTCGAAACGCGGATCGAGCGAAATTGGTCAGACCGACCGAATATCGTCCAGTCCGACAATCCCGGGGCCCCTTCTTTCACCATTCCCGGACGAAGACTTCATCCCGCCTCTACTGTGAATCCGTTCTTCCGGCTCGAAGCGCAGCGGAGGGGGAGCGATGGGCGGCAGACCGGATCGTGCCGTGGCCGCCTCATGAGGCGCGGTGGCGACCTCGCCGTCGCCGCCCTGGCCGCGATCGTCGCACTGCCGCTGGCCCTGCTGATCGCCGTCCTGCTCCGCTGCACCAACGACGGCCCGGTCCTCCAGCGGCGGACCCGGACCGGCCGGCACGGCCGCGAGTTCCAGATCCTGCGCTTCCGGACCGGCGGTGACGGCCGGCTTCCCGCCCTGCTGCGCCGCACCGGCCTGGAGGAGCTGCCCCGGCTGTGGAACGTGGCACGCGGCGAGATGGGGGTGATCGGGCCGCGGCCGGTCAGCCCCGACCAGGCGGTGCGCTACTCGGGCCGCGAGCACGGCCGCCTCGCGGTACGGCCCGGACTCACCGGCTGGGCCCAGCTGCACGCCGTGGGCCGCGGCCGGACCCGCCGCCCGCTCAGCCGCCCCGAGTGGGCCGAACTCGACCTCTGGTACGTCGAGCACCGTTCGCTCCGGCTGGACCTGCACATCCTCGGGCGCACCGTGCTGGCCCTGCTGCGCCCCGACACCGGCCGGACGCACCGGGTCGGCCGGGAACCGCCCCGATAGGCTGCGGTCCATGGCCATTCCCCCCTTCCTCGCCGACCTCCGCGCCCTCGTGGGCACCCGCCCGCTCTGGCTGAGCGCCGTCGTCGCCGTCGTGCTGGACGACCGCGACCGGGTGCTGCTCGCCCGCCGGGCCGACGACGGCCGGTGGGCGCCGGTCGGCGGCATCCTCGACCCCGGCGAGCAGCCCGCCGACGGCGTGGTGCGCGAGTGCGAGGAGGAGACCGGGGTGGTGGCCGTGCCCGAGCTGCTCGCCTCGGTCACGGTCTCGCCCCAGGTCACCTACCCGAACGGCGATGTGACGCAGTACCTGGTGCTGACCTTCCGCTGCCGTGCGGTCGGCGGCGAGGCGCGGGTGAACGACGACGAGTCGCTGGAGGTCGGCTGGTTCGGGCTGGACGAGCTGCCGCCGATGATCGAGAGCGAGCACGAACGGCTGCGCCACGCGCTGGAGTGCGAGGGCCCGGCGGTCTTCACCTGGGAGGGCAAGGAGCGCCCCTGAGCCCGCCTGCTGCCTGGCGGCGGTACTGCGACGGCCCGTCCGGTCAACCCTTGTCCTGCCGGTAGGCCTCCTCGGCCGCGTCCAGCACCGCCGCCAGGTCCCCGCCCGCCGTCGCGGTCGCGGTGGCGGCCACCGCGCCCTCGACGAACGGCGCGTTGGCGAACCGGACCGGGAACGGCAGTCCGTGCTCGTCGGCCTCGGACAGCAGTGCGCGGACGGTGGTGACCGCCCCGCCCAGGTCGGCGAGCACGACCACGCCGTGCCCCTGGTCCACCCGGCGGGTCGCGGCGGCCACCAGGACGGCGCTGATGCCGGGTCCGTCCGGCAGGTCGCCGCCGGTTGCCGCGACCGGCGTGGGGGAGTCGGATCCGGTCAACGCCAGCGCGAGGGACCGTACGGCGGTGGCCAGTTCCCGGCTGTGCGAGACCAGGACGATCCCGACCCGGCCGTGCGCGGCGGGCCGGCCGGAGGCGGGCCGGGGCAACGGGGTGGGCGAGGGAGGCGTGCGGGGAGCCGGAGGATGGGCCGAGGGGGCGTCGGAGATGGGGATGACGTCGGCGCGGGTGCCGTCCCGGCGGCTCATCGGCTGCTCCCTTGAACGGATCGGTGGGGGTCTTCGGGTTCCCGGACGGCCGACGGGCCCGCCCTCCCGCGCTCCCGGGCCCGGACGGCGCCCGGGAGGCGCCAGGACGGCGTCCTGGCAGCACTCTGGCAGCTGCCCGCCGCCCCCGCCGGTCGGGACACGCCTCGACCCTTCCTCCGGCGATGCCCGTCCCGGGCCGGAGGAGTCCTCGTCAACCCGCTGACCGGGGCCGCGAGGTGTGACTAGGCTGACCCGGGAACGCAGTCGGGAGGAGATCGGTCAGTGGGATCCAACAGCGGGACGGACACGGAGACCGGCGAGGTGCAGCCGGAGCTGGCGCCGAGCGGGAAGCCCAAGGTGGACTTCACCGGGGCGGAGTGGCTGTGCAGCAGCCAGGGCGTCGGAGACGTGCAGATCGCCTTCGTGGACGGCTACATCGGGATGCGGGACGGCCGTCAGGAGGACGGTCCCGTCCTGGTCTTCACACCGGGCGAGTGGCGGGCCTTCGTGCTCGGCGCCCGGGACGGCGAGTTCGACCTCACCTGAGGCTCGCCGGGCCCCTCCGGGGGCCCTTCGCGGGGCCCTCGGCACGGAGCCGGCCCCCGTCGCGGAAGCGGGTCCCCCACCGAGGGGGCCCGCTCCGCAGGCGTTCTTCCGGGTCCGAACATCACAACTGATGATCCATTGAGCGTGCCCCGTCAGAATTTCTGTTGACTGTTAGACAAACGCAGCTCAGAGTATGAGCACGGGCAGACGCCGTGCCCACCGCCCCCACGCGGCCAGACACGGCGCCTGCTGTGCGGTCCGGCACTGGTGCCGGACCATCCTCCCAGTCATCCCCTGCGCACCGGGGTGCGTCGGCCGGTCCCGGCCCCGTGAAGGGCCGGCAGTCGCCGGGAGGCTGGTGCCGGAACCGAGAGCGACTCGGAGACGGCACCGAACGCTCGGGACCCGCACGCCCCCACGCGGCGGCGTCCCGAGCAGATCCACGGGAGCGACGGGCCGGGGCCCCGCGGATCTGGCTTGTGATGCATGGAACTGTTGGCTTGTGTGTTGGTGCTGTGTGCGATGACGAAGCTGGGTGCTCGGCAGTTCGGCACGACAAGTGCACAGTGAGGGAACGCGTGTGCACAGTGAGGGAAACGCGTGTAGGGCCGCGTTGCGACATGCCGTCCCCCCGGAGGGTGAAACCCAGAACGGCTGTCGTGCTGAACCGAACGTAGCCCGGACGGTTGCTCAGAGTCAACATTGGTCTCTGAGCGTCGATCTCCCGCCCGCCCCCCGACCGCGCCCCACCCACCTCGCGAGCGGGGTGTGCCGGACACGTACGATGTTCCCATGTCTTTTCTCCGCCGTCGCTCCGGACAGCCCGCCGGCCCGGACTTCGACGTGCTCGCGATGGACCCGGGCGACTGGCCCGGCGACTTCGGTGCGGCCATGATGACCGGCCCGGACGGCTCCTGCCAGGGGATCTTCCTGCGCTACGACCTGTTCGGCGGCAGAGGCCCGGCGATGTTCATCGGCAACCTCCCCGAGGGCTCGCCCGCCCGGGAGACCGGCGACGACGTGCCCTTCGAGGTGCGGCAGCTGCTCGCGGCGCTGGAGAACGACGAGCCGGTCGAGTTCGCCTCGGCCGAGGACTTCCCGGTGATGCTCGGGGACGACCTGCTGATCGTGAAGAAGGTCAAGGTCAGCGAGGAGCGCGTGTTCTGCGCCCAGTTCGGCCGCAGCGACGGGGTCCTGGTCACCATCGCGTCCTGGGACCGACCGATTTCGGACGACCTTTATCAGCTGCTGAAGCCGCTCCCGGCGGACATGTTCCAGCAGGGCTGATCCCGAAGGGGCCGGTTCCGGCGGCACGGACCGGCTCCGCCCGGTGGCCGGATCCTGCTTGACGGTATCGATCAACGGTTCGTACAGTCGCGAACATGCCGTGCCGTCTTCCGTTGCTGACCCGTCGCAGGCACCTGGATCTGCGGCGCACCGCCAGCGCGGCGTGTCCGGGTCGCTGAGGGGGATCCGTCCCCAGGCGGCGGGTGGTCGGCCGGGTCCCGGTCGGCGCCGAATCCCGGGGGCGGGCCGTGAGCTGACCTCCGGGGCCGCCAACCGGTTTCCGCGCGCCCGTACGGCGTGCCGCCCGCATCCGTCGAGCCCACGCTGCCGCCCGGAGGCACAGCATCATGACGACCCGCGCCGCCAACCGTTCGACCGCCGATCGTTCGTCCGGGGACCATCCGTTCGACGATCGCTCCGCCGACGGAGCCCCCATGGGTGAACCCCCCGTCGGAGACCGTTCCGCGGCGGACGCCACCGCCCGGAGCACCACCGCCAGGACCGGTTCCGCCGGTCGCCGCTCCAGGACCGGCCCGCCGTCGGCGAGTTCCGGCCGGTCCGATTCCGGCCATCCCGAACCCGTCGGTTCCGCGACCACCGGTACGTCCGGTTCCGCGCCCGGCCGCACCGCGATCGAGACCGCGCTGGCCGGGCTGCCCCGGGTGGTCGACCTGCTGGCCGCCCGCGCGGAGGAGCACGACCGCGACGCGACCTTCCCGTACCAGGGGATCGAGGCCGTCCACGAGGCCGGACTGCTCACCCTCACCGTCTCCGAGCGGTACGGCGGACCGGGCGGAACGCTCGCCGACACCGTCCGGGTGCTGTCCCAACTCGGCCGCGGGGACGCCTCGGTGGCCGTGGTCACCGCCTTCACCCTGCTCCGGCACGCCGAGCAGGCCCGCCGGGCGGACTGGCCGACGGCCGGCTACCGGCGGCTGCTCACCGAGTCCCGGCGCGGTCCCGCGCTGGTCAACACGCTGCGGATGGAGCCCGGCGGCCACCCGGGGGAACTGCCCGCGACGGTCGCCCGGCGGGACGGCGACGGCTGGCTGTTGACGGGCCGGAAGACGTACTGCACCGGTGCCGAGGCGCTCGCCTGGATGGCGGTGACCGCGCGGACCGACGAGGAGGAGCCGAGGGTCGGCACCTTCCTGGTCCGCGGCGAGAGCGAGGGTCTGGAGATCGACCCGACCTGGGACCAGCTCGGACTGCGGGCCAGTGCCAGCCACGACGTGGTGCTGGAGCAGGTCAGGGTGCCCGCCGAACTCGCGCTCGGTCTGACGGCCGGTCGCCGGACGGCCCGTCAGAATGCCGACGCGGAGGCCGGACTCTCGCTCGCCTGGCACGACCTGGCCCTCTCCGCGGTGGCGATCGGCGTCGCCAGGGCCGCCGAGGCCTGGCTGATCCGCTTCCTCAACCAGCGCACCCCGGCCAACCTGACCGAGCCGCTCGGCACCCTGCCGCGCTACCGGACCGCCCTCGGCGAGATCGAGGCCCAGCTGATCGGCGCCGAGGAACTGGTCGAGGGCCTCGCGCCCCGGGTGGACCGGGGCGAGCCGGGGGCCGTCGCCCGGACCGGTCCTGCCCACCTGCTGGCCACCCGGGCCGCGACGGCGGTGGTCCAGCAGGCCGTCGCCCTCACCGGCAACCCGGGCCTGAGCCGGCGTCACCCGCTGGAGCGCTACCTGCGGGACGTGCTCAGCAGCCGGGTGCACCTGGCCCCGGACGAGACCGTCCTGGAGGCCGCGGGCCGGGCGGCCCTGGAACGGGGCGCCCGGCCGTGAGTGCCGCGGGGTCGTACCTGTCGTCCGGTCAGCGGGTGCCGACCGCGGCGCGGACGGCCCGGCGGGCGAGTGCCGCGTCGTCGTAGAGCCGGCGGATCATGATCCGCTGCTCCTCGCCGGCGCCCGGCACGTCGTACAGCCGGATCTCGCGCATCAGCACCAGCACCAGGTTCACCAGGAAGGCGTCCCTGGCCAGCGTGCCGCCGTTCTGGGCGAGCTGGCTGATCTGCCGGCGCGCCGCGGTGTCCCCGGACAGGACGCTCCACAGCACCGCCAGGTCGTAGCCCGGCAGGTACCAGCCGGCCTGCTCCCAGTCGACCAGCACCGGGCCCGACGGCGCCAGCAGCATGTTGCTGAGCAGGGCGTCGCCGTGGCAGAGCTGGAGCGGGGTGGTGCCGAGGCCGTGCAGCAGGGCGCGCAGGTCGCCGGCGTCCCGGTCGGTGAGCTGGCCCACCGAGTGGTAGCGGGCGATCTCCATGGGGTAGTCCAGGCGGGGCTGGAACACGTCGGTCGGCGGCCGCCACAGGTTCAGCGTGCGGACCGCGGTGAGCAGCGCCCGTACCTCGCCCGGGGTGGGCGCGTTGACCGGGTGGCGCTCGCGGGCGGCCGGGCGCCCCGGGACGCGCTCCATGACCAGGACGCACCGGTCGTGGTCGGCCGCGACCAGCCGGGGCAGCCGCACCGGCGGACGGTGCCGGACGAACGCCCGGTAGACCGCCACCTCGTGGTGGAAGTCGGCCACCAGCTGCTCGAAGTACTCACTCCGCACCGCCTGCGGCGCCAGGCACTTGGCGACCACCGGAGCCCGTCCGATGGTGCCCGCCACCAGGATGTGGCGGCTGCCCTCGCGCAGGACCTGGCGCGGCGTGAACGCGGGACATATCCGCGCGACACTGGCGAGCGCCGCCCGGACCGCCGGGGTCTGGAGCGCGGAGGGATCGATCCGTTCAGGGCCGCCGCCGGGCTGGCCGGGCCGCCGGGCCCGCAGCACCTGGCCGTCGGCCTGCCGGGCCAGTGGCATCCGGCCGCCGCCCGGCAGGGCGGTCTCGGGGGCGCGCAGCCCCAGCGCGGTACGGCCGGCCGG
>NZ_MSJQ01000065.1 GCF_014596515.1 Streptomyces sp. CBMA156
GAGCCTTCGCCGCTGGCACCGCTGGCACCGCTGGCACCGCGGGCGCCGCGGCGGTCCCGCCGGTCCCGCCCGCCGGGGCCAGCCCGCACTCGTCGCAGTAGCCGTCGGCGTCGATCCTGCCGTCGCCGGAGCACTCCGGCCGTTCGCACCTCTCGCCCATCACCCTCAGCCCCCCTGGACCTGTCCGTCGGCCGGCGCCTGGCCGGCCGCCTCCTGAGCCTGCCCGGCCCCGGCCTCGGTGTGGGCCGGCCGCAGCGACTGCTGGAACCGGGCCACCGCGGCGGCCGCCGCCCGCAGGTCGCAGGGCGCGCTCCACAGCAGCCAGCGCGCCTTCTCGTACCGTTCGATCACTTCCGGGTCCTCAGAGACCCGCAGCCGGGCCGCCATCGCCTTGTAGGCGTCCAGCCGGCCGCGCAGCTCGGCCCGGACGGCCAGCGGCTGGGTCACCTCGGTGAGCGACTGCCTGGCCCGGGTCAGCTCCTTGGCGGCGGCGTCCTCCAGGGTGTCCAGCAGCGGCGCCAGCCGGCCCCACTGCCCGGCCTGGCGCAGGTCCAGCGCCGCGACGATCCGCTCGCGCAGCGCCGAGGCGGGGCCGGGCACCGCGGGGACGTCGCTGGAGGCTATCTTCGCCAGCACCTCGCCGCGCGCCCGGCGGGCCTCGGCCAGGGTGGCGTCGGCCCGCTGGAGCAGGTCGCCGACGCCCTGGAGACGCTCCTCGGCCTCGTCGCGCAGCCGCAGCAGGTCCTCCAGCTCCAGCCGGACGCCGTCCAGCGCCCGCCCGGCCCGGTCGAACCGCTCGGTGTCCACCATCCCGGCCGGGCCGGCGAAGGCCGAGCCCTCGGGGACGGTGCCGCGCTGGGCGGGCACCCGGGCCGGACGCCACAGCGCCAGCGGGTCCCCGTGCACCTCGGTGCGCAGCCCGGTGAGGTCCTTCTCGATCCCGGACAGGTCGTCGCCCAGCGGGTGGCTGCCGGTGCGCACGCCGAGCGAGGCACCCAGGGTGCGCACCCGCTGGAGCTCGGCCAGCAGCAGGTCGATCCGGGCCGGCAGCGCCGACCAGACCGCGTCGGCGGCGCTGACCACCTCCAGCACGGTGGCGTACCAGGAGTTCATCCGGGTCATCAGCGCGTCCAGGCTGATCCGCTCGACCAGCCTGGCGGGCGCGCCGAGCACCTGCGGGCCGTCCGGCACCACCCCGCCGGGGACGGTCACCGCGTCGCCGGTCAGCAGTTCGCTCAGCTCGGCGAGTTCGGGCGAGCCCGGCTTGGCCTTGCGGGCCCGGACGGCGCGCGCCGAGGCCAGCGCCTCGGAGTAGCGGTCGAACAGCGCCCACAGCAGCGGCAGGCCCTTGCCGGCGACGGACCAGCGCTCCAGGGTGCGCCCGGACAGCTCGGCGCCGTCCAGCAGCCGCAGGCCGGGGTGGTCCTGGAGGGCGAGCAGCGCGGACTCGACCGCGTCCCGCTCCGCTCCGAGGCGGGCGAGCGCGCGGTCCACCTCCTCCCGGTTCAGTACCGGGCCAGCCGATGCCGCCACCGCGGTGCCCTTCCTTCCTCGGGTGCGTTCCCGACGTTCCCGACCATTCCGACGTGCCTGACGATCCCGGTGTTCCCGGCCTGCGGTCCCACGACAACCCCCCCCATGCCCACCACCGGTCTCCCCGGGGTGATCGTCCCGAACCCTAACCGGTGGCCGTCCGGGCGGAGCGGGCGCGGGGCGTCCGGAGGCCGTCAACGCCCCGCTGACGGCCCGTGCGCTACCTCCTCCGCGCCGCCCCGCGCGTCACTCCCCGGCCGGCTCAGCGCGTGCCCGGCCAGTAGCGGTCGGCCTCGTTGAGCATGTACGGCTTGAGCCAGCGGTCGTACGAACGGGCCCAGTCGCCGCGCGCGTAGTAGTCGGCCAGCACCTGGTTCACCCGGGCGGTCAGGTCGGTGCTGTCCTTCAGCATGGCGACGCCGGTCACCTCCGGCTGCGCCTCGCCGTCCACGATCCGCACGGTCTGGTCCTGTGCGGCCTGACCGGCCGCCAGACCGTTGTCGGTCATGACGGCGTCGACCTTGCCGAGCTGCATCAGGACCAGGCAGTCCAGCTGGTTCTCCACGGTGACGACCTGCCGGGCGGTGTTCTTCTCCTTGACCACGTTCAGCGCGGTGGAGCCGTCGGCGGCGCAGACCGCCTTGTCCTTGACCGCCTCGTCGATGTTCTTCGCCGGGGACGACTTCGGCACCAGGACGCGCTGGCTGATGTTGAAGTACGGCTTGGAGAAGGCGACGTCCTCCATCCGCTTGCAGTTGATCGTCATGGTGCGGACGATCAGGTCGACCCGGCTCTTCTTGATGGCCTCGACCCGGTCGGCCGTGGCCACCGGCTTGAGCACCACCTTGTCCGGGTCGCCCATGACGGCGGCGCCGATCGCCCGGGCGAGGTCGATGTCGAAGCCCTCGATCTGGCCGGTGTTCGGGTTGCGGGCGCCCCAGCGGTAGCTGTTCTGGTCCACGCCGATCACCAGGCTGCGCCTGGCCTTGATGGCCTTCACGGCCGGGCCGTCCTCGGTGCTCGGCGGCACGCTCTTGTAGATGTCGCAGCCGTCGGCCTGGGCCTGCTGGTCCTGCTGCGCGTCCCGTACGGCCAGGGGCGCGGCGGTGCCGGCCGGTGCGGCGCCGACCGGGCCGCCGCCGGCCAGCACGGTGGCGCCGGCCGCCAGCAGGGCCAGCGCGACGGCGGGCCTGGTCCTTCTCCTGAGGCTTCTCTCGCTCATCGGTCCGTCTCCCCCTTGCCCGTTACCGGTACTCGGCCAGTCGCCGGCCCAGGCCGCGCAGCGCGGCGGCCGCGGCCACCAGGCCGAGCAGCACGGTGGCGACGGCGGCGGTGCGCAGGTCCCCGCGGGTGCCCTCGGCGGCCTGCGTGAAGCGCTTCTGTTCGATGTCGGCGGCCCGCGCGAGCGCCTTGTCGGTGGCGTTGAAGATGACATCGGCGGTGGCCGTGTCGCCCTTGGCCGTCACGGTGGCCTCCAGGGCGCCCTGGTAGTCGGCGTGCGCGACCTCCAGGTCGCGGGCGGCGTCGTGCTGCACGCGCCACTGGCCGAACTGCTTCGCGGCCTCCTGGACGTCCGGTTGCGCGGCCTCCGGCGCCAGCCGGACGGCCTCCGGCAGCGAGCCGCCGGACCGCTCCGGCGGCAGGTTCCCGGCTCCGGCGAGGTGCTCGGTGGCCTTCGCCCACTGGTCGGCGTACCTGGTTGTCGAGCCGCGGGCGACGAAGTGCAGGTTCTCCGCCAGCCGGGCGGTCAGCACGTCCACCCGGGCGGAGTTGAGCGCCCGCAGCGGGGTCGCGCCCTCGCGGTCGCTCTGCTTGAGCGCCGCACTGGTGGTCAGGCCGGTGACGGTCAGCCACAGGGCGCCGGACAGGACGGCGGCGGTGGCGCCCAGCAGTCCGATGTTGAACACCCGGTTGGTGCGGCGGAACAGCGTCAGCTGCACCCAGACCAGCGCGGCCAGGGTGACCAGCGCCAGCCCGTACGCCCCCCACGGCACCGCCTTGGCGGCGGCGTAGTCGTCGGCCAGCTCCCGGTTCTCGGCGGCGGCCAGTTCGGCGGCGGCCGGCAGCAGCACGGTCTGCATCTGCTCGGAGGCGTACCGCAGGTAGGCGCCGCCGAGCGGTATGCCCTGCCGGTTGTCGGCCCGCGCGGTCTCCACCAGGCCCGAGTACACCGGGAGTTGCTGGTTCAGCCGGGCGAGCGAGTCCTGTGCGGGGGAGGTCGCCGTGGTGCGGGCGGCGGCCTGGGCGATCAGCTTGGCGGCGGTGGCGATGTCCTGCTCGTAGCGGCTGCGGACGCTGTCGGGCTCGGCGCCGGCCAGCAGGAAGCCGCTCGCCGCGGTGGTGGCGGCGTCGGCCAGGCTGCGGTGGATCTCGGCGGCGTCCCGGCTGAGCGGCTGGCTGTACGAGACCACCCGGTCGGCGGCCTGCGTCCTGGTCTCCAACTGCCAGGCGGTGAGGCCGCCGAAGGCCACGGTCAGCACCGCGAGCACCACCCCGGCCAGCCGCAGGCGGCCGGGCGGCGTGCGGGTGGCCTGCGCGAGCCGGGCGCGCACGCCGGTGGCGACGGCCTTCGGGGGGCGCTTCGCGGGCGCCCCGCCGGGTCTGGGCGCCGGGGGAGCGCCGCCGGGCGTCGCGAGCGGGGCCGCTCCGCGGACGGCCGGTGTTCCGGGCGCAGCCGTCGTCACCGGCGTGCCGTTGCCTACTGGTGTCGCCACCCGCCTCATCCTCCCCTGGGGCCCGGCCCGCTCCCCGGGGCCCGACCGATGGCAGCAGTATGGCCGCGAGTCCCTCCGGCCACACCCGACTTGCGCCGGACTTGAGCATGTCGTGCACGTTCTCCCGGACGGCTCGTGCCCGCTCGTGCCCGTGCGTGTCCGGCGGTGCTCGCCCGCCCGTGCACGTGCCGCCCGCCCCGAGAGGTGGCGAACCGTCCGACGCGCGCCGCACCCTACGCGGTTCCCGCGACCGGGCGGAGCGCGGGGGTCCGGTTACGGGCGCGCGTTCCCGGGTGCGGCGCCCCCTCCCTCCGTACGATGGAGACATGCGCCTGCTTGGAACGATCTCGCCCGACCGTCCGCTGCTCGTCGTCGCCGTGCGCGAGGAGGCCGCCCACCTGGACGACCGCCTGCCCGTGCTGCTCACCGGGATCGGGAAGGTCAACGCCACCGCCGCGCTGGCCACCGTCCTCGCGCAGGGCGAGAGGCCCTCCGAGGTGATCAACCTCGGCACGGCCGGTGCCCTGCGCCCCGGCTGGGAGGGCACCCACCACGTGGTCCAGGTGATCCAGCACGACCTCGACACCGCGTCCCTGCACGCGCTCACCGGGCGTGAGTACGGCGCCCCGCTGGTGATCGGCAAGGGCGACGGGCCGGTGCTGGCCACCGGTGACCTCTTCGTCTCCGACACGGACGCCCGCGACCGGCTCGCCGAGCACGCCGACCTGGTGGACATGGAGGGCTACGCCGTCGCCACCGTCGCGCACCGGGCCGGGGTGCCGGTGCGGCTGGTCAAGCACGTCAGCGACGAGGCCGGGGACGGTGCGGGGCACACCTGGAAGCAGTCGGTGGACGACTGCGCCCGGCACCTCGCGGACTGGGTGACCGCGCAGGGCTGGTGACGGCGCATGGCCGGCGACGGAAAAGGCCGGTGACGGTGGATCAGCGGCTGGCTAGGGTGGCGCGGTGACCGAAACGAACACCGAGGCGCCCACGTTCTCCGACGTCCGTCCGCCGAGCCTGAACGCGGACGAGCCGACCACCCTGCTGGCCTTCCTGGGCTACCTGCGCACGGCGGTGATCGCCAAGCTCGACGGAGTGCCCGACGAGGACGCCCGGCGTCCCGGCGCCGCCTCCGGCACCAGCCTGCTGTGGCTGGTGCGGCACCTCGCGGTGGTCGAGGACAACTGGTTCACCTGGGCCTACCAGGGCGTGGGCGAGGAACCGGGCTCGACGGACGAGGTGCCGCTGGACGGCGCGACCGTGGCCGCGGAGGTGGCCGCCTACCGGGCGGCGATCGAGCGGTCCGACGCGGTGGCCGCGGCCGCCCCGGGCCTGGACCGTCCCGGCGTGCGCTCGCTGCGGCCGGACGACGCCGAGGGGCCGTCGCTGCGGTGGGTGCTGGTCCACATGATCGAGGAGACCGGGCGGCACGCCGGGCACGCGGACATCATCCGGGAGCAGCTGGACGGCGCGACCGGGCGCTGAGGGGGCTGAGAGGGCACGCCGGGCCGCCGGGGGTGGCGGGGGCGGAACGGGGATGAAGGGCCGAGCCCTGCCACCCCCGTTCCGTCTTCCCGGCGGCTCCACCGGTCGAGCCGGTCGTACCGGTTCTGCCGGTCCGGCCGGCTCTACCGGTCCCGGAAGGCCGTGAGGTCCAGCGCCGCCAGCCGCTCCGGATCGGTGAGCACGTCGATCGCGGCGATCGCGCCGCCCACCACGGTGAACGCCATGACCGACAGCGCCCGTCCGTTGTCGCCGATGACCACCGCGCCCGCGGTGCCGTTGACCAGCGCCGGGCGGGCGAACGGCGACAGCGTGCCCCACAGGACGGCCTGGCCGGCCACCGTGCCGGCGCCGGAGAGCACCACCGTGTGCCGGGCCATCGCCGCGCCGCCGTCCGAGCGCAGCACCACGTCCGGGTCGAGCACGGCGAGCAGCGCGCCCAGGTCGCCGTTGCGGGCGGCGGCGAAGAACGCGTCCACCGCCAGTCGCTGCCGGCCGAGGTCGGGGTCGGGCGCGGGCGCCTGCCCCCGCACCCTGCGGCGGGCCCGGCTGGCCAGCTGGCGGGTGGCAGCCGCGGTCCGCTCGATCAGCGGGGCGATCTCCTCGAACGGCACCGCGAACAGGTCGTGCAGCACGAAGGCGACCCGCTCGGCCGGCGACAGCGACTCCATCACCACCATCAGCGCCAGCCCGACCGAGTCCGCGAGCATCACCTCCTGCTCCGGGTCCACCACTCCCTCGCGCCGCAGCAGCGGGTCGGGGATGCGCGGCGGGCCCGGCTCGCCGTCCGGTCCGGCGGGCTCCAGCGGCTCCTCGCGGCGCTGGGCGCGGGTGCGCAGCAGGTTCAGGCAGACCCGGGAGACCACCGTGGTCAGCCAGCCGCCGAGGCTGGCCACGTCGCCGGTGTCGGTGCGGTCGTAGCGGAGCCAGGCCTCCTGGACGGCGTCCTCGGCCTCGCTGATCGAGCCGAGCATCCGGTAGGCGACCGCGCGCAGGTGCGGGCGGTGCTCCTCGAAGAACACGGCCCGGGCAGATTTCTCATCCACCGTCTCGTCCACGTGTCACATTCCTTCGTCGCCGGGGGTCAGGGCAGCAGGAGCCACCCAACAACGGCCGCGGCGGGGAGATCAACTCCCTTCCCGGCCGAGGATGAATCGGAGACGGTCATGACGAAGAACACCGTGCTGGTCACCGGCGGCACCGACACCCTCGGCCGGCAGGTGGTCCCGCTGCTGCGCGCGGCCGGACTGCCGGTGCGCGTGCTCAGCCGGCGGGAGCGCCCGGCCGCCGACGGCGTGACGTACGCGCGCGGCGACCTGCTCGGCGATCCGGCGGCGGTGGCCGGGCAACTGGACGCGGCGCTGACGGACGTGGACATCGTGCTGCACCTGGCGGGCGGCCCCAAGGGCGACGACGTCGCGACCCGGCTGCTGGTCGACGCCGCGCGGCGGGCCGGGGTGCGGCACCTGGTGTACATCTCGGTGATCGGCGCGGACCGGCTGCCGCTCGGCTACTTCAGGGCCAAGCACGCCGCCGAGCGGGCGGTGGCCGGTTCGGGCCTGCCGTACACCGTCCTGCGGGCCGCGCAGTTCCACGACCTGGCGTTCACGGTGGCCGAGAAGATGGCGAAGCTGCCGCTCGTCCCCGCGCCCGGCGGCATCCGCTGGCAGCCGGTGGACGCGCGGGAGGTCGCCGCCCGGCTGGTGGTGCTGGCGCTGGGCGAGCCGGCCGGGACGGTGCCCGACCTGGCCGGTCCGGCCGTGTACGAGATGGGCGAGCTGACCAGGGCCTACCTCGCGGCGCGCGGCCGCAGCCGCCGGCAGCTGCCGGTCCGGGTGCCGGGCAAGGTCGGGCGGGCGTACCGGGCGGGGGAGAACCTGGCCGCGGCGGGGGCCGAGCACGGGCGGCGGACCTGGGAGGAGTACCTGGCGGAGCGGCTGGCGGCCTGAGCCCGGCGGGGCCGGCCTGAGGGGCCGGCCGGAGAGCTGTCCCGAGGGCGGCCGTGCTGTCGGAGGCCGGTCGTAGGGTGGCCGCCATGTCCCTCCTCGATGCGATCCGCGCCGACTCCGCCGCCGCCGGCTTCCTGGCCTGGCCGGGCGACTTCTCCCTCGACGCCTACGAGCACGGGGAGGAGGTGGTGCTCGCCTCGGGCGAGGCCCTGGAGCCGGTGGCCAAGGACGGCGCGGGTGGCACCTTCTTCCTCTGCGGCGAGGGCGGCGAGGAGCGCCCGGTGCTGTACGCCGACTCGGAGGGCGGCGCGGCGCTGCTGGCCGTCGGGCTGCCGGAGCTGGTCCGGCTGCTGCTGGCGGTGCCGTGGTGGCGGGACTGCCCGCGGCTGACGGTCGAGGAGAGCGGCGAGGCGGCCGAGGAGTACCTGGAGGACCAGCCAGGGCTCTACGCCGAGCGGGACGCGGCGGCGGCCGCACTCGGACTCGACGTCCCCTCGGCGGCCGAGGCCCTGGCGCGGCTGCGGGAGCTCACGCTGGGCCCCGGGGCCTCGTACGTGCTGCTCAACGCGGAGGAACGCCTCGCGTACGAGCCGCTGTTCAGGCCTTAGCGGCCCGGAGCACGTCCTCCGTCGTCACCACCTTGGCGAAGCGCATCGCGTGCAGGGTCGTCGCGGTGGCGCGGGCGAGTTCGGCGGCGGGGACGGTGGTGCCGTCGGGGCCGGTCATGTCGAAGGCGTGCATGGCGTCGGTGGGGAAGACCGCGTCGTAGCCGAGGTTGCCGGCCATCCGGGCGGTGGTCTCGTTGCACACGTTGGTGATGATCCCGGTGACCACCACCTGCCGGGCGCCGCGCTCCCCGAGCCAGGCGTGCAGGTCGGGGGTGCCGTAGAAGGCGCTGTTGACGGTCTTGGTGACGTGCAGCGCGGGAGTGAGCCCGGAGACGAAGTCCTTCAGCTCGTACCCCGGGGTGCCCACGGCCAGCGGGCCGGCCGGGGAGGTGTGCTGCACGGTGACGATCGGGCGGCCGGTGGCCTGCCAGGCGGCGATCAGCTCGGCCATCCGCTGCTCGGCCTGCGGGTTGTCACGGGGGCCCCAGAACGAGGTGTCCTCGAAGCCCTTCTGGACGTCGATGAGCAGCAGGACGGCGTCGGGGTCGAGGGTGAGCGGGGCGTCGAGGGCGTCGGTGTTCGTCATGCCGTCCATGGTGGTCGGCGCCGCGGGGGAGGCGTGATGGGCGGAGAGGCCACCCCTCGATAGATTCCTGCCATGCGAACCGTGGGCTGCCTGATCTTCGACGGTGTCCGGGCCTTCGACTACGCGGTGATCGCCGAGGTCTGGGCGAACCGGACCGCCCGGCCCGGCCTGCCCGCCTTCGACCTGAGGGTCTGCGGACCGCAGGGCGTCCGGGTGCGGCTGGGCGGCGGGCTGGAGCGGGTCCCCGACCACGGGCCGGCGGCGCTGGCCGACTGCGACCTGGTCGTGGTGCCGGGCGTCGAGGACCCGGCCGCCCGGCGGAGCCCGGAGATCCTGGAAGCCCTGCGGGCCGTCGCCGCCGCCGGAATCCCGGTCGCCTCGCTCTGCGCAGGCGCCTTCGTCCTCGCCGAGGCCGGTCTGCTGGACGGCCGCGAGGCCACCACCCACTGGTCGCTCGCCGCCGAACTCGCCCGCCGCTTCCCGGCGGTGACGGTCCGGCCGGAGGTGCTCTTCACCGGCGGCGAGGGCCTGTGGACCTCGGCCGGGGTCGCGGCGGGCATCGACCTCTGCCTGCACCTGGTGCGCACCGCCCACGGCCAGCAGGCCGCCGCCACCATCGCCCGCGGCATGGTCACCGCCCCCTACCGGGCGGGCGGCCAGGCCCAGTTCATCCCCACCCCCGTCCCGGACGCCACCGCCGACGGTGACCCGCTCGCCCGCCTCCGCGCCGAGATCCTGGCCACCCTCGGCACCCCCTGGACGGTGCGCCGGATGGCCGCCGCCGCGCTGATGTCCGAACGCACCCTGGCCCGCCGCTTCACCGCCTCCACCGGCACCACCCCGATGCGCTGGCTCCTCGACCAGCGCGTCCTCACCGCCCAGCGCCTGCTGGAGGAGACCGACCTGCCCGTCGACACCGTCGCCACCCGCTGCGGCTTCACCTCCGCGGTCTCGCTGCGCCCGGTCTTCACGGACCGGGTCGGCGTCGCTCCCCGGGAGTACCGTCGGGCCTTCCGGGGCCGGTCGGAGGGTTAGGGAGTAGGTGTAGGCATCTCCGAGGGCGCAGCCGATTCGGGTGGTGGCATCAGGCAGGGGGTCCGGACGACGAGGGACAGGCGGTTGTGGCCCGCCGTGCTGTCGACGTCGATGACGTACCGGCTCTCGGGGTGACGGGCGGAGAAGGCGGCGATGGGCTGGGCCGAAGGATCCCCGGTGGGAACCTCCCGGTACTCGGTGACCTTGAGGCCTTCGCGGGTGAGCAGGTCCCGGGCCTTCCTGAGGACTTCGTTGTGCTGGTCGTCGGGGACGTCGGCGTGCACTCCGTAGTCGAGCGTGTAGCGGCCGTCCGGTGCGGACTCGCCGTTCCTGCCGATGCAGGGAGTGAACCCGAAGTTCTCGGGCTCCGGGTTGATGCGGGCTCCGGTCTCCTGAGCCACGTGCGCGATGATCTGGCGCGCCCAGTCCAGGGAATCCTGCTTGGACTTGACGGGCAGTGGGTCGTCCTTCCCGTCGAACCTTCCGTTGCCGGGCCCGGCCATGCAAGCTCCAAGGGTGGTGGTCAGCAGCACTGCGGCCGTGAGCCGGCTCAGCTGCGTGGCGATGTGCCGTGTGCGAGAGGGCGAGATGGTCATCGGTTCCAATCAGGGATTCGTCAGTGGGGTATCGAGCCCCAGATCGGGTCCTCCTTCGGCCCGGTGGTGGGCGGAACACCGGCGATGATCTTCCCGATGTTCTTGAGGCTTTCGGAGTCCTGGGTCCAATATCCGTCGTGGCCCGATGTGTCGACCTTGATGTTGTGACCGCCGAAACCGGCGATGTGTGGTGCGGTGCCCAACACCGTGCTGCCGACGGCGCGGATGGGGTCGTCGGTCGCCGTTCCGGCCCACACGTGGTCGGGGTCGATGTTCAGCTGGTCGGCGAGGAGGACGCCCATGCCCGGACTGCCGAGGGCGAGGATGTCGTCGGCGTGCAGACCGCCCGCGTCCTGGGCGGCCTCGCCGACGGCGTAGGTCCCGTAGCTGTGCGCCATCCACGTGAGATGGGTCTTCGGTTCGCCGTGGGCCACGCGGAGTCCGTTCGAGAATCTCCGCATGTCCTCGGCACCGTCGATGCCCCGCATGAGATTTGCTGCTCCCGGCAGACTCTCCGGGGTGTCGTAGCCGAGGTAGGAGATCACTGACACGGGCTTGCCGGCGCCGGCTTGATACTCGGCAGCCCGCTGGAACTGGCGGATGCGGTCGATCTGGTTCGGGACGCCAGGGAGTTCGGTGCCTGTGCCCGGGGCGAACACGGCGGTGTGGGCGGCCTTGTCGGGGTTCCCGGTGGCGATGATGGCGCGTCCGTCGCCGTCGAACCGCTCCGGGTCGATGGCGAGGAGGAACATCTGCTTCGATTCGTCCTTCTCGTTCGCGCTCTCCTCCAGTTTCTTCCTGATCTCCATCAGCGCGTTCTTGCGCTTGTCGTAGTCCTTCTGGTCCAGGCCGAACACGGAGGCCGAACCGGCCTCCAGTGCGTCGATCTTCTGGTCCAGTACGAGCCGGTTGGCCCTGTCACGGGCCCCGGCCGGGATGCCGTCGAGGTCGCCCACCTGTGCGGCGTTCAGCGTGAGGTAGGTCTCCTGCTGGTCGAGGGTGAGGCTGTTCCACCAGGCGGCGTTCTTCGCGGGGTCCTTGCCGTCCGGGATGTAGGGGTCGACCAGGTGGAGGTCCCGCATGATGCCGTCGACGGCGTACTTCGCCGTGAGGAGTGATCCGTTCGCGCGGGACGGGTCCAGTGTGTTGGCGCTGAGCCGCACGAGGGCGTTATGGCCTTGGTCGCTCGCCTCCTGAGCCGCCTTCAGTGCGGCGTTGATACGGTCCTGGAAGCCCTTCATCTCCGAGCCGAGTTGCTGGCGGGCCTTCTGGGCCTCCGGGTCGTTCGCTTCACCCTTGCCCTGAGCCGGGAGACTGAGGGTACCTTCGGCGGACACGGTCAGGCCGGCGGCGTCCGCCCGGTGTACGGCGTTGGTGAGGTTGGTCTGCGCCTGGTACATCCGCTCGGCCACGGTGTTCAGTACCAGGGCCGCCGCCTCGGACTCCATCCGGATGATCTCCATCTGGACTTCCGTCTTCAGCATGAAGGGCTGTGCGGCCTTGGCGTCGGCGCCCTCCCAGCCGGGGCCCTGTGGTCCGTTGGCCTGGAGCGGTCCGGTCACCTGATTGCGGTGGCGTTGCCCGGTGTTGTCCATTGCGTGGCCGAGAGCTTTCCAAGCCTTCGCGGCGTCGCGCAGGCCGTGCGGATCGAACTTCAGCAGGAGGTCGTAGAGGTTGGTCACTTGGGCCCCTGCTGGGGTACGGCCCACCCGCCGGCGACTGCCTGATCGCGGTGCTCGTGGGCGGACGCGTTGGCGTTGAGGTTGGTCGCGGTGTCCGCGAGCCGCTGCCGTAGGTCGCCGAGCGGTTTGGCCCAGCCAGTCCCCAACTGGCCGAGTCCGCCGGAGATCGACCAGCCGGTGAGCTGGGTCGAGACCGTGGTGCTGGTGTTCAGTGCGGCCTGGACGGGTTTGTCCAGTTCGTCACTCAGCGTCTTGGCAATGCCTGCGGATGCCCACAGGTCAGCCGTTTGAATCGCGATCCTGTCGCTCATCTGGGTTCCCCTCCCCGGAGACGGATGCGTAGGCCGCGCTCGTCCAGCGAAAACGCCAGGTGCGAGCGAAGCGCTGCGTATCCGTACAGATATTCAGATGATATTTGCGACTCGGGCGGTAGGTCGGCGGATCTCGGGAATCTGTTGGCCGCCATCGTGCGAGCTCGCGCGGGTACGGTCACCCGGGAGGGCGCAGTCGGGAGGCGGAGTGGTGGCGGAGCGGGTGCCGGGGTGGTTCTGGGAGGTCCTGGAGGCGGCGCGGCCGCGGGTGGCCGCGCTGGAGGCGTGGCTGGGGGGTCAACCGCGGGAGGTGCTGGAGGAGTTCGCGTGGGCGTACGCGACGGCGGCGGAGGAGCTGGCGGACTTCGCGGAGGGGGTGGGTGTCGACGGGGAGGTGTGGTCGGAGGACAGCACCGAGGACCTCTGCCTGTGGGTGGTCGGGCAGGGGTACGGGCTGTGGCGGGCGGTGCTGGAGGGGGAGCGGGCGCTGGAGGAGGCCGCGCGGGTGTACCTCGGAGGGGAGGCGGCCTGGGACGGGGAGGTCGCGGATCCGGCGCACCGGGGCTACCAGTCGCCGGACGCCATCGTCCACGGCGTCCACCGGTCGCGGTTCGGCGAGGAGTTGCGCGAGCGGCCGGAGGACTACTGAGGACGCCTGAGGGCGGGCGGCGGGCGGCGGGCGGGGTGGCGGTTCTCGGTGCCGCCACCCCGCCGGCCTCCCGGCACGCGGCCGTGGTCCGTCGGGCCGGACGGTCCGTCAGCCGTCAGCCGGCGTGGGAGTCGCGCAGGAGCTTCTTGTCCGGCTTGCCGACGGGCGTCAGCGGGATCTCGTCCACGAGGTGCAGCACCTCGGGGGCGAAGATCCGTCCCTTGCGCTCGGTGACGAACGCGCGGAGTTCCGCCAGCGTCGGCCGCTGCCCGGGGGCGGGGACGACGGCGACGTGGACGTGTTCCGTCTCCTGGTCGTCGCGCACGCCGAAGACCGCGCAGCGGGCGACCGCCGGGTGGGTGATCAGGAGGTCCTCCACCTCGGACGGGTAGACGTGCCCGCCGACCACGATGATCAGGTCCTTGGCCCGGTCGGCGAGGTAGAGGTAGCCGTCCTCGTCGAAGTAGCCGACGTCGCCGGTGTTCAGCCAGCCGTCCCGCAGCACGGCGGCGGTGAGGTCGGGCCGCTTCCAGTACCCGGCCATGACGGTGTCGGAGCGCAGGTGGACCTCCCCCTGCCCGCCGGTCGGCAGGTCGGTGCCGTCGAGCGCGCGGATCGCCACCTCGACGCCCGGGACGGGCCGGCCGACCGAGACCTGGCCGCCGTGGCCGATCCGGTCGTGCTCCTGCGGGGTGAGCATGGAGATCAGCTGCGCCTCCGACATCCCGTAGACGCCGAACAGGACCGGCCCGAACACCTTGAACGCCTCGCGGATCCGGGTCGGTGAGGCGGCACTGCCCCCGTACGGGATGGTCCGCAGGCTGGACAGGTCGGTGTGGCCGACCGCCGGGTGGTCGAGCAGCTGGTGGAGCAGCGGAGGCAGCAGCCAGAGGTCGGTGATGCGTTCGCGCTCGATGGCGGTGAGGACCGCGCCGGGCTCGAAGGAGCGCTGGAGGACCACCGTGCCGCCGCGCTGGAGGGTCAGGTCGGAGAGGATGCCGGAGAGGTGGGCGAGCGGGGTGGGGGCGAGGAGGCGGGGCGCGCCGGCGGCGGGGTCGCTGCCGACCGGGGCGTCGAAGACGCGGCGGTAGGGCCCGTGCAGGCTGAGGATGCCCTTCGGGATGCCGGTGGTGCCGCCGGTGTGGCGGATGCCGAGGTCGTCGTCGGGCCCGACCCGCACGGCCGGCGGCTCGGCGGGGCGGTGGGCGGAGGCGGCGATCACGTCCTCGCCGACGGCCCCGTCGGCGGCCACCGGTCCCGGGCCGAGGGTGAGGACGGCCGGGACGTCGACCAGCGGGAGCAACTCGGGTGCGGTGGCGTACCGTTCGGCGTCCACGAGCAGGAGGCTGGTGTCGACGCTCGCGGTGATCTCGGCCAGGACCGGCGCGCTCATGCCGTCGTACAGGTTGACCACCCGGGCGCCCGCGAGGCCCGCGGCGTAGCGGGCGCTCAGGGCCTCGGGGGTGTTGCCGGTCAGCAGGGTCACGGTGCTGCCGACGGTCACTCCCCGGGCGATCAGCTCGTGGGCGAGACGGTAGGTGGTGGCGGCGAAGTCGCCGGCGGTGATCCCGGCGCCGTCGGCGGTGACGAAGGCCTGACGGCCGGGGTCGGATGCGAGGGCCCGGAGGATCAGCGCGGGGCCGCTGACGAACTCGGAGTCCCGCGTGGCCACTTCGTGCTTGTAGTTTGCAACCATGGCCACAGGCTAACCCCAACCCCGGTGCCGTACTGGGGATGCCCGGAGGGTAATTGGCGTGAACCTTGCGCTGACGGCGCATTCATGACGGTGCATCAGGGTACCGCTGCTGCCCGCGCCGCCCCGTCCGGGTGAAGCGTGCGGGTGAAGCGTGGGCGAAGTGAGGGTGGGTCGCGGGGCTGGGCGGCCCCGCTCAGAACGCCGTCGGAGACCGGAGGGCGAGGTCGGTGGCGGTGGCCCAGTGGGCGGCGGTGGCGGTCACGATCACGTAGCCCTGCTGGGAGGGGAGCCGGGGGACCGTGGCGCTGAGGCAGCCGTGGCTGCGGTGGACCTCGACGGGGACGGGGACGCCGTGGAGCAGCACCTCGCCCGGGGTCGGCGGCCCGTCGAGCGGGGCGAGCTGGGTGCGGGGGTCGAGACGGCTGGAATTGGCGAGGAAGGTGGAGAGTTGGGACTGCGGGGTGGTGAGGGAGCCCACCCGGTGGCCGGGCGGAACGGGGCGCGAGGTCTGGACGACGGCGACGAGTTCGCCGTCCAGGTGGTAGTTGAGGTCGAGGTGGCAGAGGTAGCCGTCCGAGGAGAGCCGCCCCAGCAGGAAGAACCACCCGGGCGGGGCGGCGCGGAGTGCGGCGATCTGCTCGCCCCACTCGTCGGCCGTCTCGCGGTGGGTCGGTATGTGGATGCTGCGCGGGCGGGTGTCGCGGAACAAGGGCTTCCCCCAACGGTCGGCTGACAGGCGGTCGTTGGGACGAGTATGCGGTTTCGCCCGGAGGTTCGGGGACGGATCGGCGGCGGATCGACCGTTGGGGCCGGCCGGGTGGTGTCGCTGTGGGCTTCTTCGTCGGCCGGAGCGCGTGAGAAGTCGGCGGGGCCGACGTCCGATGCGGGGCCCGGCGGCGCGGGGTCAGCCGGGCCGGCGGTGGGTGCGGGCGGCGTGGAGGGCCAGGGGGGTGACGAGCGCGGCCGTCAGGGCGCAGGCGAGGGCCAGGGTGCCGTAGCCGCCCGCTGCGGCGAGCGGGGCGGAGAGCAGGCCGCCGGTGCTGCCGGCGACGGCGAGGCCGACGTCGGCCAGGCCCTGGGTGGAGGCGCCGCGGGCGGACGGCGCCGCGGCGGTGACGATGGCCGTCCCGCTGACCAGGCCGAGGTTCCAGCCGGCGCCCGCCAGGGTCAGGGCCACGGCCAGGACCGGGACCGAGTCCGCCGGTGCGAGGGCGGCGAGGAGGGCGGCCGCGGAGAGGAGGGTGCCGCAGGCCGCGGCGACCGGCAGAGCCCCCCAGCGGTCGACCAGCAGGCCGCTGAGCGGGGACGGGAGGAACATCGCGGCGATGTGGAGGGAGACGACGAGGCCGATCGTGCCCGTGCCGTGGCCGTTGGCGGCCAGGTGGACGGGCGTCATCGTCATGATGGCGACCTTGGGCAGCTGGGCGAGCAGCATGATCCACAGACCGGTCGCCACCCCGGGCCCGCGGCCCGGCCGCCCGGCCGGGGCGTCCGCGATCGGGACGTCGTCAGGGACGTCGCCAGGGACGTCGTCCGGTGCGGGCCCGGGAGCCCGGGTGCGTGCCAGACGGAGGGGATCGGGACGCAGGGCGGTGGTGAGGACGACGGCCGCCACCGTGTAGCCGAGGGCGGCGAGCAGGAACGGTCCGGCCAGCGGGGGGATGCCCCAGGCCTGGGCGAGCCGGCCGGTGAGGGGCACCAGGTTGGGCCCGGCGACCGCCCCGAGCGTGGCGGCGAGCAGGACCCGGCTCAGGGCGCGGGCACGCCGCCGGGGGGACGCGAGGTCGGCGCCGGCGTAGCGGGCGAGCAGGTTGGTGGCGGTGCCGGCGCCGTAGACCAGGAGGGAGGGCAGGAGCAGCGCGACCTGGTCGGCGGCCACCGCGGCGACCACCCCGACGCTGCCCAGGGCGCCGGCGGCGTAGCCGAGGCCGAGCCCGGGGCGGCGGCCCCTGGACTGGCACAGCCGGCCGATGGCCAGGGCGCCGAGCATCGATCCGCCGGTGAACAGGGCGGTGGGGATGCCGGCGAGGCCCCTGGAGCCGAGCATGTCCTCGGCCAGCAGTGCTCCCACCACGATGCCGGCGGTCAGTCCGGCGCCGCTGACCAGCTGGGAGACGACCAGGACGGCCAGCACCCGCCGCTGCTCGGGCGGTTCGGGCGGTTCGGGGGCCCGGCGGGGCCTGGTGGCGGCCCGGGCGGGCGGTGTCATCCGGTCGCCAGGGGGCGCAGCGCCGAGATCTCCGCCAGCGGCATGTTCAGCTGCTCGTGGAGGTAGCGGACGATGGTCCAGTGGGCGAGGGCGCCCTCGTCGAAGGGGCCGAACTCCCGGCAGTAGAGCGGGATCCAGCGCAGTGCCTCCTCTGCGGCGCGCGCCCGGCCGGGCTGCTCCTGGTAGGACTCGTAGGGGATGCCGCGGTGGTGGATGAAGTACCGGCCGGGCAGGCGTTCCTCGCACAGGGCGCGGTACTCGCGGGTCTGGAGGATGAGGTAGTGCCAGACCTCGTCGATGTGCTGTTCGACGGGGAGGAAGAGGCCGGCGAGCTGCTCGCGGTGGCGCGAGACGAGGTAGAGGTAGCGCAGGCACTCGGTGACCTGGCGCTCGGCCTCGGCGGGGGTGGTGGCGGTGCGGGCGGCCGTGTGGGCCACCACCTCGGCGTGGAGGTCGTCGTCGAGCAGGGCCCTGAGCTGCCCGGCCGGGACGCGGGGCGCGGGCTGCGACGGCGTTCCGGGCCGGGGCTGGGCGGTCATCGGAGGTCTCCGTGGGTGGTCCCGGCCGCCGGGCCCGAGGACGGGGCCGGGGCGACGGTGGCGGTGGCGACGGTGGCGGTGGCGGTCGGGGTGGCGGGCGAGGACGGGGGCGCGGCGAGCCACGGGTACTTGCCGGAGGGGCCGATCGGCAGCTGGGCGTGGTGCTCGACGCGGCAGCGCCGTCCGGTGAGTTCGCGGACCGCGTGGGCCAGGGCGTCGGTCTCGTCCGCCCGGAGCGGGGCCCCGTCGAAGGTGGTGCAGCGCAGGACGGCTCCGTCCTCGTCCCCGTCCCCGAGGTGCAGCCGGTGGAGGAAGACGCGGGGGGTGACGGCGCTGACGGCGTCGTCGAGGTCGCCCTGGGCGACGGGGCCGCGGGGGGTGGGGAGCAACTCCTTCTCGCGGCCGCAGAAGCGGGTGATCAGGGCCGGGTCGGTGCTGCCGTCCGCGGTGCGCACGCAGTCCCCCGAGCGGTAGCGGACCAGCGGCATGTACGGGTTGCGCACGCTGGTGACGATGAGGCTGTGGATGGTGCTGTCCGGGGCGACGGGGAGGAGTTCGACGCTCATGTCCTCCAGGTGCGGCCGGTAGCCGCCGTCGCGGTCGCTGGAGTAGAGGTAGCCCAGCTCGGTGCTGCCGAAGAGGTCGACGATCGGGCAGTCGAAGTGTTCGCGCAGGTACCGGGCCACGTTCGCCGGGGTGTACTCGTAGGCGTGGACGATGCTGGCCGGCCGGGGGAGGTGCTCCCACAGGCCCCAGGCCACGGCCTTGCGCACCAGGTGCGCCAGGTGGGAGGAGGAGCAGTCCAGGTGGTAGCGGCCCCCGGGGTGGGCTCGGGCCGCGTCACGGATCTCCGTGAGCATGCGCTCGACGTCCGCGCGCTGCCAGTGGCCGGGGTCCAGGGTCAGGTTGAGGTAGAAGGTGTGCTCGTCCAGCCGGCGGTCGGCCGGGGAGGGGGCGCCGGACGGCTCCTCGCCGCGCTTGCGGGCGTTGACGCGGGCGACGTGCTCGGTGGCCAGCACGGTGGTGAGCGAGACCCTCGGACAGCCCTCCGCCCAGGTGGCGGCGATGTCGGGGTGTTCGCTCCACAGCCGGTAGTAGGAGTTCAGCAGGAAGTAGGGCGGCCGGATGATCTGCATGCGGGCGTGGTTCGTGCCGGTGGAGAGCACGAACTCCGCCTCACCGGTGGCGAGCGCCGCGGCGAGGCGCGGTGTCATCCAGTTGTCGGGAAATCCCCGGGCGATCTCCGGTTTCTCCAGAATGGGGAAATGCCCCCGCTCGATCGCGGCGCGGTAGAGCGGGATGTCCCTGATCCGGTCGATCACGTCGGGGGTCGGCTGACCGTTCACTGTGTCCTCCAGTCGGCGCCCGGCACCCGGACCGCCGGAGCCCGACGGCCCGGACGACCGGGCCGGGCAGGTGGTCCGGGTGCCGGGCGGTGCGTCAGGAGATACAGCCGGACTTCGCGACGCTGATGCACCCGTCCTTGGCCACGCTGATGCAGCCGTCCTTGGCGGTGCCTCCGGAGTTGGCGGCGACCCAGCCCTTCCACACGTCTTCCTGGATCATCTTCTTGACGAGCTGTTCCATTCGGACCTCCGAGATGTGTCGGTATTCCGGCGGCGCGGATCGTCGCCGCCAAAACGACAGTAAAGCGATGGTCAAGGAAGTGTCAATGATGGTTAATCAGACAGCGATGAGTGGCGTGTGGCCGAGAGTTGACGGCCCGACAGATCGGTGCCGAAACGGCGGATCCGGTTCCGGAAACGGCCCGCCGGGCGGCCGCGGGGGTGCTCGTCGGCAGGGGCGTCCCGGCCGTTCGCCCGAGGCGGGGTCCCGGCCGGTCGGCCGGCGGTCCGTTACGGCCGGGCGCGGTTGACGATGGTGCAGATGTCGTCCGCGGTGCAGGCGGCGGGATCGGTGCTCGCGGCGCGGTCCGCGAGGCCGCGGAGCGCCTCCCGGGTGGTGGCGAGGTCGGCCATGCGCCGCTCGATGTCGGCGAGGTGCTCGTGGATGAGGCCGGTGACGTGACCGCAGGGGGCGTGGCCGTCGTCGCGCAGCACGAGGACCGAGCGGATCTCGGCGAGGGTGAGGCCCGCGCGCTGGGCGTCGCGGACGAACCCCAGCCGGGTCACGGTGCTCTCCGGGTAGTCGCGGTAGCCGCCCGCGGTGCGCGGCGGCGCCGGCAGCAGGCCGCTGTCCTCGTAGAAGCGGATGGTCCTGCCGGTGAGCCCGGTGCGGGTGGCGAGGTCGCCGATGCGCATGCCTCCAGGGTAGCCCTTGACCTTCCAGTGCACTGGAAGGTCTAGCGTCGGATGGAGAAGCGGGGAAGCCGAACGACGGTCCGGAGGACTGGGCACATGCGGATCACGGTGCTGACGGTGGCGGACTGCCCGAACGCGCGGCCGGCGCTGGAGCTGGCCACCGCCGCGCTGGACGGCCGGGAAGCCGAGGTGGAGCTGGTCGAGGTGGCCGACGAGGCCGAGGCCACCCGGCTGGGGATGTGCGGTTCGCCGACGATCCTGATCGACGGCACCGACCCGTTCCCGCCGCCCGGGGCGGCGCCCAGCCTGTCCTGCCGCCTCTACTGGAGAGCGGACGGCACGATGTCCGGCCTGCCGGAGGAGACCGCCCTGCGCCTGGCCCTCGCCGGGACGGCCGCTCCGGTCCGGGGCGCCGGGGCGGCGGACTGCTGCGCCCCGCCGCCGGACGTCCGGGATGTCGTCGACCGCTCCGGCCGTGGCCGCCGGGCCCCGGCCGAGCGCGGCCTGCGCGCGGTGCAACAGCGCATCCTGCGCCACTTCTCCGCCACCGGGACCGCCCCCGGGGCGCGGACGCTGCGGCCGGAAGCGGCCGAGGCCGGGCGGAGCGCCGGCGAGGTGCTCGCCGAGCTGGCCGAGGAGGACTTCATCACCCTGGACGAGGCGGGGAACATCCGCGCCGCCTATCCCTTCTCCGCCGTCCCCACCCGGCACCGGGTCCGCCTCGGCATCGGGGTGGAGGTGTGGTCGATGTGCGCCATCGACGCCCTGGGCATCCCGGCGATGCTCGGCCAGGACGCGGTGATCTCCTCCACCGACCCGGTGAGCGGCGACGCCGTCACGGTCACCTCGGCCGACGGCGTCCTGCGCTGGGACCCGGTGGACGCCGTGGTCTTCGTCGGGCAGCGTCCCGGAGGCGGTCCCGCGGCGGCGGCCTGCTGTGACGCGCTGAACTTCTTCACCGGTGCGGCGAACGCCGAGGCCTGGACGAGCGGGCACCCGGACGTCCCCGGCCGTACGGTCGGCCGGTCCGAGGCCGAGCGCATCGGCCGGGAGACCTTCGGGCACCTGCTCGCGCCCTGAGCGCCGGCCGACGGGCGGGCGCGGCGGGGCCTGCGGGCACGGCGCGGGCCGGTGCCGGCTCGGCTGGCCTCCGCCCGGCCGGCGCCGGTCAGGATCCGGTGGGCAGGAGCGCGGCGAGTTCCCCCAGGACCCGGGCCGCCGGCGCCGGGTGGACGAGCCAGCGCAGGTGGCCGCCTTCGAGGGTCCGGACGTCGAAGGGGTTGTCGGGGGTGAGCGCGTCGGCCTCGCGGATCATGCGGTCCTGCATGGCGGGCGGAATGCTGGTGTCGGCGGCCAGACGCACGTAGGTCCTGGGAATCCGGCCCCAGGTCGTGGCCTGCGCCCGGTCGGCGGACGTGCCGGCGTCGAGGTTCTCGTCGGGCTGGAAGGTGTTCAGGAAGGTCCGGAACTCGTCATCGGTGAGGTCGGCGGCGAACGCCTGCCGGAACGCGGCGAGCGCCGTCGGGTCGGCGGTGCGGAAGTTGACCCGGAGCAGGCCGAGTTCGGCCGGGTTCCCGGCGAGCGCGGCGGCGAAGGCGGCAGGGTCGACGGTCGCCATCTCCGGCTGGGCGTAGTAGCCGCTCACGTCCAGATCGACAGGGCACCAGGCGGAGACGTAGACGATCCGGTCGACCAGCTCGGGCCGAGCGTTGGCGACGGCGGTGGCCGTGATGCCGCCCCTGCTGTGGGCGACGAGGACGGTGGGTCCGTTCCGCTTGGCCCGTTCGAGGACGTCGGTCACGCGGGCGGCGTTGTCGGCGAGCGTGACCCCCTTGATGCTCCCCGGCTCCGCGGCGAGCGCTTCGAGGTCCTGGGGAGCCTGGTAGGGCGCGGGGAAGGTCGCCTCGAATCCGTGCCCCGGAAGGTCGACCGCGACGGATCGGTGCCCGAGCAGGGCGAGTTCGGCCTGTAGCGGCGCGAACGAGAACGAGTTGGCGAAGGCCCCGTGGACGAAGACGAAGGTCGGCAGGTTCTGCATGGCCTCAGCCTCCAGCAGAACGATCTTCGGAACAAGACCGGACCGAGGAGGGATCAGCTCCGGCGGGCGGGTGCGAACAGGCCGGTCCGCGTGACGCGTCCGGGCGGCCGGGGCCGGGAGGGCCGCGGAACCCGCGTGCGTCACGCGGCAGTCGGGCCTCAGCCGCCGGTGGTGGTCCGGGCGGCCTGGGTACGGCAGTGGGTGAGGGCGTAGGTGATGCGGCGGTCGGGGCTGGGGGTGGTGGCGAGGAGTTCGCCGGCTGTGACGAGGGTGGTCCAGTACCGGGCGGGGTTGCCGGTGCGGGGCAGGGGGCGGGCGGCGGCGAGGGAGAGGTAGGCGGTGGTGAGGTTGCCGGTGGTGAACCAGCGCTGGAGGCCGTGTTGGTGGCCGGGGCGGATGCCGCCCATGGCGTCGATGGCGGTCAGGAAGTGTTCCACGACGGCGAGTTCGGTGTCCGTGAGGCTCTTGGGGATGTCGAAGACGCCGAGGGCTTCGAGGAGTTCGCCGGTGTCGTTCTCGGAGTTCGGGCGGGGGTCGGCGAGCAGGGCGTCGCGGCAGTCGGCGAGGCGGCGGGTGGTCTCGGCGAGGGGGATGGCCAGGGCGAGGCAGACCGCGCGGGCGGAGGGCAGGGGCTTGCCGGAGCGCTTGGCGAGGAGCGCGTAGGTGGCGGCCGGGGTGGTGCCGCGGGACATGGCGTGGCGGGCGAGGGTGGCGAGGTTCATGGGGGCTCTCAGATGCTGACGAGGGTGGGGGCGCACAGGGCCCAGACGAACTTGCCGATGCCGCAAGGGCGGGTCTCGCAGCCCCAGCGGTGGGCGAGTTCGTTGACGAGGAACAGGCCGCGGCCGCGCTCGTCGTCCGGAGCGGCCGCACGGAGCGTGGGGTGGCCGGCGCCGGCGTCGTGGACTTCGAGGCGCAGGAGGCGGTCGGGGGTGAGGGTGAAGCGGATCTCGATGTGGCGGTCGTCGGGGGCGTCGGAGTGCTGGACGGCGTTGGCGAACAACTCGCCGAGGAGGAGTTCGGCGGTGTCGGCGTAGCGGTCGCCGGCGGGGAGACCGGAGAGGTAGGCCCGCAGCAAGTACCTTGCCAGGGGCGTGGATTCGGTCTCGGAGTCGAGGCGCGCGACGAACATACGGGGGCGACGGGCAGTGGGCATGGGGGTGCACCTCAGGGGGCGGAGGGGGCGTGCGAATGGGGCGCGCAGTTCACTCTGTGCATGCGGGTGACTGCGTTCCGGTAACAATGATCGACCTGCGGAGGTACGGTGACGCCCAGATCCACGTGTTGGGCGCGTGGCGCACAAGCAGGGGACAGCGATGGCACAGCGGAAGATCAAGCGCGGACCGACGGCCAGCTCCGCGATCATGTTCGGCGAAGAGCTCCGCTACGCGCGGGAGTCGGCGGGCTACACCCAGGAGGACCTGGGCAAGCTGATGCACCTCGACCGCACGGTGATCTCGCGGATGGAGACCGGGCGGCGGAAGCCGTCGGTCTTGGAGGTCGAGGAACTCGAAGGGATCCTGAACGCGGGTGGCCTGCTGAGGCGGTTGTACGGCCGGGTGGACTGGAACGCCTCGATCGAGCACCCGGATTGGTTCCAGGAGTATGTGGACCATGAGGCCGTTGTGGTCGGGCTGCGTGCGTACCAGGACAGCGTGATGTACGGCTTGTTGCAGTGCCGGCAGTACGCGCGGGCGCTCTTTACTAGTGGCGTTGCGGGCGGGAATCTGGAGGAGGTCGAGGAGCTGACCAGGGCCCGACTGAGTCGGCAGAGTCGCTTTCTCGAACCCGGTGGGCCGTTGTTGCTCGTCATCCTTGACGAGAGCGCCATCCGAACGGTCGTGGGTGGACCAAGTGTGATGAGGAGCCAGATGGAGCATCTGCTGCGCGTGGCTCAGCTACCGAACATCGTCGTTCAGGTGGCGCCGTTCTCGTGCCGTCGGATCATCTTCAACGCGGCTATGGTGTTGCTGGAGTTGCCGGACGGGCAACGCTCGGTGTACTCGGAGAGCCTCGATCGGGGTCATTTGACCGATGCTGCCGAAGCTGTGGCCAGGCATCAGCTTCGCTATGATCAGCTCCGGGCTGAATGCCTGTCAGAGGGTGACTCGCTTCAACTGGTCGCCGATGCGCTGGAGGGGTTCAAGGATGATGAGCAACGAGCTCGCCGCAGCCGCCTGGCGGAAGAGCAGCTACAGCGGCGACAACGGCGGCAACTGCATCGAGGTAGCCCCCGGTTTCCCGGGCCTCGTTCCTGTGCGTGATTCCAAGGACCCGCTGGGCCCGGCCCTCGTTTTCCCGGCCGCCGCGTGGGAAGCCTTCGTCAGGGCCGTCCGTGAGGGCGACTTCCCGGCGTAGCGCTCCCGGTGCCGGCGGCGCCTCCGGGGTGACCAGGGCCGTACCCGGGAGAGGGGACCTCCGGCCGTCGCCCGGAGGTGGCCGGAACCACCCCTCCGGATGGTCTATAGTTGTCCTCATCACCCAGATGCGCGGGTGGCGGAATAGGCAGACGCGCTGGATTCAGGTTCCAGTGCCCGAAAGGGCGTGGGGGTTCAACTCCCCCCTCGCGCACAGCGAACGGCCGTTCGCTCCGACACTTTGTCGGAGCGAACGGCCTTTTTGCTGTCCTGGCACCTATCAAGGTCGTCCCCTGGTGACATCGGGCCGACGGTGTTGCCGCTGTTCAGGTGGGTTTCGCAAGGTGGGGCGCTGGTGCCGTGCGGTAGTGGGGACCGGACGGTCGGTCCCCCGTCGACGGTGGGCGCGTCGAAGGCCGCGGTGGGTGGATCGTCGTCGGGCGAACGATTCACGGGTGACAGAGGGAGCCGGAGGATCGGGAAAGTACGCCTGCTTCTCCTCCGGTGCGAAGTCACGGGCAACGGCCGCACAGATCGCATTGATCGCTTCGGCGGTGTCCCACAGTCGCACGGTGGCGTCGTCGCCGGCGGTGGTCATAGAGACGGACCGGGCGGCGAGCATCCGAGACCGGTCGGCTTGACCGACGGCAGTTATGGTCCGGGCAACTGCGGCCTTCAGGTTGTCGTAGTGGACCTTGCTCCGCGGAACCCCGCCCAGCGTTCGCGAGGTTGGCACGACGCTCATGGCGTGCGAAGTGCGCCTCAGGTGGGGGATAGGACCGGGTGGTGGTCGTGCAACTGCGTCTCGCCGGCGGCGGACTGGAACGCCTCCGGCTCCCCGGCGTGCTTCGGTTCCCTCGGAGGGCGGGTCTCGGACTGCGGCATCGCCAACCGCTCCAGGCGGCCGCGTCGTACGCGCGCAGCGCCATCAATAGCTTGCTCAGCCCGTCGCAGGCCCAGGAGGCCAGCTGGTTCCCGTTCTCGCCGACGCCGAGCAGGACTGGAACGACGACGGTGGCGACCTTGCCGCTGCCCGGCCTCATCCGCAGCGCCCGCCCGACGGCCTGGCCCAAATGATCCGGCCGGACCCGCCACAGCCCGCCCAACGGCCCCCCGAGCACGCCGCCGACGCCATGCCGCGCTGCGTGGTCAACCGACGCAATGGGGCCGGCCGATCCGACCCTATGTCGGGTTGACCGGGGTACTTGCTGTCCGGGCCCGTATCAGGGTCGTCCCTTGCTTGCATTGGCCTGGTGGCGTTTGGGCTGGTCAGGCGGGGTTTGGAGGGTGGGGCAGATTGCGGTGCCTGGTGGTCTGCGGTAGTGGGATTCGGATGATCGGTTCCGTGCCGGCGGCTGGGGTGTGCTGCGACGCGTGCTCCGTGGCAGGACTGTCGTTGGGCGGATGGTTCATGAACGGCAGACGGGCTCGGAGGTAGCGGGTAGGTATGTTTGCTTTTCTTCGGGGGTGAGGCCACGGTCGACGGCCGAACAGATCTCGCTGATCGCGGTGTCCGGCGCGGTGTGGAACCAGAGCCGCACGGTGCTGTCGTTGCCGCCGGTGGCGAGGGTGTGTCCGTCCGGACTGAACGCCACCGCGAACACGGGACCGGTGTGGCCGGTGAGGGTGGTGGTGGTCTTGCCGGTGGCCATGTCCCACAACCGCACGGTGCCGTCGGCGCCAGCGGTGGCGAGGGTGTGTCCGTCCAGGCTGAACGCCACCGCCTTCACGGGACCGGTGTGGCCGGTGAGGGTGGTGGTGGTGGTCTTGCCGGTGGCCATGTCCCACAACCGCACGGTGTGGTCGTCGTCGCCGGTGGCGAGGGTGTGTCCGTCCGGACTGAACGCCACCGCATACACGAAACCGGTGTGGCCGGTGAAGGTGGTGGTGGTCTTGCCGGTGGCCACGTCCCACAACCGCACGGTGCCGTCGGCGCCAGCGGTGGCGAGGGTGTGTCCGTCCGGACTGAACGCCACCGCATGCACGGAACTGAACCGTACCGGGTACACGGTATCGGTGGAGACGGTGAGGGTGGTGGTGGTCTTGCCGGTGGCCACGTCCCACAACCGCACGATGCTGTCGCCGTCGCCGGTGGCGAGGGTGTGTCCGTCCGGACTGAACGCCACCGCATGCACGGAACCGGTGTGGCCGGTGAGGGTGGTGGTGGTCTTGCCGGTGGCCACGTCCCACAACCGCACGGTCCTGTCGCCGCTGCCGGTGGCGAGGGTGTGTCCGTCTGGACTGAACGCCACCGCGTACATGGGACCGATGTGGCCGGTGAAGGTAGTGACGGTTCTGATGGCGGCCACGTCCCACAGTCGCACGGTGTGGTCGTAGCCGCCGGTGGCGAGGGTGTGTCCGTCCGGACTGAACGCCACCGCGTTCACGGGACCGATGTGGCCGGTGAGGGCGGTGATGGTCCTGCCGGTGGCCACGTCCCACAGTCGCACGGTGTGGTCGTAGCCGCCGGTGGCGAGGGTGTGTCCGTCCGGACTGAACGCCACCGCGAACACGGGACCGGTGTGGCCGGTGAGGGTGGTGGTGGTCTTGCCGGTGGCCACGTCCCACAACCGCACGGTGTCGTCGCCGCCGGCGGTGGCGAGGGTGTGTCCGTCCGGGCTGAACGCCACCGCGTTCACGGTATCGGTGTGGTCGGTGAGGGTGGTGGTGGTCTTGCCGGTGGCCACGTCCCACAGTCGCACGGTGTCGTCGCCGCCGGCGGTGGCGAGGGTGTGTCCGTCCGGGCTGAACGCCACCGCGTTCACGGGACCGGTGTGGCCGGTGAGGGTGGTGGTGGTCTTGCCGGTGGCCACGTCCCACAACCGCACGGTCCTGTCGTAGCCGGCGGTGGCGAGGGTGTGTCCGTCCGGGCTGAACGCCACCGCGTTCACGGTATCGGTGTGGTCGGTGAGGGTGGTGGTGGTCTTGCCGGTGGCCACGTCCCACAGTCGCACGGTGTGGTCGCCGCCGGCGGTGGCGAGGGTGTGTCCGTCCGGGCTGAACGCCACCGCGTTCACGGTATCGGTGTGGTCGGTGAGGGTGGTGGTGGTCTTGCCGGTGGCCACGTCCCACAGTCGCACGGTGTGGTCGTCGCCGGTGGCGAGGGTGTGTCCGTCCGGGCTGAACGCCACCGCGTTCACGGTATCGGTGTGGTCGGTGAGGGTGGTGGTGGTCTTGCCGGTGGCCACGTCCCACAGTCGCACGGTGTGGTCGTCGCCGGTGGCGAGGGTGTGTCCGTCCGGGCTGAACGCCACCGCGTTCACGACACCGGTGTGGCTGGCGAGACGGTGGCGCAAGGGGAGGTTCGCGCCGTTGCTGAGGGCTGCGGCGGCCTCCGCGGTGCGGCTGGTGCGGTAGGCGGCGACCGCGAGAAGCGCGGCGAGGTCGGGGTCGGTGGCGATCAGGGAGGCGGACTGGGCGGCGAGCTGGCGGGACTGCGCGGTCTGCTGGGCGGTGACCGCCGTCTGCCGTTGCCAGAGTGCGATTCCCGCGGCGATCAGGGCGAGGGTGAGGACGGTGGCCAGGATGGTGTTGAGGCGTCGGCTGCGGCGGGCGGCGGCCTGCTGGCGGTGGCGCCCGGCTTTCAGGAAGTCGTCGATTCCGCCGGGCAGCCGACGGCGGTTCGACCAGTCGGTTCCCTCGGCGAGGAGGGTTCCGGAGGGCAGGTCCTGGGGGTCGCGGTGCTCCTGCCAGCGGACATGCTGCTGGCGGGCACGGTGGAGCCAGTCGTGGAAGCGGAGGTCCTGTTCGACCCAGTCGCGCAGGGTGTCCCAGTCGCGGATGAGCGCGTCGTGGACCAGTTCGGCCACCGCGGTTCCCTCCGCGTCCTGCGCAGGGGCTGGCCGCGTGTCGTCGCGGACCTGGTAGGTGGTGACGATGCGGTGTCGGGAGAGCACCGCCAGGACGTCGTCGACAGCCCGTAGGGCCTCGGGGGTTGTATCGGCCGCGGCGAGGTCGCGCAGTTCGCCGAGCGGGAGCTGCTGGCGCGCGGCCGGGATGTTCAGGGATGCGTCGGCGGGGCGTACCAGGGCGGTGAGGATTCCGCGGGCGGTGTCCCGTTGCCGGGGATCAAGTTCGCGCAGGGCGGTGTCGCACCAGTCGGTCAGGGCGCCGGTGACGGCGCCGATGCGGCGGTAGGCGTCGTGGGTGAGGCGGCCGTCGTAGGCCAGGCGGCGCTCCCACAGCCGGGTGAGGGCGACTTCGAGCAGGGGCAGCACGGTGACGGGCGCGCCGCCGGCACCGGGGCTGAGCTCCAGGACGTCGGTGATGATCTGCTCGGCCAGGCCCGGTTCGAAGGCCGTGTCCAGGTCGTGGGCGGGGCCGGTGACGATCGCGTCCAGGTCCGCGGCGCTCAGGGTGGCGGGGACGTTGAGGACGCCCTTCCTCTGGAGTGCGGTGTCCAGCAGGTCCGGGGCGAGCGTGGACAGGCGGGAGTAGAAGTCGTCGCGCATGACGAGGACGACGCTGAGTGGGGCGTCGGAGCGGATCGCGGCGGTGATCCGGGCGAGCGTCTGGCGGGCCTCGGGGCCGGCGGAGGGGGCGAGGAGTTCCTCGAATTGGTCGACGACCAGCACGACACGGGACGATTCAGGGGGCGCACCGGCCGCCCGGCCGGCGGCATCCGCCCCGCCGCTCCCGGGCAGGCCCGCGCGGGTGAGGGCGCCCGGCAGGTCCGGTCCCGGTCGCGTGAGGACCTGCCGCCAGCGGTCACTGCCCGGCAGGCTCCCCGCGGTCAGCGCGGGCAGCACTCCGGCCTGGACCAGCGAGGACTTCCCCGAACCGGACGGGCCCAGCAGCAGCACCACCCGCTGCCCGCCCCTCAGTCCCTCCAGGACCTGGCGCACCGCGTTCTCGCGGCCCCGGAACCAGCGGGCGTGCTCGGCGGTGAACGGTTCCAGCGCCCGGTAGGGCGACACGTCGTTCTCGCCGAGCGCGGGCCACACCTCGCGCAGGACGGAGGTGGGGGTGACGTAGGCGATGCCGTGGCCGCGGTGGTGTCCGTCAATGGCGGTGATCGCGGTGAGCATCCCCACCACCAGGCCGGTCACCTCGTCCAGGACCGGCCCGCCGCTGAACCCCTGGGTCAGGTCGTTGGCATCGGTGAGCTGCAACACCTCACCGACCTTGCCGTCGTCCGGGAGGATTCCGCCGGCCGTGGCGAACCCCAGGTGCCCGCCCGGAGGCGCCTGCACGGGAAAGCCGAACGAGCGCACCCGGTGCCCGCGCGCGCCCGCCGCCGACCCCAACTGCAACCGCTCCACCCCGACCGGATGCTCCAGGCGCACCAGCGCGACGTCCTGCTCCCGCGCGTCGCGCCACGCCTCCTCCAGCACCCGCCCGGTGACCTCCGGGGCGCCGGGTGCGCGCGGGAAGACCAGCGTCACCACCGCGCCGGGCCCGTAGCCGCCGTCCTCCAGAACGTGCGCACACGTCACCAGCAGGTCGTCCTCGACGAGGAAGCCCGCCCCCACCACCAGCCCGTCCCCGTCACGGACCTGCGCGACGGCCGCCGCCAGGCCATCGCCCGCACCGGCCGGCAAAGTCCCCCGTCCCGCCGTCATCCGCTCATGCCTCCGGCTCGTCGTCGGTCTCGGGAGCTTCGGCCACGGCCTCACCGGTGTCGGCCTCGTCCTTGCGCCACGTCACGCGCACCGTCAGATGGCACTTGGCAGCGGTCTTCGTGATCACCACCCCCGCCGCGGCGGAGAGGTCGACCCCGAACTCCACCTCCACCTCGTCCGGCCCCGCCTCCCGCAACCGGTGCAGCACCGTGCGCGCCAGACCGGTCACCGGCTCCAGCGCCGACCCCAGACTCTCCGGAAGCTCCCGCACCGCGTCACCGACCCGGCCCGCCTTCACCGGCCCCGCCGCGGCCTCCTCCGCCTCCACGAGGATCGAGCCCCCGCCCTCCAGCGGCACCCGCGCCAACTGCTGCCCCATGTCACCCCTTCCCAAGCGCCGCCACACGGCGGACACGGCCACACCGTAGTACTCGCACCGACGCGCAGAGAAACCGCGAACTCCCCAACAGACAGGGATGATTGGGCCGTTCCGACCGCTGCACGAACGGTCGCACCGACACCACGCTGCGGGGATGTGCGCGCGCCGGCCCGGGAAACGAGCTACATGCCCTGGGGAAGGAGGTCTCCAAACCGGGCATGGAACCCGACGTCACCGAATTCTGCCGGTTGACCACAATCCCCTGGGTGTCGAGCAGGCAGTCGGCGACCGGTCCGGCCGGGCCCTGCCTGGCGGTGCAGCCGGTGCCGTAGGCGTCGCCGCTGCCGGAGGTGAAGGTCGTCCCGGCGGGCAGCTTCATGTCCACGCGGACCCAGCTGGAGCGGTCGTCGTCGGGAGTGGTGACGGAGACCGTGTAGGCGATGTTCCCGTCCAGCAGCCCGATGCCCTTGGGGCCGGCGGACAGGGCTACGGCCAGGTGGGAGCTGCCCTCCCTGGTGGTCCCGGCCTCGGCGACGCTGCGCGGCTCGTCGCGCACGTGTGGAACGAGCCGTGGTCGTCCGGGTTAGGGACGTGAACCGAGGCACCGTTGTTCTCGGGCAGGCGGGCAGGCGGGCAGGCGGGCAGGCGAGCGGTTCGGTGGCCGTCGCGGCCGGAGCGGCGGCGAGCAGGGTGCCGGCGCCGATCAGCAGCGCGGCGGCGGGCAGGGCGAGAGCGCGGAACGGGCGCATGGCGGTGTCCACGGGTGACGGCGAGTGGGCCGTCCGTGATCATGCCGAGCGCTCGGCCCGGCCGAGAAGGGGCCCGCACGTTCCGGCCGAACAAGGCCACATCCTGACGGCGGTCCGTATCGACGACCACACGGCCGACGCCATCCCGCCGATCCGCTCGCGGCGAGGCCCGGGACAGCGCGGACCCGGCAAACCGCGCGGCGACGAGGCCGCGCCGGATAGCCGCTGGTCAGCGGATCGTGCCGGTCGGCCGCAGTGAACGGCCGGTCCCAGTGAACGGCCGGTCCCAGTGAACGGCCGGCCGCAGTGAACGGCCGGTCGCAGTGAACGGCCGGTCGATCTTCGGACCGTCCGGCCGTCCTGGCGTTCGGGGACGCCGGTGGCGGTGCTCCCCGGTGTGTGTACTTACGACTTTCCCCGTCGCCGTTTATCCCTCCCCCCGGCGGTGGGATCCCCCTCTCGAACGGCGAGGCCGCTCCTCGTCGAGGAACCGGAAGGGGGCCCGCGTGCAGTGGTCCGTGCCGAGGCGGGCGGCGGTCTCCATGACCGCGGCGGCGATCGCGGGTGCGGCCGTGATCCCCGGAGCCCGCGCACCCGCCGTCCCCAGACAGCTCGGCCGGCCCAGGGGCCACTCGGTGTGCGCGTTCACGGAACAGGACTTCCGGGGTCTGCTCGCGCACATCAGGCTGCCGCGGCTCCTGATCGAGCCGCCGATCGAGAGCGCGGCCAACCACAGCCACGTCACCTGGTGCTTCTACGAATCGCCCGCCTACGGAGGCCTCCACGTCGTCCTCGAACCGGGCCGCGGTACCGCCCGATTCCCCTACCCCGTCCGGTCCGCCCGGCCTGCCGGAAAGGGGTGAACGGTCCTCAGTCGCGCTCCGGGCGGCGGGCGTGGCGGAGGACGGCCAGGGCTGCCGCGCCGGCGAGGGCTCCGAGGGCGAGCACCGAGGCCACGGTCACCACGTCGGGGGCGGTGACCGGCTGGGAGCGCAGCGCCTGCCAGGTCAGCAGGAGCACCAGGCCCAGGTAGGCCAGTGCGGCGGTCCATACCAGGGCGACCCGGTGGCGCTCGGACAGCCCGCGCGGCCTGGTGACGAGCAGGAAGCCGACCAGCGGCAGCACCTGGAACGCGTGGAGGCCGACGAAGTGGGGCACCCGCAGATCGCCGCCGAGCGTGCTCCAGTCGGTGACCGGAAGCCCCGTACCGCCGTCGGCGAGCCCGACGGTGTGCGCGCCGATGACCGGCAGACCGTGGCCCTGCGCGGCGGCGGCGCGCTGCCGGGAGGTGGGCGTCGTCATCAGGAACGCGACGGCCATGCCCAGGGCGCACACCGCGAGGCCCAGGCGGAGCCCCCAGGCGAACACCGGTGGTTGCAGCCGCTGGCGCAGCACCAGGACGACGGTCGCCAGGGCCATCGTCCAGGTGGCGACGATGAAGGCGGCCATCGTCATCCACACCGTCGTCGCCGTCGCCGTACCGAAGTTGAAGTGGCTGGTGGTTCCGGACGCCGCCGCGGCGGCGATCAGGGCCATCTCGACGGTCAGGGACACGGCGGTCACCCGGGAGACGAGCCGGACGAGGCGGTCGCGGCCGCGGACGAAGGTGAGCAGCCACAGCAGGGTGAGCGTGTAGACGCTGATCGAGAGCGCGAAGCGGGCCGGTTTCGCCCAGGCGGGCTGCCCGGTGATCGACCGGGAGTCGGCGATCAGGCCCACCAGGGCGATGACCAGCATGACGCCCATCAGCACGGCCGTGCCGGCCGGCGGCCTGTTCGCCGTCCACGCCTGCCGCGCCGGCTCCGGGGACCTGCGGACCCACGCCATGTGCCGCCCTTCCCTGTGACCCACGGGTGTCTTCACGAGAACGGCCGGTCGACCTCGTGGTCGACCGGCCGTTCTGTCATTCCGGGAACCGGATGGCGGCGGCCCGCTCCGGGGCCTCAGGCCGCCGGTGGTGCGGGGTCCGTCACCCGTTGTTCCAGGTGGCGCCCGAGCCGGTGAACCCACCGGTGACGCCGGTGTCGTCGGACCAGACGAAGAAGTCGGCGTGCGAGACACCCTCGGGGCTGACGGAGGACTCGACGGCCGCCGCACCGGCACCGTTCTGGTTGGCGACGAAGAAGCCCTGACCGAAGGACGCGTCCAGGCCCTCGGTGGCCGAGGCCAGGCCGGCGCAGCCGATCACGAGCGGGACGGTCAGGGCGCCGACGGCCAGGACACGCTTGAGAGCACGCATGATGATTTCCTCCGTGGAGTTCGAGGTCACAGCTGGCAGCACCGGTCGGCCCCGCCGGAACCAGACAGCCACGCGCCGCCACCCCCCGCAAGCGCCGCCGCCATCCGAACAGACCCAACGGCCCGTCAGACACACCGCGCCGACCTGCGGAAATGGCCGACCGGGTGATCGTCTCGCAAGGTCGTTCGGGCGGAGCAGACGGTGCACCCGGGAGGCAGTGGGACGGCCGGCCGAGCCGAGGGGCGACCGGCCGCCGGGGCCGGCCGGGGCGGGTGGCGCAGTGGCCGGGGAGGCCACCGGGAGGAGGCTCCGGTGGAGGGATGCGGGAGCCGTGGCGGAACTCGCTTTCGGGGCCGGCCCGTGACGTCGGCACGGACCGGGTGACATTGCCCACACGCGGCCGCCGAATGGCGCAATACGAGAAAGGACGAGAAAAGGGCGCGACGCGTCGAGTGGAACCACGGGCCCGGCTCCGCTTCACCGTGGAATCGTCGGCGCATCGGTCGGCCGACGGCGCGAACCGGATGGCCGATCGCATCGGCGCACGTCGGACGGTACGTCCTGTCGGCCGGCGAGCCGCCCGGCAGGTGGCCGGAAAAGGACCGGCAGGTCCACGACTTGACCATCCGTTTGCCCTCATAATGGGTGCGGTCAGGGGTGTTCACGGGCCGCGCCGAGGGGATTTCCGTCAGGAAGTCCGGATCCGGCGCGCAGGTGGCGGGGCCGGAACTGCGCGGGAGGGGAACGGCGGTGGTGGGCGGGGACGGAGCCGGAGTGCTCGGCGTCGGGGAGCGGGCGCTGGTCGGCCGGGACGGTGACCTGCGGCTGGTCAGGGAACGGCTCGGCCTCGGGTCGGGCGGCGGGGCGCTGCTGCTCTCCGGGGAGGCCGGGGTCGGCAAGAGCGCCGTGCTGGACGCGGTCGCCGGGTGTGCGCTCGCGGACGGCGTCCGGGTGCTCAGGGCCTCGGGCGTGGAGTTCGAGGCCGACTGCGGCTACTCGGGCCTCAACCAGATCCTGTTCGCGCACCTGGGTGCCCTGGAACACCTCGACGCCGCGCTGCGCGACGCCCTGCGCGTCGTCCTCGGCTTCGACAGCGGCCCGCCGCCGGAGCAACTCCTCGTCTCCAACGCCATGCTGAGGCTCATCCAGACCGTCGCGGGCGGGCAGCCGCTGCTGCTCGTCGTCGACGACCTGCACTGGGTCGACCAGGCCAGCACCAGCGTGCTCGGCTTCGCCGCCCGGCGGGTGGCCGGCCTGGGCGTGAGCTTCGTGGCGGCGGCGCGCTCCGGCGAGCTGGGGGCCAGGGAGAGCGGAGCCTTCCCCACGTACGAACTCCCGCCGCTCGACGAGGAGTCGGCGGCCCGGCTGCTCACCGACCGGTTCCCCGGCCTCGCCCGCGGCGCCCGTCGGCGGCTGCTGGCCGAGGCCGGCGGCAACCCGCTGGCGCTGCTGGAACTGCCGACCGTCGTGCAGCCCTCCGTCGACTCCCCGGCCGTACCGTCGCTCAGCTGCCGGCTGGAGACGCTGTTCGGCTCGCGGATCAGCCGGGTGCCCGCGCCCTCCCGGCAACTGCTGCTGCTCGCCGCCCTGGAGGGCAACGGCGACCTCGGCGTGCTCCAGGCGGCCGCCCGGCACGCCGACGGCGGGTACGGCCTGGAGGACCTCGCCGCGGTCGAGCGCGAGCGGCTGGTGCACATCGAGGAGGGCGGGCAGCGGCTGAGGTTCCGGCACCCGCTCATCTGCTCCGCCGTGGTGAGCCCCGCCCTCAGCAGCGAACGGCGCGCCGCGCACGCGGCGCTCGCCCACGCCCTCGCCGACCAGCCCGAACGCCGCGCCTGGCACCTAGGCGAGGCCACCCTGGAGCCCGACGAGGAGGTCGCCGCGGAGCTGGAGCACGCCGCCGGCCTCACCCTGCGGCGCGGCGACGCCGCCGGGGCCATGCGGACGCTGGTCCGCTCGGCCGCCCTCTCCCCGGAAGGGCCGAACCGCGGCCGCCGCCTCGCCGAGGCCGCCTACCTGGGGGCCGAGTCCACCGGGGCCCTGACCAGCGCCCGCAAGCTTCTGGACGACGCGCGCCAGGCCGTCCCCGCGGGCGAGGACTCGCTGCACTCGGCCACCGCGTCCGCGCTGCTCGTCCTCAACGGGGACGGCGACGTGGGGGCCTCCCACCGGCTGCTGACCGCCGCCATCGAGTCCGCGGCCGGCGCCCACGGGTACCGGGCCGACGACAAGGCACTCGTCGACGCGCTGCACGTCCTCGCGGTGGTCTGCTTCTTCGGCGCCCGGCCCGACCTGTGGCGCTGCTACGACCGGGCGGTGGAACGCCTCACACCCGAGCCACCCGCCATCCTGACCGTCCTGGGCCGCACCTTCGCCGACCCCGCGCGCACCGGCGCGGCCGCACACGGCAGGCTCGACGCCCTGATGGCCTCGCTGGGCGAGGAGGCCGACCCGGTCCTGGTCACCAGGGTGGGCACCGGCGCCCTCTACCTCGACCGCCTCGGCGAGGTCCGCGACGCGGCCTGGCAGGTGGTGCGGGCGGGACGCGAGGGCGGCCCGGCCAGGCGGTACCTCTCCTCGCTCATCCACCTGTGCCTGGAGGACTACCTCACCGGACGGTGGGACGAGGCGCTCGCCCTCGCCGCCGAGGGCCTGCGGGCCTGCGAGGACCACGGCTACCGCGCCTTCGCCTGGTACTTCCTCTACATCGACGCCATCGTCCTCGGCGCCCGCGGGGACACGGAGGAGAGCCTCACCACCGCCGGGCAGATCATCGACTGGGCCGAGAGCCACGACGCGCCCTGCGCCGCGCACTACGCCCACCACGCCGCCGCCGTGGCGGCCCTCGGCAGCGGGGACTTCGCGCTCGCCTACGGGCACGCCGCCGCGGTCAGCCCGGCCGGCACCCTCGCCTCGCACGTCCCCCACGCGCTGTGGGTGGCCGCGCACCTCGTGGAGGCCGCCGCCCGGAGCGGCCGGCGTGAGGAGGCCGCCGCCCACGTCCTGGCCATGCGCGGCGCCGGCCTCGGCGCCGTGTCCTCCCGGCACGCCATGCTGCTGGAGGCGTCGGCCGCGCTGTGTGCCGACGACGACGAGGAGGCCCTGCGCCGCTTCGCCCTCGCGCTCGGCACCCCCGGCGCCGAGCGGTGGCGCTTCGACCACGCCCGGGTCCGGCTCGGGTACGGCGAACGGCTCCGCCGGGCCCGGGCGACGGCCGAGGCGAGGGCCCAACTCGGCGCCGCACTGGCCGTCTTCGAGGAGCTGGACGCCCGGCCGTGGGCCGAGCGGGCGAGGAACGAGCTGCGGGCGACGGGCCGGAGCGGCCCGCGGCCCGAAGCCGTGGACGGCGGCCACGGACTGAGCGCCCAGAAGCTGGAGGTCGCCCGGCTGGCCGCCTCCGGGCTCACCAACAAGCAGATCGCCGAGCGCCTGTTCCTGTCGCACCGGACGGTCGGCGCGCACCTGTACCAGATCTACGAGAAGCTCGGCATCACCTCCCGCACCATGCTGCGCGACGCCCTCGCCGGTGCGGTGAAGCCGCCGCGGTGACCGGGCCGGGGTGACCGGGCCGCGGTGGCCGGGCCGTGCCGGGGCGCGTGGGCTTCGCTACCGGGCCGCGGCCGCCGGGCCGTCGTTGCCTCCGGCAGCTCCGGTGGCTCGGGCACCCCGGGCGTACACGGTGAAGGAGGCCAGGCCGGAGGGTAGCGTCCAGGCCCCGTGCGCCGCCCGGACGGACACCTTGTAGCGGTGCGGCCTGTCGTCCCGCCGGCCGGGCGCGGCCTGGCCGGCCTGGGCGGTCGTCGTGGCCAGCACCGTGACGGTCGACGCGGTCGCCAACAGGCCTTGCCGGAAGAGTTTTTGATTGATCGTCATCAATGCCGATGGTCTGGAATTCCGGCGGCTCTGGCGATGGCTTCCACCCGGATTCATGCGAACGAGTGGTCGCGATCCGGCCGGGTTCGAGGCGGCCCGCGACGTGCCTCCGGTGGCCCGCCGCGGGCCCTCCGCCGGCCGCCGGAGGGGTGGGCGCCGTCGGCGGTCCTCCCTCGATCGGGGGAGGACCGCTGGTCGGAAGGCCGGTGATACTGACGGACATGATCAAGGGACTGCGGCCGCTGTTGCGCGGCTCGACGTACACGGGTGTGCTGTTCGCGGTGCTCGGGGCGCTGGCGGCGCTGCCGGTGGCGATGGTGGCGCTCGGGATGACGCTGGGAGTGTCGGGCCGGCCGGACGCGGTCTGGGTGGCGCTGCCGCTGTGGGCGCTGCTGCTCGCGGTGGCCGGGCTGCCGCGGGTGGTGCGCCGGGTGCTGGTGGCGGGGGCACGGCGGCTGCTGGGTGTCGCGGTGCCCGACCCGGTGAAGGGGGCCGCGACGGAGCGGTGGCGGACACCGGTGTTCGTGGTGGCGCACGTGGCGCTGGGCTGGACGGTGCTGATCGGCGGCAGCACGCTCCTGGTGATGGGGGTGGCACTGCCGGGGCGGTGGGCGGAGGGCTCGGCGCGGGTGAGCCTCTTCGGCTGGGGCGCCGAGGTGACGGGCGTCTGGGCCTGGGTGATCGCGGTGCTCAGCCTGCTCCTCGCGGTGGTGCTGTTCGCGGGGGTGTCGGGGGCGCTGCGGTGGCTGGCGCCCCGGCTGCTCGGGCCCTCCCCGGCCGAGCGGCTCGCGATGGCCGCCGAGCGGGAGCGGCTGCTGGCCGAACGCAACCGGCTGGCCCACGAGTTGCACGACTCGATCGGGCACACCCTGACCGCCGCCACCATCCAGGCGGCCGTCGCCGGCGAGGTGCTGGCCGACGATCCGGCGGCGGCGCGGGCCGCCATGCGCAGCATCGAGGAGTCCACCCGGGCCGCGCTGGAGGACCTGGACTACGTGCTCGGCGCGCTGCGCGAGGAGCAGTCGGGCACCGCGCCGACCCGCACCCTCACCGACCTGCCCGAGCTGGTCGACCGGCTGCGGCACGCGGGCGCGGTCGTGGAGCCGCGGACCACCGGGGACCTGGCGCAGGTGCAGGGCACGCTCTCCCGGGCCGCCTACCGGATCGTCCAGGAGGGCCTGACCAACGCGCTGCGGCACGGTGGGGGCGGGCCGATCGGGCTGTGGGTGGCGGCGGGGCCGGAGGCGCTGGAGCTGAGCGTGGTCAACGGCGTGGCGGGCGGCGGGGCCGGGCCGGGGTCGAGCGGGTTCCCGACCTCCGGCCACGGGCTGCCCGGCCTGGCCGAGCGGGTGCGGCTGCTGCACGGCGAGTTCGAGGCCGGCCCGTACGGCGAGGGGCAGTGGCGGCTGGCGGTCCGGCTGCCGATGCGGTGGTCGGCGTGAGCGGCCCCTTCCCCGGTCCCGGCCCCGACGCGGGCGCGCCGCGCGAGGTCACCCTCCTGATCGCCGACGACGACCCGGTCACCCGCAGCGGGCTGGGCACCCTGCTGGGTGCCCAGCCGGGCATCACGGTGGTCGGGCGGGCCGCCGACGGCGTCGAGGCCGTCGAGCAGGCCCGCCTGCTGCGGCCGGACGTGGTCCTGATGGACGTGCGGATGCCGCGCCGCAACGGGATCGAGGCGACCCGCGAACTGCTGGAGCGGGACGCCAACCCGCCCAAGGTCGTGGTGATCACCACCTTCGAGAACGACGGTTACGTCACCGCCGCGCTGAGCGCCGGCGCCAGCGGCTTCGTCCTGAAGCGGCGGCCCGTCCCGCAGATCGCCGAGGCGGTGCGGGTGGCGGCGGCCGGGGAGGCGGTGCTGTTCCCCGCCGCGCTGCGCCGGATGGTCGCGGCCCGGCCGCTGGACTCCGCCGAGGCGCTGCCCCGGGCGGCGCTGACCGGGCGGGAGGAGGGGGTGCTGCGGCTGATGGCCACCGGGCTGTCCAACCCGGAGATCGCGCAGGCGCTCGCGGTGAGCCAGGAGACGGTCAAGACGCACGTCGGGAACGTGCTGAACAAGCTCGGCGCGCAGAACCGGACCCATGCGGTGGTGATCGCCTACGAGAGCGGGCTGGTGGTGCCGGGGCTGCCGGGCACGTAGGGCCTACAGCTGCGGGTCGACCGGCGTGAGGGTGCCGAGGCGGTCCTCGACGGCCTGGGCGGCGGCCAGGCACAGGTCCTCCCGGAACGCCCGGCCGACGAGCTGGACGCCGGTGGGCAGGCCGTCCGCGTCGAGGCCGGTGGGCACGGCGACGGCCGGGACGCCCACGAAACTGGTCACCGAGCAGAGCCGCATGGCGCCGGCGACCCGGTCCCGGCCCGCCTGGTCCCTGGACTCCAGGCCGGGTTCGACCGGCGGCTCGGTGAACACCGGCCCCAGCAGCAGCGGGTACTCGTGCAGGAACTCCGTCCAGGAGCGGCGGATGCCCATCCAGGTGCTCATCAGCCGGATCAGCCCGGCGGCGTCCGCGGGCGGGGCGATGCGCATCGTCAGCTCGATGAAGCGGTCGCCGCCCTCGCCCAGCAGCTGCCGGACGGCGGGCCAGCTCGGCGCGAACTCGGTGTTGGTGAGGCGGTAGTAGGTGTCGAGGGCCTCCTCCATGCGCGGGACGTCGGGGACCTCCCGGACGTCGTACCCGGCGTCGCGCAGCGCCTCGGCGGCCGTCTCGACGGCGTGGCGGACGGTCGGGTGGACGCCGCGGCCGCCCGGGTCGGCGACGACGGCCACCCGGACCGGGGCGGTGGGCGGCTCCCCGTACAGCGGGACGGGCACGGCGCGCGGGTCGCGCGGGTCGGTGCCCGCCAGGATCTCGTAGGCGAGCCGCAGGTCGGCGACCGTACGGGCCAGCGGGCCGTCGGTGACCAGGACCTGGGAAGCCGGGCCCGGGTCGTCCGGGCCGATCAGGCGCTGGTCGGCGGGGAAGCGGCCGGTGGTCGGATTGAGAGCGGCGACCCCGCAGAAGGAGGCGGGGACGCGGACCGAGCCGCCGGAGTCGTTGCCGAGTCCGAGCGGGGCCATCCCGGCGGCGACCGCGACGCCGTCCCCGCCGCTGCTGCCGCCGGGGGTGCGCCGCGCGTTCCAGGGGTTGCGGGTGTCGCCGTACAGCTCGCTGCGGGTGTGCATCCCGGCGAGGATCAGCGTCGGCAGGTTGCTGTGGCCGATCGGGATCGCCCCGGCCGCGCGCAGCCGGGCCACCGGGACGGCGTCGTCGGTGGCGACGTGGTCGCGGAAGCGCGGGGTGCCGAAGGTGGTGGGCACGCCGGCGATCGGGGTGCACTCCTTGACGGTGAACGGCACGCCGGCGAGCGGGCCCAGTGGCTCGCCCGCGGCCCGGCGGCGGTCGGTGTCCAGGGCGGCCGCGCGGGCGCGGTCGGCGAGGAGCCGGGTGACGGCGTTCAGGTGGGGGTTGACCTCGGCGATCCGGGCCAGGTGGCTGTCCATCACGTCCAGGGCCGACACCTCGCCGGTGCGCACGGCGGCGGCGAGTTCGGTGGCGGGCCTGCTCCACAGGGGCATGAGGGTCTCCTCGGCTCGTTTTCCGATGCGGTCGCATCGGAAAGCGAACGATAGCCCGGAAGCCGATACGCTTGCATCGGAATATCGGGGGACGTACCGAGGAGGTCGTAGATGCCCAAGCAGGTGGACCACGAGGGCCGGCGCCGGTGGATCGCCGAGGCGGTCTGCCTGCTGGTGGACGAACACGGGCTGGAGGGCGTCACCCTGCGGGACGTCGCCGCCCGGGCGGAGGTCTCGATGGGGGCCGTCCAGCGCTGCTTCCACACCAAGGAGGAGATGCTCCTGTTCGCCGTCGGGCACGTCGGCGAGCGGGTCACCGAGCGGGTGCGGAGCCGGCTCGCGGCCGGCCCCGCGCAGTCGGCGGCCGGTGAACTCGCCCTGGTGGCGGGAGAGATGGCACTGCTGCGGGAGGAACACCGGGCCGAGGCCAGGATCTGGCTCGCCTTCGTCGCCGGGGCCGCCGTCAACCCGGCACTGGCGGCGGCCCTCCGGAGCAGCTACGCGGCGCTGGAGGAGCTGATGGTGCGGCTGGTCACGGAGGCCGCCGGCGGGGAGGTCGTCGGCGGCTCGGTGATCGGCGGGGAGGCCGCGGGTGGCTCGGTGGTGGCGCGGACCGAGGCCCGTACGCTGCTCGCCCTCGCGGACGGGCTCACCGCGCACGTGCTGGTCGGGCACCGCAGCCCGGCGGAGGCGGAGGAGGTCCTGCACGCGCACCTGGCCGGGCTCTGGGCGCGCTGCTGACCGGTGCCGCGGGGGTCCTGCTGGAAGGCTGCGTCGCGGCCGGACTGCGCGAGCGCGGCGCCGTCCCCGGCCTGACCCTGGTGGCGCGGCTGCGCGCCTCGATGCCGCCGGCCCGCCGGACCTCCGCCCGCTGAAACCCCGCCCGCTGCGGGGCGCGCCCCGGCCCGCCGCCGGGAATCCCTGTTGCCAGGCGGCGGGCCGGGCGGCGAGGATTCCGTTCGTGTCCGAGACGGTGTCCGAAGCGGTGTCAGAGACGGTATTCGACGGGTCCGAGCTGCGGCCCTACCCCAAGATCCCCGCCCGCGGCCGCTCCGGCGGGCCCGGCAGCCGCGAGTGGACGGCGGCGGAGAAGGTGCACGGGGCGCACTTCGCGGTGGTCTGCGAGGGCGGCGCGGTACGGGCCGCGAAACGGCGTGAACTGCTGGACGACGAGGGTCTGGACGGCTTCTTCGGGGTCAGCCGGATCTGGCCGGGACTGTCCGTCGCGGCGGCCAGGTTCGCCGCCGCGCTGCGCGGGGCCCGGGGCCCCTCGGCGGTGGTGACCGTCTACGGCGAACTGGCCGGCGGCCGCTACCCGCACCCCGGGGTGCCCGCCGTCCCCGGGGCCGACCCGGTCCAGACCGGCGTCTGGTACGCCCCCGGCCTGCGCTGGCTGCCGTTCGACGCCACCGTCGAGACGCCCGAAGGCCGCTGGTGGATCGCCGACCGTACGCTGCGCACCGCCGCCCGGGCCGCCGGGCTCACCTGCGTGCCCCTGCTCGGACACGGCCCCCTGAACTCCCTGCACGACCTGCCGGTGCGCTACCCCAGCCGGGTGCCCGCACTGTTCGGCCTGCCCGAGCTGCCGGACAACCTCGCGGAGGGCTACGTCCTCAAGCCGGCCGGCGAGTGGCACGAGTCGGCCACGGCCCGCCCGCTCGTCAAGGTGAAGCAGCGGGCCTTCGCCGAGGACGACCGCTACGACGGCGCCCGCCCGTACCTCCCCCCGCCGGAGGGCTCGGCCGGAGTCCCGGCCTGGCTCCTCGTCCAGGCCTCGGCCCTGCTCACCCCCGCCCGGGCCGCGGCGGCGGTCAGCAAACTCGGGCCCCGCACCCCGGCGGAGACGGTGGCGGCCGAGATCGCCCAGGACGTGGCGGAGGAACTCGCCGAGGCGCTGGGCGGCTTGGAGGCTTCCGTCCTGGCCGCACTGCGCCAGGCCCTGGAGCCGGGGGCGCGGGCGCTGGCGGCCTTCGACACGGAGGACCGGCGCGGCGGCTGACCGGGGGCGGAGCGGGCCGGAACGGGGGACCCGCAGGGGGCGCGCGCCGTACGGCCGCACGCCGGGTCACTGTCGCGCAGGGGGTTCTCGGCGACCGGCTCTTATTGTACTGTCCGTCTAATAAGCGGGTGGGCGGGAACCCGCGGGAGCAGGAACCTGGAGGCAGCCATGGCGCTCACCCGGCAGACGGGGCACGGTCACACCGAGGCCGACGACGACGTCTCGAAGCGGCTGCTGGAGTCGGCCGCCGCCCTCTCCTACGACCCCTCGGCCGAGATCGACTGGGACGCCCCGCTCCCGGACGACCACTACGGCCTCAACCCGGAGTGGAGCACCCTCTACGGCACCCGGCTGTGGGACGGGATGACCGAGCGGCAGCGGGTCACGCTCACCCGGCACGAGGTCTGCTCGATCATGAACACCGGCATCTGGTTTGAGATGATCCTCCAGCAGATGGTGCTGCGCGACCAGTACCTCAGGAACCCCGCCACCGCCGAGTTCCAGTTCGCCCTCACCGAGATCGCCGACGAGTGCCGGCACTCGATCATGTTCGCCCGCGCCTGCGCGAAGATGGGCGTCCCCGCCTACCGGCCGAACAAGGTGATCGCCCAGGCCGGACGCGCCTTCAAGGCCCTCGCCAAGGGCGAACTCGCCTACGGCGGCATCCTGGTGGCCGAAGAGGTGCTCGACGTCATGCAGCGCGACTGGATGCGCGGCGAGAACGTGCTGGAGATCGTCCGCGGCACCTCCCGGATCCACGTGGTCGAGGAGTCCAGGCACATGAAGTTCGCCCGGCAGGAGATCCGCGAGCGGATGCGCCACGCGAGCCCGGCCCGCCGGCGCGCCTCGGCCACCGGCATCGCCGTCGGCGCGTACGTCATCGTCAGCAGCATGGTCCACCCGGGCGTGTACAAGGCCGCCGGGCTCGACGTGCAGCGGGCGCTCGCCGAGGCCCGGGCCAACGAGCACCGCAAGGCGATGATGCGCACCAGCTCCCGGCACCTGATGGCCTTCCTCGCCGAGACCGGGCTGCTCACCGGCCGCTCGGCCGCCGTCTACCGTCGGGTGCACATGCTCTGACGGAGCGCCGGAACACGCCGTCCCATCCCCCCACGCGCAGCGAGGACCCCACCCGGCCATGGCCTACGCGATCACCCAGACCTGCTGCAACGACGCCTCCTGCGTGTCCGTCTGCCCGGTCAACTGCATCCACCCGACCCCGGACGAGCCGGAGTTCGGCACCACCGACATGCTGTACATCGACCCGGCGGCGTGCATCGACTGCGGCGCCTGCGCGGACGCCTGCCCGGTGGACGCGGTGTTCCCGGTCGACCGGCTGCGCGGTCCCGACACCGTGTTCGGCGACCTCAACCGCGACTGGTTCCGCGACCACCCCAGCGACCACGCCTGGGGCGCGCCCGGCTTCCCGCGCAGCCTGCCCGGCGAACTCGGCACGCTGCGGATCGCCGTCGTCGGCACCGGGCCGTCCGCCGGGTACACCGCGCAGGAACTGCTGCGCGGCACCAGCGCCGAGATCACCATGATCGACCGGCTGCCGGTCACCGGCGGCCTGCTGCGGCACGGCGTCGCGCCCGACCACCAGTCCACCAAGCGGATCGCGGAGAGCTTCGCGAGCGTCTTCCACGACCCGCGGCTGCGGATGCACCTCAACCTGGAGATCGGCACGGACCTCACCCACCGGGAGCTCGCCGCGCACCACCACGCGGTGGTGTACGCGGTCGGCGCGGCGGCCGACCGCCGGCTCGGCATCCCCGGCGAGGACCTGCCCGGCAGCCTGCCCGCGACCGCCTTCGTCGGCTGGTACAACGCCGACCCGACAGTGCCCGCCGACGCGGTGGAACTGTCGGCGGAGCGGGTGGCGGTGGTCGGCAACGGCAACGTCGCGGTGGACATCGCCCGCATCCTGCTCACCGACCCGGACCGGCTCGCCGCCACCGACATCGCCGACCACGCGCTGGCCGCGCTGCGCCGCAGCCGGGTCAGGGAGGTCGTGCTGCTCGCCCGGCGCGGGCCGGAGCAGGCGGCGTGGACCAGGGCGGAGTTCCTGGCGCTGCGGCAGCTGCCGGGCGTCGAGGTGGTGGTGGAGGACCACCCGCAGGTACGGGCGGCGATCGAGGCGGCGGAGTCCGGGGCGGGGGCGCGGAGCGGGCCGGGCACCGGGTCGGGCGCGGGGCTGCTGGCCGGGCTGCCGCTGGTGCCGTACGACGGGTCCGCGGCGCCAGGGCCCGGGCGGCGGATCGTGCTGCGCTTCCTGTCGGCGCCGGCCGGGCTGTCCGGGGACGGGCGGGTCGAGGCGCTGACCGTCGAGCGGACCACCCTGGCGGCGGACGGCCGGGTCGAGGGCACCGGGACGACGGACGTGCTGCGGGCCGGTCTCGTGGTGCGCTCCATCGGGCACCGCGGGGTGCCGCTGCCCGGGCTGCCGTTCGACGAGCGGACCGGCACGGTCGCCCACCGGGAGGGGCGGGTCGTCGACCCGGCGACCGGCCGGCCGCTGCCGGGGACGTACGTGGTGGGGTGGGCCAAGCGCGGTCCCTCCGGCGGGATCGGCGCCAACCGGGCCTGCGCGCGGGAGACCGTGGGCGCGCTGCTGGACGACGCGGTCGCCCGCGCGCTGCCCGTCCCGGAGGCGGGCCGCAGGGACTTCGAACGGCTGGTGCGGCGCCGGCGCCCGGACGCGGTCGGGCTGCGGGAGCTGCGCGCGGTGGACCGGGCCGAGCGCGAGCGGGGTGAGGCCGAGGGGCGGCCGCGGGTGAAGCTCGCCACCGTGTCCGAGCTGCTGGCGGCGGGGCGCCGGCGGTAGCGGGGCGCCGACGGCAGCGGTTGCCGGGTGGCCCGCCGTCCGGTCCGGGACACCCGTACGAGACGTGCGCGGGAGGTCGGGTGGGCCGACTTCCCGCGCACCGGACTGCTCCCGTGGGGGGTTGGCGCGCGGCCCGCCGGGTTGACGCGACCGTGTCCCGGTGCGGACGGGATGCGTTGGGCGGGCGTGAGTGGTTCTGGGAGGACGCCGGTACCGGAGGGACAGCCGGATGAAGAAACGATCCTGCGCGGCATCCCGAACAGGGCGGAGCAACCCCCGGCGCCCGTGCCGGAACCCGGCCCCGAGGCGCCCATCTACGCCGAACTGGCCCGGCGGTGGCAGGCCGAGGGGCGCTTCGTGCCGGGGCTGCCCGACCCCACCCGGGGAATGCCAGCCGCGCCGACCGGGCCTGGCACGCCCGCCGCGCCGGTCGTGACTCAGCCGGCGGAGTCCGGCTCGGGCCAGGGCTCGGCGTGGAGCCCGGGGGCCGGTTCACCGTGGAAGCCGGAGGCCGGTTCGGCGTGGAGCCCGGGATAGAACTGCCGCGCCCAGCGCCGGAACAGCCCGATCGAGCACTCCCCGGGGACGAGCCGGGGCTGCGTCAGGTACCGCTTGTGGGCCAGGACCGGGCGGTCCTGCTTGATGATCCGCACCGCGGTCCGCAACGCCGCCCAGGAGGCCGCCCGGTCGACGGCCCGCGCCGAGCCGACCCCCGGCACCGGCACCGTGGCGGTCACCGCGAAGCGCACCCTGGTCCGCCACGGCGCGACCGGCGTCGGCAGCGTCCACACCCACAAGGTGCCGCCCAGCTGCGGCAGTTCGACCGGCACCCGCATCATCCCGAGCCCGGCCAGGGTCACCGGCTGCTCCAGGCTCACCGCGCCCAGAGCGGGGAACCGGGTCGTGGTGCGCTGGTGGACCGTGAGCAGCGGGCCGGCCGGCTCGGGCGGGGCGGTCTCCCGGGTGTCCAGGCCGTGCAGCACCCGCACGTGCCGGAAGTCGACACTGTTCTCCATCACCTCCTGCGGGTGGGAGAGCACCTCGCCGCTCCACCAGGCCAGCGGCCGCACCCCGACCGCCGGCGGCAGCTCCCAGGTGGGTGCACCGGCGTCCGGACCGCCGGACGGCCCGCACCAGACGAACAGCGCGCCGTCCCGCTCGCACAGGTGCCGCCGGGCCAGCGAGGCCCGGAACCGGACGCCGTCCGGCGAGCCGGTGCACGAGCCGTCCGGGCCGAAGGCGAAGCCGTGGAACGGGCAGACCAACTCCTCGCCGCGGACCGTCCCGCCCGCCCCGAGGTGCGCGCCCAGGTGCGGGCAGTGCGGCCCGACCGCGCGCACCGTGCCCCGGCGGGTCCGGTACAGCACCACGTCCTCGCCCATCAGCCGGGCGGTGCGCACCCGCCCCGGCGGCAGGTCCCGCACCCGGCCGACGCAGAACCAGCCACTGGGGTACGGACGGGGCGGAGCGCTCGTCCATGCGGAGTTCACCTCGATGGCTTGACAGCCGTGTGAACGTACCAGGCGACGTGCTCGCGCACCTCGTACATCTCCACCGTGGACCGCAGATTGATCCACTTGGCCGGATCGCCGAAGCGTCGCGCCACCTCCCACGGCAGCCGGAAGTACGCGTGCACCGCCTCGAAGGTGGGCGTGTAGTACGGCGTCGCGTCCAGCGCCTCCTCCACCTCGAACCCGGCCTCGCCGAGCAGCCGCGGGAGGTTGCCGGCGTGGTAGATCATGGCGCCGGTCATCGTCATCGCCTCCAGGAAGGACTCGATCAACGCCCTCGGCCGCGGCTCCAGTTCGTCCAGCGGGCCGACGCTGATCGGTCCGAGCAGCACCAGCCGCCCGCCCGGGCGCAGCACCCGGTGGAACTCGGCCAGGGCCCGGGACGGGTCGGGGGAGTGGACGAGCGTCTCCATCGAGTACACGCCGTCGAACTCGCCGTCGCCGAAGGGGAGCCGGTGGTAGTCCCCCCACCGGAAGACCGTCCGCTCACCCATCCGGGCCCTGGCGCTCAGCCGTTTCGCCTCGGCGAGGTGGAAGTCCAGGACGTCGACCCCGGTCACCCGCAGCCCGAACCGCACCGCCATCGCCCGCGCCACCACCCCCGCCCCGCACCCGGCGTCCAGCACCCGCGCCCCCGCGGACAGCGCCAGCTTGCGCCCCAGCACGTCCTGCAACTGCCGCTGCGCCCGCCACAGCCGCCACTTCGACTGCCCGGGCTCCGTCCACCCCCAGTGCCGCGCGTTGCGCGCCACCCGGGTGTAGAACCACCGGCTTCCGAACTGCCCGTACACCCTGCGCAACCCGGTCAGGTCGAGCCCCTCAGCACCCATGCCACCGGGCTACCCACGCACCGGCGCCTCCTATCGCCGACGCCCGCGGATTGCCCGATGGAGGGAATCGCCGGGTCATCCGGTCATCGGACCGGTGGCGACGACTTTCAGCCGACCGGGACGGCCGCGCGCCGCAACCTGACCGCCCGCGCGGCGTTGAACCGGCTATGGACAACAACCATCTGCCGCTCGGCCCCTGGCGTGGAGTCTCGTGGGCCGCGGACACCCCGCCGGCCCTCGACCGCCACATCCTCAGGGCACGCCACGCCGTACGGATCGGCGACCACTGGTCCGCGCTGATCGCGGCGAACGAGCTGGCCGTGCTGGCCGACCGGCCGGACGCGGCCGAGGTGCTCGGGGCACGCCGGGGCTACCTGCCGGACAGTCCGGTGAACCGGTCCTTCGCCGACGCGCTCCGTGAACGGCCGGAGGACGCCGGGATCTTCGGGCCACCGGTCGTCCTCAGTGCGCGGAGCCTGCACTGGGAGCCCGACTGGTCGGGCGGGGCCGGGCGGCTCGGGCTGGTGGGTGTCCGGATCGTCAACGGGTTCCAGCGCCTGGTCGAGGTGGCCCACCGGGCGCGCGAACTGTCCCCGGAGGAGCTCGACAGGGCCCTGCTGTGGGTCGTCGTCGTCGCCGACGAGGACGGCGACCGGGCCCGCGGCATGTGCGACCGGGCCGCCCACCGCGTCAACCCCTTCGTACCGCAGGACAACCTCGCGCTCTGCCCGCACCTGCGCCGGGCCCAGGCCGAGTTCCGGAAGGAGGGGAGCTACTTCGATCCCCGGCGCGGGGTCGTGTCCGGGCCGCACCCGGTCGGGTTCACGCCCGCGGACGTGTTCCGCTCGCTCGCCGCGCTCTCGCCCGTGCAGCACCCGTCGATGAGCAACCAGCTCCAGACCGGCGAGGGCCTGGACGCGCTCTGGTCGGACATCACCGGTCCGGCCTACCGCGGCCTGGTGCACGAGGGCCTGCACGCCATCGGCATCCAGCGCGCGGTGGAGGCCCGACGGGAGACCCAGCGGGTGATCGCCCGGCTGCTCAAGCGGAACGGCAGGGGCCACCGGAAGCTGCTGGAGTACGCGCCCGAGCTGGTCACCTGGACGGCCTGCCGGGTGCTGCCGCTGGAGACGCTGCACGACGGGAGCAGGACGTCACCGAACTGGACGAAGCTCATCAACGGCACGCTCCCGGCCGAGACCGAGCGGGTCGCGGACCTGCTGGTCGGCGGCTACGTCCGGCTGCACGGCTCGGACCGCACCTTCAAGCCGACCGCGCCCACGCTGGGCCTCTGGCTGGAACTCGTGGACGCCGTGCTCGGCGGGGCCTGATCACTCACCCCGCCAGGAGCGCTTCACCTCCGCCCAGCGGGCCGCCTGGGCGTCCGTGAGGGTGCCCCGGAGCTCGGCGAGCTTGAGGAGCTGGGCCTCGGCGTCGGCGCCCAGGGGCTGGGCCTCGGCGCGGTAGTGGTCGGTGAGGAGGGCGTCGAGTTCGGGGCGGGTGAGCGCGGGGTCGAGGCGCTGGGCGAGCTTGGCCATGTTGCGGTAGGAGCCCTGGAGCAGGAAGGGGGGCTCGGTGCGGGTGCGGTCGTCCTGGGCGGCGGAGGCCAGGTAGGCGCGGTTGACGGCCAGGACGGTGGAGCGCAGGTGGAGCAGGCCGGAGAGGACGGCGGTCATCCGCTCGACCTCGGCGGCGGGCCAGGCGCCGGCCAGGGTGCCGCCGGGCAGGCCGCCGGCACGGGCGAGCAGGGTGTCGAGGTCGGCGCGCTCGGCGGTGGCCAGCGGGGCCAGGTGGGGGCCGGCGGGCAGGGCGTTCTCGACGAAGCTGAGCGCGAAGAGGTCCTCGCGGCCGGCGACGGCGTCGCCGAGGTTCCACACGTCGGCGCGGTTGGCGAGCATGTCGGGCAGCCGGAAGAGGCGGCCGGACTCGGTGTACGGGTTGGCGGCCATCACGACGGCGAAGCGCTTGCCGCGCAGGTCCCACTCGCGGGCCTCGCCGTCCCAGACGCCGTCGATCCGGCGCTGGGCGTCGCACAGCGGGATGAAGCGCTGGAGGAACTCGGGTGAGGTGTGCTGGACGTCGTCCAGGTAGAGCAGCACGTTGTCGCCCGCGTGCAGGGCGAAGTTGAGCTTCTCGACCTCGCGCCTGGAGGTGGCGTCGGGGGCCTCGGCCGGGTCCAGCGAGGTGACCCGGTGGCCGAGCGCGGGGCCGCTGACCGAGACCAGCAGCAGGCCGAGCCGCTCGGCGAGGTACTCGACCAGGGTGGTCTTGCCGTAGCCGGGCGGGGAGACCAGCAGCAGCAGACCGCTGCGGTCGACCGGGCCCGACGACTGCGCCGTGCCGAGCTGCTTGGCGAGGTTGTCGCCGACCAGCGGCAGGTACACCTGGTCGATCAGCCGGTTGCGGACGAAGCCGTTGAGCGGGGCGGGCCGGTACTGGTCGAGCCGCAGCCGGGCGTGCTCGGCGGCCAGCAGCTCGCCGCGCAGCCGCTGGTAGGCCCGGTAGCCGGGCATCTCGACCTGCTCGAACTCGCGGACCCGGGCGAGCAGTTCGTCCAGCCGCAGGTCGAGCGCGCCGCCGGCGACCCTGGGGTGGTCGCCGAGCAGCCCGGTGATCCTGGCGCCCACCGCCCCCTCGGCCGGCCGGCGCGGCAGGGACGGGCAGAGCAGTACGGCGGCGGCCTCGGCGAGGTCGCCCGGGTCGGCGTCGGCGGCTCCCGACTCCAGCCAGGCGGCGGCGAGCTGGCGCCGTACGGGCAGCAGCTCCGGCTCCTCGGGCAGCGCCGCCAGGGCCTCGGTGAGGCCGGCCGACTCGGGGGCGGCGCGGAACTTGTCGAGCAGTGCGGCGGCGCCCGCCGAGTGGGCGAAGCTCGGTGCGGCGGCGGCCAGTTCGGCCACCAGGTAGGGGCCGGCGGGGTCCGCGCCGGGGACGAAGTCCGCCACGGCGGCCGAGAGTTCGGCGGCCAGGGCGTCCAGCGCGCCCTGCGCGGGGGCGCCGCCGAAGGCGTCCCTGGCGAGGCCGAGCGAGCGGGCCCTGGTGTGCCAGAGCAGCCGCCGGCGCCCGTCGGCGCCGTGCGCCCAGTACAGCTGCGCGGCCGCCCTGGCGCCCGCCGGGTGGCGCAACAGGCCGGCCCCGGCGCCGAGTTCGAGCAGGGCGCGGAGCAGCAGCGCCGCGTCGTGGTCGTGCACGCCGCGCTGGTAGCCCTCGTCCGGCCGCTGCTCGGCCGCCCGCCGGACGTACTCCAGCAGCTCGGCTTCGCCGGAGAGCGAACCGGACAGCGCCCCCGGTTCGGCGGCCGGCAGCAGGCTCGCGGCGAGGTACTCGGCGCGGTACAGCCGGGGGGTCTCCGAGGGCAGCGGGCGGTCCCAGTAGCGCTCGGTCGCGGCGAAGGCCGGGTCGGTGACGGGGGAGCGGTAGTCGGTGCCGGTGAGGGTGAAGGCGGGGCGCCCGCGCCAGGGGACCAGGGCGAGTTCGGGCCGCTGGGTGGTGACGGCGAACAGGTGCCGGCCCAGCCGCAGGGTGCCGGGGCCGTCCCCGGCGAGTTCGGCGCGGTCGCGCAGGGCCCGGTGGGCGCGGGAGCGGGCGGCGCGCAGCCGGCCGGTCAGCTCCTCGGCCCTGACCCGGTCGCCGAGCCCGGTCAACTGCCCGGCCAGCTCGCGGAGTTTGACGGCGGTCGGATCGGCGGCCAGGGCGGCGTCGATCTCGGCGGCGGTGTCCAGCGCGGCCAGCCGCCGGTGCAGGGTGTCGAGGATGCGGTCGGCGGAGGCGGCCAGCCGGTCGGCGCGCCGGGCCCGCTCCTCCAGCAGGTGCTGGCGGCGGGCGGTGAGCGCGTCGTGGATCTCGGTGCGCCGGGCGGTGAGCTGTTCGCCGAGGGCCGGGTCGGCGTCGGCGAAGCGGGTCTCCAGCTGCTCGATCCGCAGCAGCAGCCGGCCGAGCTGCTCGTCGCAGGCCTCGGGGGTGTCGGCGGCGGCGAGCGCGGCGGTGGTGGCCTGGCCGAGCAGGGCGGTCTCGGCGGCGAACTCGGCGGCGGCCTCGCGGGTGCGCAGCTCCCGGCGGCGCACGGTCAGGGCGGTCCTGGCCCGGTTGAGCAGTCCGAGCACGTCGGCGAGCCGGTCGAGGATCGCGGTGCGGGTGGTGGCGTCGGCCAGGTCGAGGGTGCCGACCAGCTCCGAGACGGTCTGCAACGCCTCGCTCTGGGCGCCGAGTTCGAGGCCCAGCGGCTCGGCCTCGGCGGCGGTGGCGATGCCGGCGCAGCGCTCGGCCAGTTCGCCGGCCCGCTGCCGGTGCGGTTCGAAGGCGGCCGGCTCGGCGAGCTGCCCGACGGCCCGGTCGGCGGCCTCGGCCAG
>NZ_MSJQ01000066.1 GCF_014596515.1 Streptomyces sp. CBMA156
GGCCTGCCCACCCTCCGGCCGGACGACGCCGACGACGAGCCCGCCGCCGCCCTGCCCGCCGCCGCCCTGCCCGCTCCCCGACCCGACCAGCCCGCCTACGTGCTGCACACCTCGGGCTCCACCGGCCGCCCCAAGGGCGTGGTGGTCACCCACGCCTCGCTGGCCAACCTGCACGCCGGCCTCGGCGAGGACCACATCGCCCCCGCCGTGCGGCGCACCGGCCGCGAGCGGCTGCGCGTCGCCCACAGCGCCTCGTTCGCCTTCGACGCCTCCTGGGACCCGGTGCTCTGGATGGTCCACGGCCACGAGCTCCACCTCCTGGACGACACCACCTACCGCGACCCGGCCGCCCTCGCCGCCCACCTCGACCGCGAGCGCATCGACTACCTCGACCTCACCCCCTCCTACCTCGAAGTCCTCCTCGCCGAGGGCATCCTGGACGAGGGCCGGCACCGCCCGTCCGTCCTCGTGGTCGGCGGCGAGGCCACCCCGCCCGCCCTCTGGCAGCGCCTGACCGCCGTCCCCGGCCTGCACCCGGTCGACCTCTACGGCCCGACCGAGACCACCGTCGACGCCTACGCCTGGACCCCGGGCCCGGACGGCGCCCCGCACGGCCGGGTGGTGCGCGGCTCCCGCGCCTACGTCCTGGACGGCTCGCTGCGCCCCGTGCCCGACGGCGTCACCGGCGAGCTGTACGTGGCCGGCGCCTGCCTGGCCCGCGGCTACCTCGGCCGCCCCGACCTCACCGCCGAGCGCTTCCTCGCCGACCCCTTCGGCCCGCCCGGCAGCCGGATGTACCGCACCGGCGACCTCGCCCGCCGCCGCCCCGTGGCCGGGGGAAGCACCCTGGAGTTCCTCGGCCGGGCCGACGACCAGGTGAAGATCCGCGGCTTCCGGATCGAACCCGGCGAGATCGCCGCCGTCCTCGCCGAACTGCCCGGCGTCGCCCAGGCCGTGGTGATCGCCCGCCCCGGCCCGCAGGGCAAGCGCCTGCTCGGCTACGCCGTCCCCGAGAGCGGCAGCGCGCCGGACCCGGACGGGCTGCGCGCCGCGCTCGCCGCCCGGCTGCCCGCGCACATGGTCCCGGCGGCCGTCCTGCTGCTGGACGAACTGCCGCGCACCGGCCACGACAAGCTCGACCACCGCGCCCTGCCCGAGCCCGCCGCCACCACCGAGGGCGCCGCCGCGGCCACGCCCGGGGAGGAACTGGTCTGCGGCCTGTTCGCGGAGGTCCTCGGCCTGCCGCAGGCGCCGGGACGGGACACCTCCTTCTTCGACCTCGGCGGCCACTCGCTGCTCGCCGGCCGCCTCGCCGCCCGGCTGCGCGACACCTTCGCCGCCCCGGTGGGCTTCGCCGACGTGTTCCGGCAGTCGACCCCGGCCGGTCTCGCCGCCCTGCTCGAAGAGGCCCGCGGCGAGGGCACCGAGGCCGGGCGCCGTCCCGCCCCGGTGTCGGTGCCGCGCACCGAGCGGATGCCGCTCTCGCCCGCCCAGCGCGGCCTCTGGTTCCTGCACCGGCTCGAAGGCCCCAGCCCCACCTACAACATCCCGTTCGCGCTCACCCTCACCGGCCCGCTCGACCGGAGCGCCCTCGCCCTCGCCCTCGGCGACGTCGTCGCCCGGCACGAGGTGCTGCGCACCGTCTACGGGGAGGAGCCGGACGGCACGCCGTACCAGCGCATCCTGCCGCCCGCGGCCGTCGAACCGCACGACGGCACCGCCGAGTCGTCCGAGTTGTCCGAGGCCGTCCGGTACGCCTTCGACCTGACCGCCGAACCGCCGCTGCGCGTCACGCTGTTCACCGGTTCGGCTGCGGCCGGTGTCGCCGACGGCGCGGAGCGGCACACCCTCCTCCTGCTGCTCCACCACATCGCGGGCGACGGCGCCTCCACCACCCCGCTGCTGCGCGACCTGGCCACCGCCTACACCGCCAGGATCGCCGGACGGGCTCCCGAACTGCCGCAGCTCGCCTTCCAGTTCGCCGACCACGCGGTCTGGCAGCGGGAACGGCTCGGCACTGCCGACGCGCCCAGCCCGCTCGCCGTCCGGCAGACCGAGCACTGGCGCGCCGCACTCGCCGGACTGCCCGACCAGCTGGAGCTGCCCCTCGACCGCCCCCGCCCGGCCGTCGCGGACCACCGGGGCGACACCGTGCCCTTCGCCCTCGGCGCCGAGGCGCACACCGCCCTGGCCGGGCTCGCCCGGGCCGCCGGGAGCACCGTCTTCATGGCCGTCCAGGCCGGGCTCGCCGCCCTGCTCAGCCGGCACGGCGGCGGCACCGACATCCCGGTCGGCACCCCGGTGGCCGGCCGCGAGGACGAGGAGACGGCCGCCCTGGTCGGCTACTTCGTCAACTCGGTGGTGCTGCGCACCGACACGTCGGGTGACCCCACCTTCCGCGAGCTGCTGGCCCGGGTCCGCGGCACCGTGCTCGCCGCCCAGGAGAACGCCGAACTGCCCTTCGACCGGCTGGTCGAGGCACTCAACCCGGCCCGCTCGCTCGCCCGGCACCCGCTGTTCCAGGTGATGCTCGCCTGGCAGAGCCGCCCGGACGAGCGGGTCGCGCTGGGCGGCGGCCTCACCGCCGACATCGCCGCGATCCCCAGCGGCACCGCCAAGTTCGACCTCACCCTCAACGCCGGCGAGCTGCCCGGCGGCGGCATCGGCGGCTTCCTGGAGTACCGCACCGACCTCTTCGACGCCACCACCGTGGCCGCCCTCGGCGAGCGCCTGGCCCGGCTGCTCACCGCCGCCGCGAGCGCCCCCGACACCCCGATCGGCCGGCTGCCGCTGATCGGCGAGGAGGAGCGGCGGCGCGCCCTGGTCGAGTGGAACGGCGCCCCCGTCACCACCGCCCCGAGCGCGACCCTGCCCGAGCTGTTCGAGGCGGCCGCCGCCGCCAACCCGGAGGCCGTCGCCGTCAACTACCGGGACGAACAGCTCGACTACACCGAACTCGCCGCCCGCGCCGACCGGCTGGCCCGGCTGCTGGCCGCCGAGGGCATCGGCCCCGGCACCATCGTCGCGCTCGCCCTGCCCCGCTCGCTCGAACTCGTCGTCGCCCTGCTGGCGGTGGCCAAGTCCGGCGCCGCGTACCTGCCGCTCGACCCGGACTACCCGGCCGACCGGCTCGCCTACATGCTGGCCGACGCCTCCCCCGCCGCCCTGCTCACCGACCGCGCCACCGCGCCCCGGCTGCCCGCCCACGAGGTACGTCAACTCCTGGTCGACGGGCCCGAGTCCGCCGCCTTCCCGGCCACCCCGCTGGCGCAGCACGAGCGCATCCGCCCGCTGCGCGCCGAGGACACCGCGTACGTCATCTACACCTCCGGCTCCACCGGAAAGCCCAAGGGCGTGCCGGTCACCCACCACAACGTGGTCCGGCTGTTCGGCGCCACCGACCACTGGTTCGGCTTCGGCGCCGAGGACGTCTGGACGCTGTTCCACTCCTACGCCTTCGACTTCTCGGTCTGGGAGCTGTGGGGCGCCCTGCTGCACGGCGGCCGGCTGGTCGTCGTCCCGCACCTGGTCAGCCGCGACCCGGCGGCCTTCCTCGACCTGCTCGCCCGCGAGCGGGTCACCGTGCTCAACCAGACGCCGTCCGCCTTCTACCAGCTGAGCGCCGCCGACCGGGTCCGCCCCGGCAGCGAACTCGCCCTGCGCTACGTGGTGTTCGGCGGCGAGGCGCTCGAACTCGGCCGACTGGACGACTGGTACGACCGGCACGCCGAGGACGCGCCCACGCTGGTCAACATGTACGGCATCACCGAGACCACCGTGCACGTCTCGTACGTCGCCCTCGACCGGGCGAGCGCCGCCGCCGGGAGCAGCAGCACCATCGGCGTCAACATCCCCGACCTGCGGGTCTACGTCCTCGACCAGCACCTCCAGCCCGTCCCGCCCGGCGTCACCGGCGAGATGTACGTGGCCGGGGCGGGCCTGGCCCGCGGCTACCTCGGCCGCCCCGAGCTGACCGCCACCCGGTTCGTCGCCGACCCGTACGCCGGGCTGTTCGGCGAGCGCGGCACCCGGATGTACCGCTCCGGGGACCTCGCCCGGCGCCGCGCCGACGGTGTGCTGGAGTACTTCGGCCGCGCCGACCAGCAGGTCAAGCTGCGCGGCTTCCGGATCGAACTCGGCGAGATCGAGGCCGTGCTGGCCGCCCACCCGGCCGTCGCCGACGCCGCCGTGGTGGTCCGCGAGGACGTGCCGGGGGACAAGCGGCTGGTCGGCTACGCGGTCGCCGCCGGCGCCACGCCGGAGGAACTGCGCGCCCACGCCGCCGCCGGACTGCCCGTCCACATGGTGCCCTCCGCCGTGGTGCTGCTCGACCGCCTCCCGCTGACCGCCAACGGCAAGCTCGACCGCCGCGCCCTGCCCGCCCCCGAGGCCCCCGCGGCGGGCGCCGGACGCCCGCCGCGCACCCCGCGCGAGCAGCAGCTGTGCGAACTGTTCGCCGAGGTGCTGGGCGTGGCCGCGGTCGGCGTCGAGGACGACTTCTTCGCGCTCGGCGGGCACTCGCTGCTGGTCGTGCGGCTCGCCGGACGGATCCGCGAGGTGCTCGGACTGGAGGTCGGCATCGGCGCGCTGTTCCAGGCGTCCACGGTGGCCGCCCTGGACGCCGCCCTCGCGGCGGGCGCGCCGGACGCCGACGCCCTGGACGTACTGCTCCCGTTGCGGCCCGTCGCCCCCGGCCGGCAGCGCCCGCTGTTCGCCGTCCACCCGGCCGGCGGCCTCAGCTGGTGCTACACCGGCCTGATCCGCAACCTGCCCGGCGACATCCCGATCTACGGCCTCCAGGCCCAGGGCGTCGGCGCCGCCACCGCCGGGCTCCCGCTGCCCGCGACGCTGGAGGAACTGGCCGCGCACTACGCGGACCGGCTGCGCGAGGTCCAGCCCGAGGGCCCGTACCGGCTGCTCGGCTGGTCCACCGGCGGGATCATCGCGCACGCGGTGGCCGTCCGGCTCCAGGAGCTCGGCCAGGACGTCGAGTTGCTCGCCGTCCTGGACGCCTACCCGGCCGAGGGCTTCCGCGAACTGCCCGTCCCCGACCGGGCCGAGGCGCTGGAGGCGCTGCTCACCATGGGCGGCTTCGGACCTGAGGATCTGGACGGGCTCCCGCTCGAACTCGGCGCCGTCACCGAGGTGCTGCGCCGCGAGGGCAGCCCGCTCGCCGGACTCGACGAGGCCACCGTGGCCGCGCTGAACGAGATCTACCTCAACACCAACCACCTGGTGCGCGGCTACGACCACCGCCGCTTCGAGGGCGACGTGCTGTTCTTCCGCGCCACCGTCGACACCATCGACGAGACCCTGGTGCCCGAACTCTGGGAGCCGTACGTGTCCGGCCTGATCGCCAACACCGACGTGGCCTGCTCCCACAAGGACATGACCCTGCCCGCCCCGATCGCGCACATCGCGAGCGTGATCGCCGACCACCTCGCCGACCTCCCGAAGAAGACCGACGATGGAGAAGACCACCGATGAGTGACGCCCCCGCCAACCCCTTCGACGCCGACGGCGCGTTCCTCGCACTCGTCAACCCCGAGGGACAGCACTCCCTGTGGCCCGCCTTCGCCGCCGTCCCGGCCGGCTGGAGCGTCGCCCACGGCCCGTGCGAGCGCGCGGCCGCCCTGGAGTGGATCAGCGCGCACTGGACCACCCTGTGACCCCTCCGGCGGTCGGGACCCCGGCGCGCCCCCTGCTCGCGGGGCGCGTCGCGGTGGTGGTCGTCTACACGGCCGCGATGTGCATGAACGGCCTGGACTCGACCATCGTCAACCCGGCACTGTTCAGCATCGCCGAGGACTTCGGCCGGCCCGTCTCGGCGGCCAACGCCGTGGAGACCGCCTTCCTGGTCGGCCTCGCCCTCGGACTGCCGGTGGCCGGCTGGCTCGGCGACCGGTACGGCGTCAAGCGGGTCTTCCTCGGCTCGCTCGCCGCCTTCACCCTCGTCTCCGCGCTCTGCGCGGCGGCACCGGGACTGGGCACGCTGTCGGCCGCCCGGGCCGTCCAGGGGGTGGCCGGAGGCCTGCTCACCCCGGTCGGGATGACCCTGCTGTTCCGGGCCTTCGCCCCGCACGAGCGGGCCGGCCTGGGCCGTTTCCTGATCGTCCCGACCGCGCTGATGCCCGCCCTCGGGCCGCCGCTCGGCGGTTTCCTCACCGAACACCTGTCGTGGCACTGGCTGTTCCTGGTCAACGTGCCGATCGGGGCGGCGGCTGTGCTCATCGGCCTGATCGGCCTGCGCGGCGAGGAGGAGCCGCCGGCCGGCCGCTTCGACACCACCGGCTTCCTGCTCGCCACCCCGGGCCTCGGCCTGCTGACCTACGCCCTGGGCTTCGGCCCGGCGCACGGCTGGACCTCCCCGGGGGTGGCCCTCGGCGGACTGCTCGGCCTGGCCCTGCTGGGAGCGGCCGTACGCCACCAACTCCGCGCGCCCGAACCGCTGGTGGACCTTCGGCTGCTCGCCGACCGCACCTTCGGCGCCGCGAGCTGGCTGGCCCTGCTGACCTCGGCCGGGCTGATGGGCGCGCTGTTCGCGCTGCCGCTGCTCGTCCAGGCCGTGCGCGGCGCGTCGGCGCTGGACGCGGGGCTGAGCGTCTTCCCCGAGGCGATCGGCCTGATGGCCGCCTCCCAGGTGGTGGACCGCCTGCTGCCGCGGCTCGGCCCGCGCCGGCTCGCCCTGCCCGGGCTGCTGCTGGCGGCGGCGGTGCTGGCCGCCCTCGGCTTCGCGGAGAACCCGTGGGCCGTACGGGCGTTGATGTTCGCCGTCGGCCTGATCCTGGGCACCGCCGTCCTCACCGTGCAGATCGCCGGCTTCGCCGACGTCCCACCGCCCGCGATGGGCCGCGCGATGGGCCTGTTCACCATCCTGCGCACCCTCGGCGGCGCCCTCGGCATCGCCGCCACGGCGGCGCTGATCGGCGCGGTCGACGACGGCGCGGGCGCCGGGCCGTACCGCCTCGCACTGCTGCTCACCGCCGCCCTGGTCGCCGCCGGCGCGCTGCTGGCCCTCCGCCTCCCGGCCGAGGCCCCGGGGCCACCCCCGGAGGACTGAACCCTCACATGGTGGTCCGCTCGGGCGCGCGCTGCGGCCGGGCGGACCACCACCACACCGTGCCCAGGAACAGCGCCCCGGGGGCGATTCCGGTGACGGCGCCGACGGCGGCCGCCGAGACGCCGCCGAAGGCCAGCGCCAGCCCGGCCGCCCCGCACAGGGCCATCGCGCCGCCGAGGACGCGCAGCGCGGGCAGCGGCCGGAGGGCGGCGAGGACGACGAGGTACGCACCCGCCACGGCGGCGAACCACGCTCCGGCGGCCTGCGGGGTGTGCAGGAGCTGGTCGGCCGCCCAGGCCCCGAGGAGGGCCACGGCTGCCGCGGAGCCCGCGAGGTACCACTGGTTCCGCCCGAGGCCGAGGCCCAGCGGAGCCCCCTCCCTGCCGCCCCAGCGCTTCCCGACCCCGATCAGGGGGAGGAACGCGGCCACCGAGACCACGCGCAGCGGCACCTCGACGGCGGTCGGCATGGCGCCGGCGCCGGTCTGGACGAACACGAGGCCGAGGCCGGCTACGAGGAGCCGGGCGGTCCGATCATCTGCCATGGGGCAAGTCTGACGTTCACTCGGGTGGCGGACAAGCCACTCGGGCCGGCGGCTGCCACTGCCGTACGGTGGTCGGAGCACCGGAGGAACGACCATGACCCTTGAGCACTACCGCCTGCTCGAAGAGGCCCGCCGCAGTCTGCCGGACGGCTACAAGGCAGAGCTGTCCGGCGACGTCATCGTGATGCAGGCGTCGCCGCCGCCGATCCACCAGCTCGACCTGGCGATCGTCCAGCGACAGTTCGAGGCGCACTGCCCGCCCGGCTACTTCCCGACCGGGAACAGCGACCTCTCCTCGCCCGAACTCGGCACCGTGCGCAACCCCGACCTCACCTACCTGCCCGAGGACGTCATCGAGCTGGGCCGCGAGATCCCCGCGGACCTGGCGCTGGTCGCGGTCGAGGTCGTGTCGCCGTCCAACCCCGACAACGACTGGAGCGGAAAGGTCCGCGACTACCCGCGGATGGGCTTCCCGCTCTACCTGATCGTGGACCCTCGGCAGAAGACCGTGACGCTGTTCTCCGAGCCCGACCGCGACCGCTACCACACCAGGACGGAACGGGAGTTCGGGGAGAGGATCCGCATTCCCGCGCCGTTCGACTTCGAGCTGGACCTGGCCCGGCTGGTGCCCTACCGGGACTGAGCGGCCTCGGCGCTCAGTCGTGCGGCCAGAGGATCAGGTCGTCCAGCGGGTACCGGCGCGGCCGGTCGCCGAGTTCGGTGACGGCGTCGCGGATCCGGTGCAGGTGGGCGGGGGTGAGCTGGAGCGGCGGCTCGTCGGGCTGGTGGGTGGTGCGGATGGGGTAGTCGACGCCCGGGGCGCGGGTCATCTCGATGTGGCAGCCGAGCACATGGGTCACCGGGTGGCTCTCGGTGAACGCGACCAGCCGTTCGACGGTCCGCCCGAAGGCAGGCCAGTCGTTGATGTACAGCCGCCCCGGGTAGACGGTGTCGCCGGTGAGCAGGAAGCCCGTCCACGGGTCGTAGTAGGTCACCGAGGCCTCGTGGTGTCCCGGCGTGGCCAGGCACTTCAGCACCCGCCCGCCGCCGAGGTCGACCCGGGCCACCGCCTCCTCGTCCCGGTCGAAGCCGAAGTACGGCCAGGCGGTGGCGAGTCCGGCGCCGACCAGGGTGGTCGAGGGCCGGCCGGCGAACTGGCCGTCCCCGGCGACGTGGTCACCGTGCGGGTGGGTGTGCAGCACCAGCAGCGGGTAGTCGCCGCCGGGTCGGGGGTTGTCGGCGAGCCACTCCGCGATCAGCTCGTCGACGGTCGCGCGCAGCGGGAAGTACGCGGCCTCGGCCGTCGCCCCGGTGTCGATCAGCACGGCCCGCTCCGTCCCGAACAGCAGGAACAGGAACGGAGCCTCGTAGTGGACCGCCTTGTTCTGCCGCAGGATGACGGTGTGCTCGTCGTACGCGTGGACCTGGATGTCCGGATCGGTGTTGTGCTTCGCGGACGGGGAACCGTGGATCCACCGCACGTCCAGGGGGCGGGCGCTCGGAGTGCCGGCAGCGGACATGACGCCTCCAGAGTGCGTCGTCTTGGCGGACCGGGTACGGCGCACGTCTCGTCCGGGGCCGACGCCACTGCGCCGCCCCGGGGACGCTAGCACGGGGTCGGCGGCGGCCTCAGTCGGTCTGGGGGGAAGCGTTGCGGACGAACTCGACGAAGTCGGACCAGTCCTCGGCGGTGAGAGCGAGTTGGGGTCCGGTCTTATCCGGCCCGAAGGTGTGCGAATCGACCGAAACCCATCCCTACGGGTGACCGCCGGCCCGGCAGGGGCCGATCCGGCGGTCAGGGTCACGCGAGGGGGACCAGGCGGCGATGCGCGAGCGACGGTTGTCCTCGCCGATGCACTGCCGGACGCCGAGGACGACGCCCTTGGTGTTGCTGGTGAGGCACCCGTCGTCGTTGCCGACGGCCTCATGCGTGCCGCTGAGGCCGTCCGAGGAGGTCCACCAGCCCGTCCGCCAGCCCGCCGCGCCAGCAGGCGTAGTCGTGGCCGCCGTTGAACTCGCGGTAGGTGAGGTCGTAGCCGCGGGCGGTGAGGACGTCGCGCAGGTGGCGGTTCTGACTGAGAAGCATCCACTCCTGGAGGCCGACCTCGATCCAGAAGCGGGCCGGGCGCCGTTCCTCGGCGGCGAAGCGGCGGGTGAGCCATTCGCTGCCCACGTCGAACTCGGTCTCGTCCGGCCACCAGAAGGAGCCGGACTGGCAGAGCGCGTTGCCGAAGCGGTCCGGGCGGTGGTAGGCGGCGTAGGCGGCGGTGAGGCCGCCCGCGCTCTGGCCCGCGACGACCGTGGCGGAAGGGTCGGTGCTCGCGCCGAACTCCGTTGCGGCCCAGGGGAGGAGGCGGTCGGCGAGGAGGTCGACGAAGGCCGGGTTGCAGCTCAGGTCGTCCGGCCGCTGCGGGCCCATGGTGTGGACGAGCAGGGTGACGGCCGGCGGGATCGCGCCGTCCGCCGTCAGGTTGTCGAGGGTGTCGCCGACGGACAGCACCTCGCCCCACATCTCGCCGTCCAGCAGCACCACGACCGGGTACGGTCCGCCGTCCGCGCGGTGTCCGGCCGGGAGGTGGACGTCCACCCGCCGCCCGGCCACCGTGTGTTCCAGCGTCCGCCCGCGCGGCACGCCGTCGCGCCGCTCGACGTACGGCTGCGCGGGCGCCGCGGGCAGGCTGAGCACCGAGGACGGGTGGCGGCCGTCGCGGGCGGGCAGCCGGGGCCCGGCGTCGTACGGGTCGGGGCGGGCCTGGTCGAGGACCCGCAGCCAGTCGGGGCGGGTGGTGCCGGGGGCCTCGCCGCGGAACGGGTAGAGCTGGTAGGACGCGCGGTGGTCCGCGCGCAGCCGGTAGCTGATCGCCCATGTGCCATCGGTCTGACGGTTCATCAGATGTGGTGTCAGGTCGCCGGCGTGGCGGTCCTTGTCGGTGACGGTGTGCAGCAGCGCGAGTACGCCGTCGCAGTCGCCGTCCCGGTGGGTGAAGGTGACCAGGCGGTAGGCGGGGTCGTCGGGGTCGGGGGCGACGATCGGGGTTTCCACAGCAGTGACTCCAAAAGGCTTAGGCGGGGCTGCCCTTGCGGCCGAGCAGCACCCAGAGCAGGAAGGGACCGCCGAGGACGGTGGTGACGATGCCGACGGGGATCTCCACCCCGGCGAACAGCACCCGTCCCAGGGTGTCCGCGAGTACGACGAGCAGGGCGCCGGTCAGCGCGGAGCCGAGTACCGGCACCCGCGCGGGCCCGGCCAGGCGCCCGGCGATCACCGGGGCGGCCAGCGCCACGAAGCCGACCGGCCCGCAGACGCCGACGGCCAGCCCGGCGAGCGCGACCGCCAGCAGCAGGCAGGCGAGCCGGACCCGGCCCGGGTCGACGCCGAGGGCGGAGGCGACGCTGTCGTCGAAGCGCAGCACCGCCAGCCGGCGGGCCACCACCAGCGCGAGCGGTACCAGCACGGACAGCCCGATCAGTACGGGAGTGGCGACGGCGAAGTCCCGCCCGTTGAGGCTGCCGTTGGTCCAGATGTACAGCGAGCCCGCGGAGTTGAGCGAGCGGCGGGCCATTGCGACCTGGATGATCGAGGAGGCGAGCGCCGACATGGCGAGCCCGACCACCAGTACCCGGTAGCCGCGGGCACCGAGCCCGCCGGAGGCCAGGGTGACGACCAGGACGGCGACCAGAGCGCCGAGCGGTCCGGCCCACCAGGCGCCGAAGGTGCCGGCGGTGCTGGCGGAGATCAGTACGGCGGCCGTCGCGCCGTCGTTGACGCCGAGCAGTTCGGGGGTGGCGAGGCGGTTGCGGGCGAGGGTCTGGGTGAGGCAGCCGGCCAGGCCGAGGGCCGCGCCGGCGGCGAGCCCGGCGACGATCCGGCCGAGCCTGAACTTCTGCACCAGCAGTACGTCCAGCCGGTCGCCGTAGCCGAACACGGCCTGGAAGGTGCGGCCGAGGCCGAGTTCGCTCTGTCCGGCGTGCGCCGCGACCACCACGGCGGCCAGCAGCGCGGCGGTGAGGCCGAGCGAGGCCAGCAGCGCGCGGTGCGGCAGCAGCAGTGACCAGGCGCCGTAGCGCAGCGTCACGTCCGGCCTGGGCGGGGCGGGTTCCCCGCTTCGAGCGGGGGGCGTGGACTCGGTCTGGTCGCCCATGGCGAGGGCGGCGGAGCGCTTGGAGCGGACGATCGCGATCAGCGCCGGGGCGCCGATCAGGGCGACGATCACCGACACCGGTGCTTCGAAGGGCCTGGCCACCACCCGGGCGAGCACGTCCGCGCCGGTCAGCACGGCGGCGCCGAACAGTGCGGCGAGCAGGGTGAGCCGGCCGACCCTGGGGCCGGCGATGGTACGGGCGAGGAAGCCGGAGAGCAGCCCGAGGAAGGCGACGGGGCCGGCCAGCGCGACCGCCGAGGCGGTCAGCAGGGTGACCGCGAAGGCGACGGCGGCCCGGGTGGCGCCGGGCCGGTGGCCGAGGCCGCGGGCGAGGTCGTCGCCGAGGGCGAGCGCGGTCAGCGGCCGGGTGGTGAGCGCGGCGAGCAGGAACCCGGCGCCGAGCACGGGGGCGAGCTGGCGCAGCGTCGTCCAGCCCTCCACGCCGGCCAGCGAGCCGAGCACCCACACCCGGTACCGCTCGTACGCCTCGGGGGAGTTGACGATCAGCACGTCGGTGAGCCCGCGGAAGATCGCCGCGACGGCGGAGCCGGCCAGCACCAGCCGCATCGGCGAGCCGCCGCCCCTGGTGCTGGCGACCAGCAGCACGACGGTGCTGGCGAGCACGGCGCCGCCGAAGGCGAAGGCGAGGTAGCCGAAGGAGGTCTGCACGCCGAGCAGGGCGATGCCGACGACGACGCCGAGCGAGGCGCCGGCGTTGACGCCGAGCAGGCCGGTCTCGGCGAGCGGGTTGCGGGTGACGGACTGGAGCTGTGCCCCGGCGACGCCGAGCGCGGCGCCGACCAGCAGGGCGGTGACGGTGCGTGGCATCCGCAGGTCGCCGACGACCAGGGCGAGCCGGCTGTCCGCGCGGGCGCCGTCGTGGTTCAGCAGGTAGTCCAGCACCCGCCCCGGGCCGACCTCGCCGGCGCCGACCGACAGCGACAGCGCGGCCAGGGCGAGCAGGAGCAGCACCGCCGCGGTGACGGCCGGCCAGATGGGGCGGGTGCCGTCGGAGCCGCGGCTCGGCCGGGCCGGTGGCGGCGAGTCCGGCGCGGCGGCGGGGGGCGCCTCGTGGACGTCGGCTTGCGACAATGTCATAAGGTAAGGCTAACCTAATGGTCGAGTCGTCCCGAGAGCACCTCCACCTGCCGCTCTCTCCCGGACGCCGCACAACTTCCGTACCACCGTTGCCCGGAGGCACCCATGCCGTTCGCCCGTCGCCCGCTCAGCCCCGTCCGCCGCCGTGCGGCCCAGGCGCTGGCCGTCACCGGGGCGGCCGCGCTCCTGCTCACCGGCTGCGGTTCCTCCGGCTCCTCGTCCTCGGGCTCGTCCGCCTCGGCCTCCCCGGCGGCCGACGCGGCGGGCGGCGGGAAGGCGGACGCCGCGGGCGGCAAGCGGACCGTCAAGGACGCCACCGGCAAGGCCGTCGAGGTGCCCGCCGAGCCCAAGCGGATCGTCACCCTCACCCAGGAGGACCTGGACGCGGTGCTCGCCCTCGGCGTCAAGCCGGTCGGCATCACCAACGGCCAGGGGCTGGCCGAGCCGCCGGCGTACCTGAAGGACAAGGTGCAGGGCATCCCGGTGGTCGGCAACCTGCTCCAGCCCGTGATGGACAAGGTGATCGCCGCCAAGCCCGACCTCATCCTGGCCGGCGACATGCAGGACGAGCAGGTGCTCAAGCAGCTGCGCGAGATCACCCCCGCCACGCTGGTCACCATGGCGCCCACCGACGACTGGAAGCTCGCCTTCCGCGGCATCGGCAACGCCGTCAACAAGCTGGAGCAGGCCAACAAGGTGATCGGCGACTACGACGCCAAGGCCGCCAAGGCGGGTGGCGAGCTCACCAAGAACAAGGGCGCCGCCGTCTCCATCGTGCGCTGGAACCCCACCGGCCCGAGCTGGATGGAGAAGAAGCAGTTCGCCAGCGGCGTCGCCCTCGACATGGGCCTGACCCGCCCGGCCGCGCAGGACAAGGACGGCAACGCGCACAGCCCGGCGCTGAGCCTGGAGAAGCTCAACGAGATCGACGGCGACTGGCTGTTCCTGTCCACCCTCACCGACGACGGCAAGACCGCGCTCAAGGAGGTCCAGTCCAAGCCCGCCTACCAGGAGCTGAACGCGGTGAAGAACAACCACGCCGTCACCGTGGACGGTTCGGTCTGGTCGACCCGGGGCGGCCCGCTCGCCGCCGACGTCGTCATCGGCGACTTCTCCAAGGCGCTCGCGGGCAACTGAGCGGACACCGGTAGAGGGGTCGAGGGGGAGCAGCCATGGAGTTGACGATCGAGGGGCTCAGCGCCGGCTACGGGCCGGGGCGCCCGGTGCTCGGCGGCGTCGACCTGACCGTCCCGGCCGGGAAGGTGGTGGCGGTGGTCGGCCCGAACGGCTGCGGGAAGTCCACCCTGCTGCGGGCGGTGGCCCGGCTGCACCGGCCGGACGGCGGACGGGTCCTGGTCGGCGGCGAGGACGTGTGGCGGCTGCGCCCGCGCCAGGCCGCCCACCGGATCGCCCTGCTGCCGCAGAGCCCGCAGGCCCCGGAGGCGGTCACCGTCACCGGGCTGGTCCGCTACGGCCGCCACCCGCACCAGGGGCTGTTCCGCCAGTGGTCGGCGCAGGACGAGCGGCTGACCGCCGAGGCCCTGCGCGCCACCGGTGTCGAGGAGCTGGCCGACCGCCGCCTCGACCGGCTCTCCGGCGGCCAGCGCCAGCGCTGCTGGCTCGCGATGGTGCTCGCCCAGGACACCCCGGTGGTGCTCCTCGACGAGCCGACCAGCGCGCTGGACCTCGGGCACGCGGTGGAGGTCCTGGAGCTGGTCCGCCGGGTCGCGGCGGGTGGGCGGACGGTGGTCATGGTGCTGCACGACCTCGCGGCGGCGGCCCGCTACGCGGACCTACTGGTCGCGCTGCGGGACGGCGCGGTGGTGGCCTGCGGGCCGCCGCGCGAGGTGGTGGACGCGCCGCTGGTGCGGGCGCTGTACGACATCGACAGCCATGTGCTGGCGGCGCCGGGCGACGGTGCGCCGGTCATCGTTCCCAGGGCGCCGCTGGGCTGACCCAGGGCGCCAACGGGCTGATGTGCCGGGTTGGTCCGCCGGCTGATCCGAACTGATCCGATCCGATCCGATCCGAACCGATCCGCCGGTCCGGCGGGGGCGGCTGCCACGAGGCGGCCGCCCCGCCTTTTTCTCTTCTTCGATCACTCGTTCGAGTGGTTTGAACTCTGCATGTCAGGGCCCATGTTCACCCCGCCCGTCGCGTTGTCAGTGCCCCTCGCTACGTTCCTCGCATCGCTGGTCGGCAACACCGCCGACAGGCGTTCCCTGGTGTGAGGAGTACGGCCGTGGCATGGGTGGAGACGGGCGCGGGAGGGTACCGCGTCGCCCTCGACGGGGAGGGCAGGGTGGTGTGCCGCAACGCGGCGGGCCGCGACCTCAAGTCCGTACCGTCGAAGCTCGGTGACGACCCGGTGGTCACCCAGCTCAAGCAGCTCGCCGAGTGGCTGGCCGCGCACGAGCGGGGCTGCCAGGAGGACGTCGAGCGCTGGATGGTCCGATCGCTGCCGGTGCCCGCCGCGGTCCTCACCGCGGTGTGGCCGGACGCGGCCTGGCAGGGCGTCCTGAAGGACCTCGTGGTCACCGCCACCGACGGCTCGGTGGCCGGCTTCCTGCGCGGCGCCGACGCCGAGCGCGGCCTCGGCCTGGTCGACCTGGACGGCGACACCGTGCGCCTCACCGACGGCGAGATCCTGATACCGCACCCCGTCCTGCTCGACGACCTCGACGACCTGCGCGAGTTCGCCGTCGAGCTCGGCGTCTCCCAGCGCGTCCAGCAGCTCTACCGCGAGGTCTGGCACCGGCCCGCGGAGCCGCCGGCCGGCACCGAGGTCACCACCTACGCCGGCGGCCGCTACCGCGAGCTGCGCGAGCTGGTCGGGCGCTGCGTCAGGCTCGGCTGCCGGGTCCGCGGCGGCTCCGCCGTCCAGCCGGTCACCGAGGGCGGCCGCACCGTCGAGGCCCGGGTCTGGGTCGGCGACTACTACGAGTACGACGCGTGCGAGACCGGCGCGCTCAGCTGGGCCGGCCCCGACGGCCGCGCCCTGCCGCTCACCGAGGTCGGACCGGTCGCCTGGTCCGAGGGCATGCGGATGGCCGCCGCCCTGCACGCCGGCCGCACGATCCAGGGGGAGGAAGCCGCATGACCGCCACCGGCCTGACCACGACCACCACCGGCACCGGAGCCGACCGCACCGCGACACCCGAGGAACTGCTCGACGCCGGGGCGGTGCTCCCCGCAGGTACGCTGCCCGACGCCGGCCGCCCCGACAGCGCCGCCGACGTGCTCACCGCCCGCGGCTACACCCACCCCGCGCTCGACGGGCGCCGGATCGTCCGGCTCGTCCCCGGCTCGCTCGGCCCGGCCGAGGACCTCGCCCTCGACTTCCTCGGCCTGGTGCCGGAGACCGCGCCCGCCGAGGTCGGCCAGGTCCGCCAGGAGGCGCTCGGCTTCCCCGCCTGGGCGCTGGTCCACGACCCCGCCAACGGCCACCACGCGCTCGCCCTGGTCAAGGAGATGGAGCGGCTCGCCCGCCAGGCCACCTCCAAGCCCGGCGCCGCCAAGGACGGCTTCGACGAGCTGGCCACCCGCCTCGGCCGGGCCGTCCCGCACTTCCTGCCCACCTTCTGCGAGGAGGTCGGCCGGATCTTCCTCGGCCACGGCAACCAGACCTACGCCGCCGCCTGGTTCGGCAAAGCCCGCGACGCCGAGCGCACGTACGGCCTGACGGTGGACGAGGAGCGGCTGCGCGCCGTCTTCCTGGAGTTCGCCCTGGCCGGCGCGCTCACCGTCAAGTCCCTGCGCCAGTACGTCAAGGAGCTCGCCCAGCGGCTCGACCCGCTGACCGCCTGGCAGCGCTTCCGCCAGCTGTGCACCGAGCGCTCCGCGGCCGGCATGGCCCCGTACGCCGGAGTCGCCGAGGACGCCCGCGCACTGGTCAAGGCCGCCGGGCTGGACCGCACCGAGCACGAGCGGGCGCTGCTCGCCGAACTGCTGGACTCCCCGGCGGTCAACCGGGCCCCCGGCGCGTTCTGGAAGTCCTGGCACGGCGCACTGGTCGAGCTCGGCCGCAGCGACGCGGCCGTGCGCACCCGCCTGCTGGAGCTGCTGCCCGACCCGGCCTCACCCGACCCGGCCCCGCACGACACCGCCTGGCTGGCGGTCCTCACCGAGACCGGCGCCGAGGCCCTGCTCACCGGCCCCCGCGCCGAGGGCGCCGAGCCCGCCGCCGCGTGGCTCCAGCGCTGGTGCAACCACCACGGCCGCGGCTGGCGCAACCGGCCCAGCTGCCCGGACACCCTCGCGCTGGCCGGCCGGATGGTCGAGCGGCTCAAGGCCGACGCCGTCCCGGTGGACCTCCACACCGGCGTCCGCGCCAGCCGGACGCGGATCGACCTGCTGGACCTGCTGCTCACCGCGGGCGTGCCGGTCGCCGACCCGCCGGACGGCCTCGGCATCGACCTGAACGACTGGGTCGCGGAGTGCGGCCCCGACAGCCCCGCCCTCACCGCCGTCGGCGCCGACGAGCGCTACCGGCCCCTGCTGCGCCGCGCCACCCCGTCCGCCTGGGCGACGGCCGCCAAGCGCGAGGTGCCCGCCCTGCCGCTGCTGAACGAGCTGTTCGCCGAGTGGGCCGAGGAGCGCGCCGAGGAGCTGTTCGCCGCCCGCGGCCTGGCCGCCGCCACCGACCTGGTCCGCGCGTTCGGCCAGCACCGCACCGCCGTCCGGACGGTCGCGCCGGCCGTCGCCGACCGGGTCGCCGGCCTCGACGTCACTACGCTGCTCACCGACGCCCTCCAGGCCGGCATCCTGGACGAACTCGGCTGGCCCGCCCTGGAGGAGGCGCTCGGCAAGCTCGCCGACCCGCCCGCCGACGACGCCCCGCAGCACCCCGTCCCCAGCCTGGGCGGCGCGGGCCTGAGCGGTCTGGTCATCGAGGACGCCTGGCCGAACCTGCTGCTCACCCGTCTTGACCGGGCCGTCGTGGTCGGCCCGGAGGGCATCGTGCTGGAGCACACCCTGCGCCTGCCCGAGCGGCCGTCGAACGAGCGGAACCGGACCAGGCTGCGCTTCGCCGACGGCGAACTGCTGGTCGTCTGGCCCCAGGACGGCAAGCAGCTCGCGTACTGGTCCAGCCGCCCGGACGAGCAGTTCGAGCTGGAGGGCGAGACCCTCGTCGGCTACTACTACCGCGACCGGGATCCGGAGCCGCCGTCCCTCCAGCTGCCCGGCGGCGGCCGCACCACCGGCGAACGCCCGCTGCACGCCGGCGACACCCGGATGCCCGACGAGCACCGCGTCCTCGGCGACGGCACCGGCTACTGGACGGTGCGCCACGCCTCCGACGGTGAGGCCGTCCTGCGCGAACTCGACCCGGCCACCGGCACCCTGGGCCGCACCGCCGAACCGCCGGTGATCGCCGCCACCGCCCAGGCCGGCCGGCTCAGCCGGAAGAACACCTGGCTGCTGCCGCTCCAGCCCGGCCTGGAGCACACGCCACTCGGCACCGACGGCACCGTGCTCGGCAGCTGGGCCAGGGTCGAGCCGCACAAGGCCGTCACCACCTTCACGGCCGACGGGCAGCGCATCGTGCTGCCGCTGACCGGACACCGGTCGGACACCGTCCCGGTCGGCCGGCTCGCCCTGCCCGGCGCGGCCGCCCCGGTGGTCAGCCACACCTCCGGCGAGCACTTCTCGCTCAACCTGCCCGACCTCACCGGCCACGCCGACCGCACCGTCGACCTGCGCCCCTGCCGGGCCGGCGAGCTCTCCGCCGCCGGCACCCCGCTCGTCCCGCCGTACCCGCACTGGCACGCCCTGCGCCCGCGCGACGAGGCCGGCTCCGAGGTGCTGCGCACCGTCACCGCCGAGCAGGCCGCCCTACTGATCGACGCCGCCTGGCCGGTCGACACCGAGCCGGTCCCCGAGGACGAGCGGTGCTGGCTCACCGTCCAGGGCGTGCGCCGGCCGCTCGCCCGGCGCACCCCGCGCACCCTGCCGGTCCCGGAGGTCGGCGCGATCCTGCCCGGCATCGCGGACCGGCGGCTGCTCGCCGGCGTCGCCGGGATCGCCCGCCTCGCCGCCGACCTGCTGGACCGGATCGCCCGGTTCACCCCGCAGCCGGAGGCCGAGCGCCCGGGCAAGAAGCAGGACACCGAGTGGCAGCCCGAGCACGGGCGCGACTACGAACTGCGCGACGCCGTGCGCGCCGTGCTGCCGGAGCCCGGCGGCTTCGGCAACAACTGGGGCTCCTCCGAACACTGCTGGGTGCTCAACAACCTGCGCGCCGTCACCGGGGTGCTGACCGCCCCGCCCGCCGCCGACGGCGAGGGCTGGAGCAGCCCCGCCACCGTCTCCCTGCGCAACGGCGACGTCAGCCACGGCTGGCTGCACCTGCTCGGCCGGGTCCACGCCCTGGCCCACGCGGTGGCCTCGCCGTTCACCGACCCCGCCCACCGTTCCTCGCTGGTCCTGCTGCTCGGCGAGCTGACCAAGGGCCCGCTGGCCGACCGCGGCACCACCCTGCGCGAGATCGTCCTCGCCGAGCAGGTCCCGGCGGCCGTGAACGCCACCAGTGGCCGGCCGGTCGCCCAGCGCCAGGGCGAGGTGCTGCGGCACGGCGGGCGCACCGTCGTCATCCTCGCCCACCAGCGGCAGTACACCGACGGCACCGTGCACTGGCTCGCCGTCGACCACGACCCGAGCGGGGAGTTCGGGCCCGTCGCGCACTTCACCACGGTCGAGGAGCGCGGCACCGGGGAGCTGGTCGACGCCGCCTGGGTCGCCACGTTCTGGCGGGTCGCCGCACTGCGCGGCGCCGTTCCGCACGACCGGGCCAGGGCCGAGGCCTTCAGCCGGCTCACCGGCATCGGCGTCGCCCGCTCCGCCCTGCTGCTCAGCCCGCCGAGCGGCCTGCTGTACTGGACGGACGTCGCCGTTCCCGCCGAACTCGACTTCAAGACAGCCGAGTTCAAGGCCGCCAGGGACTGGCTGCGGCGGCACGACCACGACGGCCTCGCCGCCGTCTGGGGCGCCCTGCTGCCCGCCGACCCGAAGACCCTGTGGACCGAGGGGCCGGACATCGCCGCCGGGGCCGAGGAGTGGATCCGGCGGTTCGGACGGCTCGTCACCCTCCCCGACGAGGTCCTGGCCACCGTCCAGGGGGTGCCCATCGACACCGTCGAGGCGGTGCTCAACCCCGGCCACACCCCGTGGCTGACCGGCCGCACCGGCTTCCGGCTCGGCGAGTTGGACGGGGTCGGCCTGCGACTGGTCGCCGAGGACGAGTCCGCCGTCCCCGGGAGCGGCGCGCTGAGCTCCACCATCGCCGCGCTGCGCTGGCTCGCCTACCACCTGCCCGCCGACAGTCCGCTGCGCCCGCTGCTGCCCACGGCCGCCGAGGCGCTGCGCGACCGCCTGGCCGACCCGGAGCTGCTGCTCGACCTCGACCTGCTGCGCACCGTCAAGGGCGCCTCGCTGTCCGCCGTCCTGCGCACCCACTTCGGCCTGCCCGCCGAGGGCGGCGCGGACCGGGACGGCCTGGTCCGCTGCGGACCGGCACTCGTCCTGACCCCGTACCACGAGGAGACGGAACGGGTCTGGCTGCGCCCGGCCGCCCTCACCGGGCCGGACGACCCGCTGCTCGAACTGCTCGAAGGGCTCTCCAACAGCTACTGGTACTCGACCGAGCGGCGGGCCGTCGAGGCCGTGCTGCGCGGCGAGCCGGAGCGGCTGGCCGCCTCCGTCCCCGTGGCGCCGGCCCCCGACGAGGGCCCCGCCTGGCTGCAGGACCCGCGGCTGTCCGTCCCCGCACTGGTCGCCGAGGTGTCCCGCACCCACGGCCTGGGCGAGGACGCCGCCACGCTCTACCTCCAGCTGCTCGCCCTGCCCGACCCGACCGACCGCAACGCCGCCCGCTGGACGGGCTGGAAGCCCGCCCGGCTGAAGAAGGCCCGCGCCGAACTCGCCGCCACCGACCTGGTGCTGGAGGCCAAGCGCTCCCGGGCCGGCCGAGGCCTCTTCCTGCCCGGCGGCTGGCAGGAGGCCAAGTCGCCCGCGCTGCCGGCCGAGACCTGGAAGGCCGCCCTGTACGAACTGCACACCCACCGGCCCGCTTCGGTGCCGCTGTCCATCCCCGAGCTGTTCGCCCGGGCCTGGCAGCGGACCGTCGACGGCGACGCCCCCGGTTACGAAGAGCTCCGGACCAGCAAGCGCAGGAAGGCCCGCCGATGACCGCCACCGAGACCACCACGGGTGCGACCGCCACCGCCCCCGCGGACCGGCAGATCGTCCCGCCCGAGGAGAAGTACGCCGCCGAACTGGAGTTCCTGGCCGCCCACGACGGCGGCCCGCGCCCGCCCGGCTGGCGGCTGACCCCACGCGCCGTGGTCACCTTCGTGATGGGCAGCGGCGGCGAGAAGCTCAAGGCCGGGCGCAAGGGCCTGGTCATCGAGCCGAAGTTCGTCGGCGAACGCGCGCTGGTCGAGCGCTGCGTCGTCACCCTCGCCGGCGAGCGCGGCCTGCTGCTCGTCGGCGAGCCCGGCACCGCCAAGTCCATGCTCTCCGAGCTGCTCGCCGTCGCCGTCTGCGGCACCAGCGCGCTGACCGTCCAGGGCACCGCCGGCACCACCGAGGACCAGCTCAAGTACGGCTGGAACTACGCCCTGCTGCTCGCCAAGGGGCCCAGCCGCGAGGCCCTGGTCCCCTCGCCGGTGCTCACCGCGATGACCACCGGCGCGGTCGCCCGGGTCGAGGAGGTCACCCGCTGCCTGCCCGAGGTGCAGGACGCCCTGGTCTCACTGCTCTCCGAACGGCGGATCGCCGTCCCCGAGCTGGCCGGCACCCAGGACGGGCAGCTGCACGCCGCGGCCGGCTTCACCCTGATCGCCACCGCCAACCTGCGGGACAAGGGCGTCAGCGAGATGTCCGCGGCGCTCAAGCGGCGGTTCAACTTCGAGACGGTCGGCCCGATCGGCAGCCTCGCCGCCGAGGTCGACCTGGTCCGCCGCCAGTCCACCGTGGCCGTGGCCAGGGCCGGCGCCGCCTACGCGGTGGACGACGCCGTCCTGGAGGCCCTGGTCACCGCCTTCCGCGACCTGCGCACCGGCCGCTCCACCGAAGGCTGGGACGTCGAACGCCCGTCCACCGTGATGAGCACCGCCGAGGCGGTCTCCGTCGCAACCTCGCTCGGCGTCAGCGCCGCCTACCTGCCCGACGGCGGGGACCTGCTCGGCCGGCTGCCCGGCCAGCTCCTCGGCGTGGTCCGCAAGGACGAGCCGTCCGACGCGGCCCGGCTGCTCGGCTACTGGGACGGCCCGGTCCGCCGCCGTGCCGAACAGGGCGCCGCCACCTGGCGCACCCTGTGGGACCTCCGCTCGGCACTGGAGGCCTGATCCGATGAGCAGCGCGGAGATCCCCCGCCCGGACGACGCGGACCGGACGGTCCGGGCCGAGGCCGACCGGCTGGCCGCCTCCGGCACCGGCCGCCCGGGGCCCTACCTGATCGGCGTGCGCCACCACGCGCCGTCCCTCAGCGCGGTCGTCCCCGCGCTGCTCGACGCCGCCAGGCCGGAGGCCGTCCTGGTCGAGCTGCCCGCCGAGTTCCAGCCCTGGCTCGGCCCGCTCGCGGACGAGGCCACCCTGGCCCCGGTCGCCCTCGCGGCGGCCCCGGCCGGGCCCGAGGAGGAGGCGGGGCCCGCCTTCTACCCGTTCGCCGACTTCTCCCCGGAGCTCGTCGCCCTGCGCTGGGCCCGGGACAACGGGGTGGAGGTCATCGCCTGCGACCTCCCGCTCGCCCACCGGGCCGCCCGCGCGGGCGCCGGCGGGCCCGGGGAGCCGCGG
>NZ_MSJQ01000067.1 GCF_014596515.1 Streptomyces sp. CBMA156
GTACTCGCCGAGGTAGGTGACCACGTCCGTACCGCGCCCGATCCGGCGCAGCAGGCGGCGGGCGCCGGGGGTACGGGCCCACCAGATCTCGTGGCCGTGCGTGGTGGCGACGGTGCGCCGGATGTCCGGCGCCAGCCGCCGCAGACCGGGCGCCATCGCGGCGAGCGGCGCGGCGGCGCCGAACCAGACCCGGTCGCAGCCGTGCGCGCGGGCTATTCCGGCGGCCCTGCGGGTGGCGCGCGGGGTGGGCAGCAGGGTGCGGGAGCGGTCGCGGATCACCGGGTAGGGGAGAGCGGCATCGTGGCGCTCGGCGCCGGGCTCGGCCGAGGTGTAGACCACGACGTCGTCGCCGGGGACGCGGTCGGCCATGGCCCGGACGAAGGTTTCGATGCCGCCCTGACGCGGCGGGAAGTCGTTGGTGACGACGAGGGTGGTGCCCATGGCAGGCCTTTCGGAGCGGTGAGGGAGCGGGAGAGCAGGACGAGGACGAGCGGCAGCGCGAGGTAGCCGAACCGTCCGGCGGGCGCCAGCAGGAAGGCCGCCGCCAGCCCGAGGGCCAGCCGGTGCGCCGCGGCGGCCGCGGTGCGGGCCGGCCGGGGCGACGCGGTGGCGGTGCCCGTCCGGGGCGGCCGGCTGCACCTGCCGACGCTCGGGCGGATCGCCGTGCCCGACGGCGAGGCCGTGGTCACCGGACGGTCGGACGGTTTCGAGGTCCGGGCGTCCGACGGCTCGGTGCGCACCGGTGTCGACGAACCGCTGCTGCGGGTCCGGCTGGCCGACGGCTGGACGGTCGCCCTGGAGGACGGCGATCCGCTGCGCGACTGCCACGACCACCCGGTCGCCGACCGCCTCTCCGAGAGCGAACTGCTCGACTGGACGGGCGCGTTGCGCGAGGCCTGGGAGCTGCTCGGGCGGGACCTGCCCGGGTACGCGGAGGGCATCAGGGCCGGCCTGACGACGGTCACCCCGTTGCGTCCCGGACCGGCCGGCCGGGACGTCAGCTCGGCGGCCCGGCAGGCGTACGGCGCGGTCGGTATCGCCAGGCCCGCCACCGCGCCGACCCTCGCACTGCTGCTCGCCCACGAGTTCCAGCACGTCAAGCTCGGCGCCGTACTGGACCTGACGGACCTGTACGACCGCGCCGACACCGAGCTGTACTTCGCGCCCTGGCGGCCCGACCCCCGGCCGCTCGAAGGGCTGTTCCAGGGCACGTACGCCCACCTGGCCGTCACCGAGTACTGGGGCACCCGCACCCTCGCGTACGACGGACTGCCGGGAGAGGCCGCCGACCGGGCGCGGGCACAGTTCGCGCTCTGGCGGCGGTACACCGCCGAGGCGGTGGAGCGGCTGGCGTCGACCGGGGCCCTGACCGGGACCGGCCTGCGCTTCGCCGACGGCATGCGTGCCACCGTGACACCCTGGCTCGCCCTGCCGCTGCCCGCCGCCGCCGAGCAGGCGGCCGACCGGGCGCGACGGGACCGGGCCGGGGTCTGACCTTCCCCACTCGTGCCGCCCCGGGTCCTCCCTCGCCCGGGGCCCCCGATCCCCCCGGAGGATCGCCATCCTCACCGAAACCCGCGCCGGCGGCGTCGCCGTCGCCACCCCCGTGATTCCCGTCGCTGCCCCTGTCGCCCCCGTCGCCCCCGCTGTCCACCCGCTCGTCCCCGCGTTCGCCGGCCTCGGGATCCGTCCGGGCACGGTGCTGCACGTCCAGGCGTCCCTGCGCGCCCTCGGGCCGGTGCCGGGCGGGGCGGTCGCCATGGTCGGGGCCCTGCTCGAAGTGCTGGGCCCCGACGGCACCCTGGTCGCCTACACCGCCACGCCCGAGAACTCCGCCACCTCCCGCGTCCACCAGTCCGCCACCGCCGGTCTCTCCCCGGCGGAGGTGGCCGACTACCAGGCCGGGATGCCCCGCTTCGATCCGGCCACCACCCCGGCGTCGCCCTCCATGGGGGCGCTGTCGGAAGCGATCCGCACGCACCCGGCGGCGCTGCGGAGCCGGCACCCGCAGACCTCCTGGGCAGCGGTGGGCCGGCGCGCCCGGGAGGTCACCGAGCACCACCCGCTGACCTCCCACCTGGGCCCCGAGTCGCCGCTGGGGCGGCTCTACGCACTGGACGCCCGGGTGCTGATGCTCGGCGTCCCGATGAGCCGCTTGACCGCCTTCCACCTGGCCGACCTGCGGATGCCCGACGTCCCGGTGCGCGAGTACCGCTGCGTCGGCCCCGACGGCTGGACCACCTTCCGGGCCCCCGACCTGGACGACCTCCACTTCGGCCCGCTCGGCGCCGAGGTCCTGCGCACCGCCCGCGGCATCACCACCGGCCGGATCGGCACCGCCGACTGCCGCCTCGTCCCGATCCGGGAGGCGGTCGACCTCGCCGAACAGATCCTGCGCCGCGTCCGCCCCTGAAACCCGCCTTCGTTTCCACCTCCGCTCTTCGATCCCACCGTTTCCCACCCCCCGCCCCCACACCCCCCGCCCCCACACCCACCCCGCCGCCCCACCCCGCCCGCCCGCCCGGCAGGCGGTCGCGTGCGTGAGAAGTCGGCCAGGCCGACTTCTCATGCATGACCTCCCTCCGAAGCGAGGAAATGCCAACGGCCCCGTGCCCCAGGACGCCGGGGGCACGGGCCGGATGGCGAACCCTGCGCAGGCCGCCGGAACGGGGGAGAGCGGTTGGCGTAGGGGCCGAAGAAATCCAGGCGAGTGGGCGCCCGGGCGGTGCTACGGTCGGGCGCCATGAGCTGGCTTCCCGATGACTTCGTCCATCCCGTCCAGGTGCCGCTGCCGGGCGGGGCCCATCACCTGCGGCCGGTCCGGGAGGCGGATGCGTCGCTCGACTATCCGGCCGTGACGGGCTCGCGCGAGCGGCTGTTCACCATCTTCGGCCCGGCGTGGGGCTGGCCGGCGGCCACCATGACCTACGAGGCCAACCAGGCCGACCTGTTGCGGCACGAGAAGGAGATCGCCGCGCACCAGTCGTTCAACTACGCGCTGTTCGACGCGGCGGAGACGGCCCTGCTCGGCTGCGTCTACATCGACCCGCCCGCGAAGGCCGGCGCGGACGGTGAGATCGCCTGGTGGGTGGTGGACGAGCTGGTGGGCAGCGAGGTCGAGCAGGCGTTTGACGCGCTGGTGCCGCAGTGGATCGCCGCCGACTGGCCGTTCGAGCAGCCGCGCTTCCTCGGCCGGGGGATCTCCTGGCCGGACTGGCTCGCCCTGCCCGCGCACCCCGAGGCGTGAGCCGACCTCGTCCCCCGGGGCACGGGGGACGAGGTCAGGGTTCGATGAGGTGGTCGAACTCGCCGGCCTTGGCGCCGCGAATCCAGGCGTGGAGCTTGGCGTGGGTGGTGGTGACGACGGTAGTGGGGTCGTCGGACTCGCGGATGTAGACCAACTCGCCGGCGGAAGCGATCTCGACACAGTTGGCCTGGTCGCTGCTGAAGCTGGACTTCTGCCAGTTGAGCTGGTGCATGGCTATCTTCCCTGGACCTTGTAGCGAATGTGCTGGATCAAACCCAACGAGTCCCGATCGGCGGGTGACGACGCGGATTTCGCCGCAGACAAGGGCGGGAGGGCCAAGCCCCTGAGTCGGTCGAACTTCCGGTCAAATGTTGTCACGACCTCGGGGTCGCCGAGGAAGTTGGATCCATGTGGATGTTCGAGGAGCACCGTGCCAAGCCGGGTGTGAGCGCCGCGGATCAGCAGGAAGGGCGTGTCGTTCGACGCGAATGTGATGCAGTCGAACGGGAGGATCTGGATCGTCACGTTGGGAAGCTTGCTCATCTCGATCAGATGATTCAGCTGGTCCCACATGACCGTTGCTCCTCCGTACATCATGTGCAGGGCCGCTTCGTGGATCACGGCCCGGTACGGCGGGGCGTTCTTGCCCGCCAGGACCTTGTGACGTTCGTGGCGGAACTCGACCTTCTTCTCGGTGTATCCCTGGATGACCTCGCTGTAGGCCTTGGTCTGCAAGAGGCCCGGGATCAGCAGGGATTCATAGTTGTCCAAGCCTGTTGCGCGAGCCTCCGCCTCGGCCAGGTCGAGCGAGCTTCGTGTGACGTGGGTCTTGAACTCGGTCCACCAGCCCTTGCCTGAACTCTCACTCATGGCGGCGAGGCCGGCCCGGTAGTCGGGGTCCGTGATGTCGCACAGGTCGAGCCAGATGTTCAGTCGTGGAAGATTTAGGCCCATCCTGCCTGACTCGATGTGGCTGACGGCGGGACCCTTCACGCCGATTGCCTGCCCGATCTCCACCGCTGAGCGTCCAGCGGCATCGCGTGTCCTGCGAAGCTCTTCGCCGAGACGCCGCTGACGTTCGCTGATCCCACTCCCGAATGCCATGGGCATACCTTCCTCGCGGATCGTCACCTACGGAAAGTGTAGAGGCATGCGCGGAGAGTGTTGCCAACTTTGATGGAAATGCCCTAAAGTTTCACTGCACTGCTCGCCGGATGGGGCGTCAGGTCTCTCCGTGCGTAGCTCATTTGAGCTGATGGGAGATTCCCCATGTGTGACCCCCGCCTCAACTCCCCCTCCCTCGCCGTGTCCCGCGAGGTGTTGCGCGACGCGATGTCGCGCGCCGGGTACCCCGACTCCTCCATCGGGGATGCCGAACTCGCGATGATCGAGCTGGTTGTGAACGCCTGGCGGCACGGGGCGACCCTCTCGCCCGTCGTCACGGTCGTCTACTCCGGAAGCACCCTCCGCGTCACCGTCGCGGACCGCAGCTCCGAGCTGCCGCAGCGTCAGAAGACCGACCTCCGGGCCGAGTCGGGTCGCGGCCTTCAGCTGGTGGAGGGTCTCACCCACCGCTGGGGTGCGGAGCTCCAGAAGCTCGGGAAGCGGGTCTGGTTCGAGTTGGACGGTGCCGCGTGAACGCGCTCTACCCCATCCGGCCCGGCGATCCCGCGATCCGTCACCTCACCAGCCGGCAGCTCGGCGGGCTGATCGTGGAACTCCGCACCGAAGGCCGCGAGTTCGGCCTCCTGTGGCCCTCCGCCCAGTCCGGGGAGGTCATCCTGGACGGTCAAATCCTGGTCTCCCTGGGCAACGTTCCGGCCAGCACCGTGATCAACCTCCTCGCACTCCTGCGCGAGTTCAAGCGTCACCGGTGACAGGCTCAAGCACTGAAGCCTGAGGCGAGGAGGTCGAGCCGGGTGAGCAGGGCGTCGGCGAGGGGGTAGCCCGCGTCGGCGGCGAGCCAGCGGCCGAGGGTCGTGATGTAGGTGTCGAACAGCAGGTCGGCGACGGCTTCCGGGTCTGCTTCGGGGCGGAGTCCGCCCCGGCGGGCGGCGGTGGTGAATGCGGCGGGCGTCGCGGCGCCGAGGGCGAAGGCGGCGTGGAGTACTCCGCTGTCGTGCAGCTCCTTCGCCAGCGCGTACTCCCGCTCGTTGAGGTGCGCGAGGGTGCGCAGGGCGTCCGTGAGCGCCTCCATAGCGGAGCCGTCGCCGGTCGCGCTCTCCAGTGCCTCGTGCCGCTGCCGGACCCAGGCGGTGACGAAGTCCTCCTTGCGGCGGAAGTGGTTGAAGGCCGTCTGTCGTCCCACGTCCGCGCGTTCGGCGATGTGGTCGTAGGTGGTGGCCGCGTATCCCTGGGTGGCGAACAGCTCCAGGGCCGCGCTGAGCAGCCGTTCCCGGGTCGCGGTGCGGCGCTGGTCGTGTCGGTTCGGCGAGGTCACGAGAAAAGTGTACTTGAATCCACTGGTGTACTGGAGTATATGTTAAGCCTCCAGTACATCTAGCGAGGAGGTCATGATGACCGTCCCGTACACCCTCGGCCTGCACGAGATCGCCGACGACACCTACGCCTACCTTCAGCCGAACGGCTCCTGGGGCCTCAGCAACGCCGGGCTGATCGTCTCCGGCGGCGAGGCGCTGCTCGTCGACACCCTGTTCACCGTCCCGCAGACCCGGGACCTGCTCGCCGCCGTCTCGCGGACGCTGCCCGCCGTCACCGTCGACACCCTGGTCAACAGCCACAGCGACGGCGACCACTGGTGGGGCAACCAGCTGCTCCCGCACGCCACCGTCATCGCCTCCGAGGCCGCCGCGGCCGACATGGGCCGCGACCACCTCCACGAACTGCTCGCGGCGCCGGGCGACGTGCCGCTCCCGCGCGTCGTCCGGGACATGCGGCAGGCCTTCGACTTCACCGGCATCGCCCCGGCCCTGCCGAACCGGACCTTCAGCGGCGAACTGGAGGTCGCCGTCGGGCGGCGCACCGTCCGGCTCATCGAGGTCGGCCCCGCCCACACCCGGGGCGACGTCCTGGTCCACGTGCCCGACGCCGGCGTGCTGTTCGCCGGGGACATCCTGTTCGTCGGCGGCCACCCGGTGATCCACAGCGGCCCGGTGGAGCGCTGGATCGCCGCCTGCGACCTGATCCTCGGCCTGGACGTCGAGACGATCGTGCCCGGGCACGGCCCGGTCGTCGGCAAGCCCGAGGTCCGCACCTTCCGCGGCTACCTGGAGCGGGTCCGCGACCACGCCACACGCGCGCACCGGGCGGGCACCCCGGTGCTGCGGGCCGCGCAGGAGATGGACCTGGACGGCTTCGCGGACTGGGACGACCGCGAGCGGCTGCTGCTCAACGTCGGTGCCGTGTACCGCGAACTGAACGGTGACGGAACCCCGGTCGAGGAGGAACTGCTGGTCAGGCTGGACGAGTTCACCGCAGGGGCCCGGCCGGCGCCCCGGCTGGCACCGCGGCCCGCCGCCGAGATCGCCGCCCTCGCCGGACGGCTGGAGGGCCCCGTGGCCGCCCTGTTCACCGACGGCGCCGGTCCGCTGGCAGGCCGCCCGGTGCTCAACGTCCTGGCCACCATCGGCCACCACCCCGACCTGCTGGTCGCCCTGGCGCCCCTGCTCGCCCAGCTCAACCAGGGCCTGCTGCCGTTCCGTGAGCGGGAACTGGCCGTCCTCCGCACCGCGCACCGCACCGGTTCGGCGTACGAGTGGGAGCACCACGTCCGGCTCGGTGCCGCGGCCGGGCTGACCGGGCCCGAGATCGCCCGGGTGCCGGACGGCCCGGAGCACCCCGACTGGACCGAGGCCGACCGCACCCTGCTGCGGGCCGTCGACGAGCTGCACGACGGGCACGCGCTCGCCCCGGACACCTGGCAGTCCCTGGTCGAACGGCACTCCGAGGCGCAGGTGCTGGAACTCCTGGCCCTGGTCGGGACGTACGGGACGATCGCGGGCATCCTCAACTCCTGCGGGGTGCCCGTCGACGCTTGGCTGGCCGGGGTGAACGCGTAGGCCGGGCGCGGGACCCCGGCTGCGTGGGACGTCGGCTCAGCCGACTTCCCACGCTGTCACCGGCTGAAGCCGCAGCCGCCGGTACGGCCAGGGCGGCGGTTCGGCGGGCCCGAACCAGACCCGGACGTCCTCGCCGGTGCGGACGGGCAGCCGGGGGAAGTCGTTCTCGGCGTGCTCGGTGCGGTGCACCGCGTGCTCCGGGCCCAGGTGGCGGCCGGCGTGGACGTCGAAGGCGGCCGCGCCGGTGGGGTGGCAGACGGTGGCGAGCACCTCGCGGGCACCCGGTTCCGGGGCGAAGCCCGGGCCGCGCAGCAGCAGGACGTCGTCGCTGTCGAGCATGGTGGCGTTGGCCGCGTCGCGGTGCTCCCGCCACACCGGGCCGCCGTAGAAGGCCTCCAGGGCGCGGCGGCGCTCGGGCATCGAGGGGAAGGCGCGCAGCCAGACGAAGCGGTCCGGGTCGTCCAGGTCGCGGAAGCGCCCGCCGAGGGTGATGCCGACGGCCTGCTGGCCGGTCACGAACTCGCGCTCGAACAGCTCGATCAGGGTCTCCCGGGTGCCGGGACGCAGGGTGTACTGGCGGAGTTCGACGACGAGGTTCACGCGCCGGGCCCGTCGACGGTGCCGGCGCGCTCGGACAGCGGCGGGATCGCGCGGTGGCCGGGGAACTCCTCCCGGGCGGCGCCTCCAGTGGGTGGTGCGGCGGGCGGTGCGGCGGGCGGTGCGGCGTGCGGTGCGGCGTGCGGTGCGGTGCGGCGGCGGTCTGTCACGTTCCAGGACCCGTGCGCGGAAGCGACGTTCATGCGGGGAGGCTAGGGCCCGTCCCCTGACATCTCGTGTCAGGGAAGACCGGGATACTGGGCGGCATGCGCGCGAGTCGGCTGGTCTCCCTGCTCCTGCTGCTCCAGAACCGGGGCCGGATGACCGCCGGGCAGCTGGCGAGGGAGCTGGAGGTCTCCGTCCGCACCGTCTACCGGGACGTGCAGGCGCTCGCGGCCGCCGGCATCCCGCTGTACGGCGACGCCGGGCACGCCGGTGGGTACCGGCTGGTCGACGGCTACCGGACCCGGCTCACCGGGCTGACCGCCGACGAGGCACAGGCCGTCTTCCTCGCCGCACTCCCGGGGGCCGCCGCCGAGCTGGGCCTCGGCGAGGCGCTCGCCGCCGCCCGGCTCAAGCTGACGGCGGCCCTTCCGGCGGAGCTGCGCGAGCGAGCCGGGCGGATCCAGGAGCGCTTCCTGCTCGACGCGCCCGGCTGGTACGCCGACGCGGACGACACCCCGCACCTCGCCGCCGTCGCCGCCGCGGTGTGGGAGCGGCGGTCGGTGGTCCTGCGGTACCGGCGCTGGCGGGCGCCGGAGGAGATCGAGCGGCGGGTGGACCCGTACGGGCTGGTGCTCAAGGCCGGGCGCTGGTACCTGGTGGCCGCCGGTCCGTCCGGGATGCGCACGTACCGAGTCGATCAGATCATCGGACTGCGCGACCTGGCCGAGGAGTTCGAGCCGGCGGCCGGCTTCGACCTGGGCGCGTACTGGACGGGCCACCTCGCCGGCTTCCGGGCCCGGTTGCACACCGGGGAGGCGCTGGTCCGGCTCACCCCGGAGGGCGCCCGACGGCTCGGCCTGGCACCCGGGGGCGACGGCTGGACGCGGGCCCGGGTGCCGATCGAGTCGGTCGACCACGCCCACGGGGAGTTCCTGCGGCTCGGCGCCGACGTCGAGGTGCTGGAACCGGCCGAACTCCGTGACCGCATCACCGCGACGGTGCGGACCCTGGCGGCCCGCTACCCGGGGTGACCCTCAGGCGACGAAGTGGTCGAACTCGCCGGCCTTGGCCCCGAGGACCCAGGCGTTGAACTTGACCCGGGTGGTGGTGACGATGCGGGTGGGGTCGTTGGACTCGCGGATGTAGACGTGGTCGCCCTCGGAGGCGATCTCGATCCAGTCGTCCTTGTCGCTGCTGGTGCTGGACCTCTGCCAGTCGAGATGGTTCACGGATGTCCTCCCGGAGGGTGCGCGGCGGCCGGAACGAGGGTACTGCTCCCTGTGCACGGTGGCTGCATCGTTTCGGTCATGTCAATTCGTGCGAGACGTTGTGCTATTCCATTGGGGTGTCAGTCGTTCCTACACTGAAGCCCCGCCGCACGGGGGCTGCGGGAGGCAGGTTGCCGACGGGCCCGGGGGAGGCGCGTGTGACTGACCGGGGCTGGGACGAGGACGACGCCCGGCCGTACTTCTTCCTCTCCTACGCGCACACCCCCAAGGCCGGTGCGCGGGGCGCGAGCGATCCGAACCACTGGGTCAGGCAGCTGTACCGGGACCTCTGCGAGGCGGTGCTCCAGCTCACCACCGTCCCGGACGGGGCCGCGGTCGGCTTCATGGACGAGTCCATGCACCAGGGTGAGCTGTGGGCCGAACGACTGTCCGACGAGTTGGCTTCGTGCCGGGTGTTCGTACCCCTCTACTCCCCGAGGTACTTCAACAGCGTCCCGTGCGGCCAGGAATGGCACGCATTCACCCGTCGCCAGGTCTACCCGGCGAACCTCGACTCCGAGCGCACCAGCGGCATCGTCCCGGTGCTGTGGGCGCCGATGAGCCGCTACCGGCTGCCGAACGTGGCCGGTGAACTCCAGTTCAACCACGCGAGTTTCGGACCCGAGTACGCCACCGAGGGCCTGTACGCGCTGATGAAGCTCAGCTACTTCCGCGCCGCCTACGAGCTGGCCGTGCACCGGCTGGCGGCCCGGATCGTGCAGGTCGCGGAGGAGACGGTGATCCCGGTCGGGCGCCGCCTCGAATTCAACACGCTCCCCAGCGCGTTCAACGTCACCGCCCCGACCAAACAGCTGCGGATCTCGGTACTCGCCTACCACCAGGGCGAGTTGCCGGACGACCGCAGCCCCGACTACTACGGCGAGCGGCGCACCGACTGGCACCCGTACCGGCCGGTCGGCACGCCGATCGCCCAGCACGCGGCCCGGCTGGCCAGGCAGCTGGGGTTCCAGCCGACCGTGCACGAGTTCGACGAGGAGGTCGAGTCGATCATCGGAGGCAGCGCCGAGGCGCCCGGCCTGCTGCTGCTCGACCGGTGGGCGCTGCGCGACCCGCGCCGGCGCGAGCTGGTCCGGCGCTTCGACCGCTCGGACGCCACCTGGGTGAGCATCCTGGAGCCGTTCAACGGCGACGACCCGGAGTGCGGCGAACGCGCGGACGAACTGGGAGAGTTGAGCGACGAGACGCTGCGCATCACCCGGCGGGCGAGCCGGCCGAGCTTCCTCGGCGCCACCGGCCCGACCGGGCTGCACACGCTGGAGGACTTCGACGACGCGCTGCCCAGGGCGGCGATGAAGGCCAAGTACGCCTTCGAGGGCCGCACCAGGGCCGAACCGGAGGAACCGCCGCCGCCCCGGCCGAGCCTGCGGGACGCGTTCCGGCGGGCAGGGGGCGGGTACGGACCGGACGGGGCCCCGGTGGATCCCTTCGACGAGGACCAGGACGCCGACGGAAGCGGCAGAACCAACGGAAACGGCAACGGAAGCGGGAACGGAAACGGCAACGGCCGCACCACCCGCCGGAGCCGGACCAACGGCGACGACCCGTACCGAGAGCAGACCCCGTACCGAGAGCAGCCCTCGCACCGAGAGCAGCCCTCGCACCGAGAGCACGACCCGTACCGCGAGCAGACCCCGTACCGCGACGACGGCGATGAACCCGATGACGGGATGGCGCCCCTGGGAGGAAGAGGACCGCGATGAGCGAGCGAAGCCGGCGAATCATCGAAGGGCGCGCGTCTCACGAAGCGACCGCCGAGCGCAGCGAGGTGTCCGCATGAGCGACAACCGCACCAGGAACCTCCGCCTCGGCGGCATCACCCCCGCCGACCTGGCCGCCCAGCGGGAGACCGAGCGGCGCGCGGCGGAGCAGGACCGCAACGGCCGGATCATCACCTTCTACTCGTACAAGGGCGGCACCGGCCGCACCATGGCGCTGGCCAACACCGCCTGGATCCTGGCCGCCAACGGCTTCCGGGTGCTCACCGTGGACTGGGACCTGGAGGCGCCCGGCCTCGCCAAGTTCTTCCACCCGTTCCTCGACCCGGCCTCGCTGGCCGGCACCACCGGCATGATGGACCTGATCGCCGAGTACCGCGAGGAGGCGCTGCGCCCGGTCGAGCACGCCGAGGGCTGGCACCTGGACTTCGCCCGGGTGCACCCGCACGCGCTCTCGCTCACCTGGCAGCACTTCCCGGCCGGCGGCAGCCTGGACTTCCTCTCCGCGGGCCAGTTCAACCGCGACTACTCCGAGGCCGTCACCCACCTCGACTGGGACATCTTCTACGACCGCTTCGACGGCGGGCAGTTCTTCGACGCCCTCAAGGCCGACATGACCAAGCGGTACGACTACGTGCTGATCGACTCGCGCACCGGCCTGTCCGACATCGCCGAGATCTGCACCGTCCAGATGCCCGACGACCTGGTGGTCTGCTTCACCCTCAGCGACCAGTCCATCGACGGGGCCTCCCGGATCGCCCAGCACATCCACGACCGCTACCGCGAGCGCGGCATCCGCATCCTGCCCGTGCCGATGCGCATCGACGAGGGCGAGAAGGAGAAGGCGGACGCCGGCCGGGCCCTCGCCCGGGTCCGCTTCGACGGCCTGCCCTCCGGCCTGAACGGCGAGGAACTCGCCCAGTACTGGGGGCAGGTGGAGATCCCGTACCGGCCGTTCTACGCCTACGAGGAGATCCTCGCGACCTTCGGCGACCAGACCGGCACGCCCACCTCGATGCTGGCCGCCTGCGAGCGGCTCACCTCGAAGATCACCGAGGGCCGGGCCCGCTCGCTGCCGGTGCTGGACGAGGAACTGCGGCTGCGCTACGTGGACGCCTTCACCCGCCGCCGCCCGTCCGTGCCCGCCGACCTCTACCTCTCCTACGTCCCCGAGGACCGGATGTGGGCGGACTGGATCGAGTCCGTCCTGACCAGGGCCGGCTTCCGGGTGCTGCCGCGCGACCTCAGCGCCGGCACCGACCCGCGCGAGGAGACCGAGCGCGGCATCGACTCCGCGTACCGGACGGTCGCCGTGCTCTCGCCCGCCTACCAGCGCTCCCCGCAGGCGAGGGCGCTGTGGGAGTCGGTGGTCAGCTCCGACCCCTCCGGCACCCGGCGCCAGCTGCTGCCCGTCCGGGTCGGCGACGTGCGCCTGACCGCGCCGTTCAGCAACCGCAACCCGGTCGACCTGGTCGGCCGCGACGAGGCGCAGTCGGTCCAGAGCCTGCTGCGCGCGCTGGACCGCGGTGACGTGGCGCTCGGCGACGCGCCCAGCGGCGGTCCGCGCTTCCCCGGCAGCAAGCCCTCGGTGTGGGACGTCCCGCCGCGCAACCCCTCCTTCACCGGCCGCGCCGCCGTCCTGGAGCAGCTGCGCAACCAACTGCGCGGCGGCATGGCGGCCGTGCTGCCCACCCCGCAGACGCTCTACGGGCTCGGCGGCGTCGGCAAGACCCAGGTGGCGCTGGAGTACGCCCACCGCTTCATGTCCGACTACGACCTGGTCTGGTGGATCGACGCCGAGCAGATCGAACTGGTCGCCCCGGCGCTCGCCGAACTCGCCCGCCGGCTGGGCCTGCGGGTCGGCGACTCGGTCACCGAGGCCGCCGAGGCGGCCAGGGAGGCGCTGCGGCGCGGGGTGCCGACCTCGCGCTGGCTGCTGATCTTCGACAACGCCGACGAGCCCGCCGAGATCCGCCGGTTCTTCCCCGGCGGCTCCGGCCACATCCTGGTGACCTCCCGCAACCAGGCCTGGACCGGGCACGCCGAGGCGCTGGAGGTCGACGTCTTCACCCGCGGCGAGAGCGTCGAGCACCTGTGCCGGCGCGCCCGCAGCCTCTCCCGCCCGGACGCCGACCGGGTCGCCGAGGCCGTCGGCGACCTGCCGCTGGCCGTCGAGGTGGCCGCCGCCTGGCTGGACACCACCGGCACCCCGGTGGAGACCTACGTCACCCAGCTGCACGCCGAGGCCGCCCGCGCGCTGGCCGTCGGCCGCCCGGCCGACTACCCGACCCCGGTCGCCGCGACCTGGAACGTGTCGATCGGACGGCTGCGCCAGCAGTCCCCGGCGGCCGTCCGGCTGCTCCAGCTCTGCGCGTTCTTCGCCCCCGAGCCGATCTCGATGAACCTGTTCTACAGCGACCAGATGATCCGGGCGCTGGTGAAGTTCGACGCCGACCTCAGCGACAAGTTCATGCTGGGCAAGGTGATCCAGGCGATCGGCCGGTACGCGCTGGCCAAGGTCGACGCCGGCAGTAACAGCTTCCAGGTGCACCGGCTCGTCCAGGCGGTGATCCGGGCCGGGATGAGCGACGACGAGCAGGAGATCGCCGTCCACGAGGTGCATCGCATCCTCACCGGCGCCAGGCCCGTCCTCGGCGACACCGACGACCCGGCCAACTGGCCCGCCTTCGACGAGATCTGGCCGCACCTGTCGCCCTCCAAGGCGCACAACTGCGACGAGGCGGACACCCGCCAGCTGCTCATCGACCGGGTCCGCTACCTGTGGAAGCGCGGCGAACTCGACCGCGCCCGCGACCTCGGCCACGCCCTGGACGTGGAGTGGACCGGCAAGCTCGGCGAGGACGACCGGCAGACCCTGCTGCTGCGCTTCCAGCTCGCCAACGTGCTGCGCTCCCAGGGCAACTACGGCGAGGCGCTGGCCCTGGACGAGGACACCCTGGAACGCCAGCGGGCCCTGCTCGGCGAGCACCACCCGTACACCCTGATGACGGCCGGCTCGCTCGGCGCCGACCGCCGCGCGCTCGGCCGCTTCCAGGCCGCCCTCGACCTCGACCGCGAGATCCTCGACCAGTTCCGCGAACTGTTCGGCGACGACAACCCGCGCACCCTCTCCATGGCGAACAACCTGGCCATCGACTACCGGCTCGTCGGCGACAGCGAAGCCGCCCGCGAACTCGACCAGGAGACCCTCGACCGGCGCACCGCCGTCCTCGGCCCCAAACACCCCTACACCCTCTCCACCAAGTCCAACCTCGCCCGCGACCTGCGCGAACTCGGCGACTACCGCGGCTCCGTGAACCTCCTCCAGGAAGTCACCTCCGACCTCGGCGACGTCCTCGACCCCGACCTGCCCGAGAACCTGCGCAACGCCAAGTCCCTCGCCGTCTCGCTGCGCCGGATCGGCCAGCTCGCCGAGGCCCGCCGGATCACCAAGGAGACCTACGAGCGCTACCTGGAGCGCTACGGCGCCGATGCCCCCGACGCGCTCGCCTGCGCGCTCAACCTGGCCGCCGACCACAGCGCCTCCGGCGACAAGGAGGCCGCCCGCGACCTCTGCTCCACCGTGTTCGAGGGCCACCGGCGGCTGTTCGGCGACGAGCACCCGTTCACCCTGGCCTGCGCCAACAACCTCGGCATCTACCTGCGGGGCAGCGGCGACGTCCAGGGGGCCATCGAGCGGGGCCGGCTCACCGTCGACGGGCTGACCCGCTCGGCCGGGCAGGAGCACCCGTACACCCTCAACGCGATGATCAACCTGGCCAACGCCTACGGGGACGACGGGCAGATGGAGCGCGCCGAACGGCTCGGCCAGGCCGCCTACCAGGGGCTGTGCGGCCGCTACAGCGCCGAGCACCCGGACGCGGTGGCCTGCGAGGCCAACCTGGCGATCACCCTGCGGGCGGCGGGCCGGCACACCCAGGCCGCCGAACTGCGGGCCAGGGCGATCTCCGAGCTGATCCGGCAGTTCGGCGAGGAGCACCCCAACACGGTCTCCGCGCGCGGCTGGAAGCGGATCAACCGGGACCTGGAACCGCAGCCGGTCTGACCGGGAAGGGGCGGGGGTACGCTGCGGAACCATGATCGAGCAGACCCCGCCCCCGCCCCCGGTCCTGGTCACCCGGCGCCTCGCCCCCGGCGTCATCGAACGGCTCACCGCGCACCACGCCGTCACCTGCCACGACTCCGACCTGGCGATGGACCGGGCCGGGCTGCTGGCCGCCGTCCGCGGCCGGCGGGCCGTGATCACCACCCTGGACGACCGGGTGGACGCCGAGTTCCTGGACGCGGCCGGGCCGCGGCTGGCCGTCGTCGCCAACCACGCCGTCGGCTACCACAACGTGGACGTGGCCGCCTGCGCCGAACGCGGCGTCCTGGTCACCAACACCCCCGGCGTGCTCACCACCGCCACCGCCGACATGGCCTGGGCGCTGCTGCTGGCCGCCACCCGCCGGCTCGGCGAGGGCGAGCGGCTGCTGCGCGCCGGCACCCCCTGGACCTGGGCGCCGAACTTCCTGCTCGGCCTGGAGCTGGCCGGCACCCCGCTGGGCGTGCTCGGGATGGGCCGGATCGGGCAGGCGGTGGCCCGCCGGGCCCGCGCCTTCGACATGCCGGTCAGCTACCACAACCGCCGTGAACTGCCGCCCGAGGAGGCCGGGGACGCCGGCTGGAAGCCGCTGGAGGAACTGCTCGCCACCTCCACCGTGCTGGTCGTCACCTGCCCGTTCAGCGCGGAGACCCGGCACCTGCTGGACGCCCGCAGGCTCGCCCTGCTGCCGCGCGGCGCGGTGGTGGTCAGCATGACCGCGGGCGTGGTGGACGAGGAGGCGCTGGCCGCCGCGCTGGAGTCCGGCGCGCTGTTCGCCGCCGCCGTGGACAACTTCGAGCACGAGCCGGCCGTCCCGTCCGCGCTGCTCGCCCAGGAGCGCGCGGTGCTCGCCCCGCACCTGGGCAGCGCCACCGTCCGCACCCGGCAGGCGATGGGCGGCCTGGCGGTGGACAACGTGCTGGCGGTGCTGGACGGCGGCGAGCCGCTGACGCCGGTGAAGCCCTGAGGCCGGTGAAGCCCTGATCCGGGGGCGTGCTCAGCCCGCCGCCCAGGCCAGCGCGGTGGTCATCACCCGGAACGCCCCGAAGTGCGCGGCGCCGGGCTCCAGGAACAGCTCGGCGCCCGGGATGTGGTCGGCCAGCCAGCGGGAGTGGTCGACCGGCGAGAACTGGTCGTCCGCGCCGTGCCAGAGCCAGGTCGGCACCCGGACCGAGCCGACCTCGAACCCCCAGTCGGCGGTGAAGGCCAGCACGTCGTCGATCCAGCCGTCGGCGCCGTGCCGGAACGCCTCCCGGTAGTTGCTCTGGAGCATCCGCCGCAGCCCGCTGTCGGCCACCACCTCCCGGTCGGCGGCGGAGAGTTCGGTGCGCAGGCCGTTCAGCAGCCGGACCGGGTCGTCCTTGATCTGGAGGGAGCGGAACTCCATCGCGTCGGCGATCCGGCCGTGCCCGCGCTCGGCCTCCCGGTACGCGCGGACGTTGGACGGGGTCATCCCCGCGTACCAGTCCAGGCCGGCCGCGGTGCGCGGCGCGAGGCCGACCAGCACCGCGGCCCGGCTGACCCGCTCCGGCAGCAGCGCCGCGCAGGCCAGTGCGTGCGGGCCGCCGCCGGAGCGGCCGAGCACCGCGAAGCTCTCCAGCCCGAACTCGTCCGCGATGGTCCGCACGTCCGCGGCGGCCGCGCTCACCCGGCGGCCGAGCAGCCGGGTCGAGTCGCCGTAGCCGGGCCGGTCGTACGAGATCAGCCGGACGCCCAGCCGGTACAGCACGGTGCTGCGCGGGTGCGGGCCGACCCGGCTGCCGGGCATGCCGTGCAGCAGGAACACCGGCCGGCCGCGCGGGTCGCCGAGGGACTCGACGGCGAGCGTGCGGTCCTCCGCCGTTTTGACCATCCGTAACGACACCTGCGGCCTCCTCAGGGTTCCGGGTCGGTTGCGTGCTCCCGGTCGGTGGTGGTGCGCACCTCCCGGCGGGCCTGCCAGGTGGTGTGCTCCCGGGAGATCGCGTCCTCGGCGTCCCGGGCCAGGCGGGCCCAGGTCTCCTCGGCCTCCGGGGACTCCAGGTCCAGCTGGGCGAGCTGGCGCTGGATCTGCGCCAGCTCCTCGGCGGCCAGGGCGTACGCGGCGGCCAGCGGCCGGTACTGGCGCAGCTGCGCCCAGGCGGTGACCGAGGCGGCCACCGCCGAGACCGTGCCCAGCGCGTCGTAGCCGAACGCGCCGAGCGCCCGCAGCACGGCGAGCACCAGGCCGAGCGCGGGCAGCATGACGCCCAGCACCCCGGCCCAGTGGCCGGCCCGGGCGCAGTAGCGGGCCTTGGCGCGGTACCAGTCGTGCTGCAGCTGGATCCGCTCGGCCAGGTACACCTCGCGGCGCACCGCCAGCGGCTGCCCGCGCAGGTCGCGCATGGTCCGGGTGATCTCCACCCCGCCCTCGGGGACGGTCACCGGGCTGTCCCGGAAGGCGCCGAGCACCCGGGCGAGCTGGAAGCGGTACAGGCCCTCGGCGTCCGGCAGGGCGCGCGGCGGCGGCTGGTAGGCGTCGGCCCCGACCGCGTACTTCCAGGCCAGCGTCTTCACCGACTCGGCGGCCGCCCGGCCCTCGTACCAGAGGCCCTGCGGGTTCTGCCGGCTGACCACCACCGCCAGCGCGATCGCGCCGAGGTAGGCCGCCGCCGCCGGCCAGGCCCACGGCTCGCCGTCGGCCGAGCCGGTCGCGGCGGCGACCACCAGCAGGACCAGCTCCCAGGCGGAGAGCAGGACCGAACGCCGCTGTCCGCGCAGCGAGGCCGAGTCGGCGGCCCAGAAGAACTCGGGCAGCAGGGCCCGCTCGTTCACCCACCCGGTCCGTCCCGCAACAGACGCCATGTTCGGCCCCCACCAGTCGCTCCGGTCGCGCCGCTCTCCTGCCCCGGGCGGCTCGCCGGTACGCCTGGGGACGGCCGGGGCGGCCGGATGTGGCCGGGAAGCCCCGGTGGTTTGTCCGGTACTCCCCGTGTTCGGTCCGGCACCCAGCGTGCGGAGTGGTGGTGGGGGGAGTGCGGCGGCCGGCGGGTGTGCGCGGGCGGCCGGCGGGCCCGGCCGGGGCGGGTTAGTGGGTGTAGAAGACCCGCTCGGCGTTCTCGGCCATCTGCTTGGCGTTCCACTCGGTGCCGCCGGGGACGTTGCCGGAGCGGAACAGCGGCGGCGCGGGGCACTCCCCGGAGGCCGCCCGGTCAGCCAGCCGGCCGACCGCGGAGGCGACCACGGCCTGCATCAGCGCGCTGGTCACGATGGTGGAGACCGGGCCGAAGGTGGTCTCGGCGCCCGGGTGGGTCAGCTCGCCGTCGCCGACCGCGATCTTGCTGTCCAGCACCACGTCGCAGTGGTCCTTCAGGTAGGTGCCGGTCGGGTGCGCCGAGGACACCTCCTCCGGGTACGCCAGCGAGGTCACGCCGACCACCTTGAGGCCGCGGTCCCTGGCGTACCTGGCCAGCTCGACCGGCATCACCTGGCGGCCGGAGAGCGAGATCACGAACAGCAGGTCCCCGGTGGTCGCCGGGGTCAGGTCCAGGGTCGCGGTGGCCAGCCCGGAGACCCGTTCCAGGGCGCTGGACAGCGGCGCGGGCATCACCGTCACCCCGGCCACCCCGGGGACGTTCAGCAGGTTCACCGGGACCAGCCCGCCGGCCCGGTAGACCACGTCCTGGGCCGGCAGCGCGGAGTGTCCGGCGCCGAAGGTGAAGACCCGGCGGCCCTCGGCCATCGCCTCCGCGAGCAGCGCGGCGGCGGCCTCGATGGTGTCGGCCTCCTCCTCGCGGACCCGCTGGAGGTGGGCGATCGCGGCGTCGAAGTACCTGCCGACCAGGTCGTTCATCTGGTGCCTTCGCTCTCTGCCGGTGGGGGATCCGGCCGGGTGGGGTGGTCCGGGTGGTCCAGACCGCCGGTGGAGAAAGCTTCGGCGAGCACGGTCGCGCCCCGGCGGCATCGTTGTCAACAGGAACAAAATCGGGACCCCTCGGACCGGGGGCGCGCCCGTTTGTCGGTCCGGTACGTCAGAATTGGCGGTGAGTACACCGAAGAACGGAGCCAGCGGCGATGTCTGGGCTGATCGACACCACTGAGATGTACCTCCGCACCATCCTGGAGCTGGAGGAGGAAGGCATCGTCCCGATGCGCGCCCGCATCGCGGAGCGCCTGGAACAGAGCGGTCCCACGGTCAGCCAGACGGTAGGCCGGATGGAACGCGACGGGCTGCTCCAGGTCGCGGGGGACCGCCACCTCGAACTGACCGAGGAGGGCCGCCGGCTCGCGGTGCGCGTCATGCGCAAGCACCGCATCGCCGAGTGCCTGCTCGTCGACGTGATCGGCCTGGAGTGGGAGCAGGTGCACGAGGAGGCCTGCCGCTGGGAGCACGTGATGAGCGAGACGGTCGAGCGCAAGGTGCTCGCCATGCTCGGCCACCCCACCCAGTCGCCGTACGGCAACCCGATCCCGGGCCTGGACGAGCTGGGCGACACCAAGGCCGAGGGCGAGGGCTTCGACGCCGGGCTCGTCCCGCTGGACACCGTCAAGCCGGGCGATGCCGGGGCCGACGTGGTGGTCCGCCGGATCGGCGAGCCGATCCAGACCGACAGCGTGCTGATGAGCACCCTGCGCCGGGCCGGGGTCCGGCCGGGCTCCACGGTCAAGGTGAGCGCCGGGGTCGGCGGCGTGCTGGTCGGCACCGGGGAGAACGCGGCGGAGCTGGGCAAGGACATCGCCCAGCACGTCTTCGTCGCCCAGGCCTGAGCCCGCACCGCGCCGGTACGGCGAACCGGTACGGCGAAGGGGCCCGCGTCCCCGTGGCGCGGGCCCCTTCGTCCTCCCCGTTCCCTCCCGTTCCCCTCCGCCCCTCCCGCTTCCCCTCCGTCGCCGCCGCCCGGCTTCCCCGTCCGAGCGTCCCTGTCGGCGTCCCCACACATCGCAATTCCTCCCCTCGGCCGATCATGGCAATCCTTGAGCGCTGTCACTCGTACGAGGGGCTTCTCCGTCTGACCAGCGGGTACACGGAGGCCTTATCCGGACATGCGTGTGACGGGCCCCGTCTCCGGTGGGGGACAAGGCCCGTCACGCACGCGCGTGGTGTCGCGCGGAGCGCGCCCTCACCCGATCGGCGGAGGGCGCCGTTGTGGGGGCCGGCCGGGGCCGGCCCGGCTCAGCCCACCGGGGTCGGCCGGGCGGCCCGGAACGCGGGCGCCTCGCGGCCGCAGGCGTACGCGAGCGGACCGATCAGTTCGGCGGCGTCCGGCAGCCAGCGGTTGAGCGCGGAGGGGGAGCGGGCCCACTGGGCGTACCCCAGTGAGCCGATCCGGGAGGGCGGGGCGACCGTCCAGTCCCCCTCGCCGCGGGCGACCAGGTCCAGCCGGCCGGCCGGCCGGCCGAGCCTGCGGAGCATCTCGGGGAGCCTGGCCGCGGCCCCGGGCAGCACCAGGAAGTGCAGCCGCCGCCCGATCCGCCCGGGCGCGGCGGGCTGGACCGCCACCGGGCCGAGCTGGAGGTCCATCCGCTCCATCCGGGCGAGCGCCAGGCAGCCGGCCGTCTCCGGGACGTCCAGGACGTCGAACGAGCGCCCGGTGGGCAGCAGGATCGACGCCTGCGGCCGCTCGGTCCACCAGTGCCGCACCGCACCGGGACCGGCGCTGGCCTGCCGCGCCCAGTCCGGGTCCAGCGGGTGGGCGCCGGGCAGCGTGCAGCGCGGGTCGCCGCAGGAGCAGCGGACGCCTCCGTCGCCGTCGACCGGCCAGGTGCCGGGCGCCACCTCCCAGTGGCGGTGCGCGGCGTAGCCGACGGCTTCGACGAGTAAGGGGGGCGGGGTGGCCTTCTCGTTCCGGCCCGAGGCGTCGGGGATGTTTTCCACGGGGTGCTCAACTACCGTGTGTGAGGCTGGTTACGGCCCGATGACGCCCGGTCGGGTGTATCCGGGGGATGTCACCCGTTCCGGTTAGTCGACCGAGTTGGTGGGGCCAAGGGCAGGCGCAGCGGGGGCGCACGGGAGCATTTACCAGGGCGCAAGGGGGGTGCGGTTCGTCACCGTGGGTATCCCGCTGGCGTTGCTGATCGCTAACCTGGTGTCAGATTCCTTGGACGGTCGGACAGTCGGCAACAGATCAGCAGAATCGTCGCCCGCCGGCCGGGGCCGGAGGGTGTGGGGAGGCGAAGCCCAATGGCCGCGAGACCACTCGTCGCACGACAGCCCAACGAGCGTCTGCAGCAACTGATCCAGGAGGCCAGCTGCTCCAACGCCGGCCTGGCCCGGAGGGTCAACCTCTGTGGCGCCGAGCACGGGCTGGACCTTCGGTACGACAAGACCTCGGTGGCCCGCTGGCTGCGCGGGCAGCAGCCGCGCGGGCAGGCGCCGGCCGTGATCGCCGAGGCCCTGGGCCGCAAGCTCGGCCGCAGCGTGTCGGTCGAGGAGATCGGCATGGCGGACGGCAAGAACCTGAGCTCCGGCATCGGGCTCCAGTTCGCGCCGACCATCGGCGCCGCCCTGGAGCAGGTCTGTGAGCTGTGGCGCAGCGACGTCGGCCGGCGGGACTTCCTGACCGGGGCGACGGTCGCCGCCTCCGCGCTGGTGGAGCCCAGCCGGGACTGGCTGATCACCCCGCCGGACCCGGTGGTGGCGCGGGCCGGCGGCCCCAGGGTCGGTCCGACCGACGTGGCCGCGATCAGGGCGACCACCGCGATGCTGGTCGACCTGGACCACCGCTTCGGCAGCGGCCATGTGCGCCCGGTGGTGGTGCACTACCTCAACTCGGTGGTCTCCGGCCTGCTCGGCGGCGCCTACCGGGAGGAGACCGGCCGCCAACTCTTCGCCGCCGTGGCCAGGTTGACCGAACTGGCCGGCTACATGGCGGTGGACACCGGGCAGCCTGGGCTCGCCCAGCGCTACTACATCCAGGCGCTGCGGCTCGCTCAGGCCGCCGACGACCGCGGCTACGGCGGCTACGTGCTGGCCGCCTCGATGAGCCACCTGGCCGCCACCCTCGGCAACCCGCGCGAGATCGCCCAACTCGCCCGCGCCGCCCAGGAAGGCGCCCGTTCGGTGGCCACCCCGACGGCGATGGCGATGTTCTACGCCGCCGAGGCCCGCGGCCACGCCCTGCTCGGCGACGCCCGCTCCTGCGAGGCGGTGTCGGCCAGGGCCCTGGAGATGATGGAGAAGCGCCGCCCGGAGGACGACCCGGACTGGATCGCCCACTTCGACGACGCCTACCTCGCGGACGAGCTGGCCCACTGCCACCGGGACCTGGAACAGGCGGGCCAGGCCGAGCACTACGCCCGGCGGGCGCTCGACCTGCACCCGCCGACCCGGGTCCGGCGCCGCGCGGTGGACCTGGTGCTGCTGGCCACCGCCCAGCTCCAGCAGCGGGACCTGGAACGCGCCTGCGAGACGGGCGCCCAGGCGGTCCGGCTGCTGAGCGGGCTGCGCTCCAACCGGGGCGTGGAGTACCTGGACGAGTTCCGGCGCCGGCTGGAGCCGTACCGGGAGCAGCGGGTGGTCCGGGAGTTCCACGCCAGAGCCGACGCGGAGGCGGCGTAGGTCCGGGGGCGGCCCGGGCCCGGCCAGGACCCGGGGCGGCCGCGGATCGTCTGTGCAGGGAGCGTGACGGATGTCCCGCCCACGTGGTCACCCGGCGAGGCGAACCGGTAGCGTGGGCGCGACGTCCAAGGAACTGTGATGCTCCCAAGAACCGACGAGATGTGGTCCGCCGTCAGTGCGCGGTCCTGCACAGGTGAGGAATCGCGTTGAGTCAGCGCCGCTCGTACCCGAACTCCGGTGACTTCAACCTGGACGACCTGTTCCGCCCCGAGCCCGGCGGCCCGCAGGGGCAGCCCGGCCAGCAGCAGGGCCACTCGGCCGTGCCGCCGGTGGGACAGCCGTCCGGGCAGCCGGAGTACCTCGGTGAGGGCGGGCCCGCGCTGCCGACCCAGGCCATGCCCGCGCAGCCGGCCCCGTGGGGCGCTCCGCAGCCCGGGTACGGCGCTCCGCAGCCGGGGTACGGTGCCCCGCAGCCCGACCAGGCCCCGGAGACCCAGTACCTGCCGCCGTACCCGGGCGGCGACCCGCAGGCGGGCGGCCACCCGGCGGCGCAGCCCCAGTACGGCTACCCGCCCGCGCCGGCCCAGCCCGGCTACCAGCAGCAGCCCGCGCCCGGCTACCAGGCCTATCCGCCGGCCGCGCAGCCGCAGCAGGCCTACCCGGCCCAGGACTACCACCAGGGCTACGCCCCGGAGCAGGGGCAGGGCTACGGCCAGGGCGCCGACCAGGGGTACGACACGACCAGGGCGGGCGGGTCGGGGCGCGGCGGAAGCCGGTCCACCAAGCTGGTCATCGGTGGCGTGGTGGCGGGCTGTGCGGCGGCCGGCATCCTGGTCGCCGTCCTGATGGGCGGCGACGAGCCCGGCAAGGACAAGACGACCACCCCGGTGGCCGCCGCGAGCACCGGCGCCACCACCCCCGCGAAGGCGAGCGCCAGCGGCTCCGGCGCGGCCGTCGACCCGGACGTCAAGGCCCAGGCGCAGCCGCTGTCGGACCTGCTGGGCACCGCGAGCGACAGCCGCAGCTCGGTGGTCTCCGCGGTCGCCTCGGTGCAGAAGTGCGACAAGCTGCCCGAGTCCCAGCAGGCCCTGACCGCCGCGGCCGGCAAGCGGCGCGAGCTCCAGGGCAAGCTCGGCCAGCTGAAGACCGACAAGCTGCCCGGCGGCCAGCAGCTGGTGGAGCAGCTCAACGCGGCCTGGACGGCCTCGGCCCAGGCCGACGACGAGTACGCGGCCTGGGCGCAGGACGCGCAGGGCTCCTGCGACGCCAAGAAGCAGGACAACCCGCACTACAAGAACGCCGTGCAGGCCAGCGGCACCGCGACCACCGCGAAGAAGCAGGCCTCCACCCTCTGGAACACGATCGCCGCCCAGAGCGGACTGCCCAACCGGAGCGACGGCGACCTGTGAGCGATGCGGCGGAGGGGGGACGGGCCGCGCGGCCCGTCCCCCCTCCGCCGGGCGTTCCGCGTCAGGCCGGCGGACGGCCCCCGGTGAGCGCCCAGCGGATGTCCACGAAGCCCGGCTGCTGCAAGGTCATCCGGCCGTTCCTGACCACCTGGTAGGTGACCCAGGTGTTGACCAGCCGCGGCGAGCCGCTGCTGGGCAGCATGTTGGTGGTGCCCCAGTTCAGCGGCGGGGTGATCCCGACGTCGATGCCCTCGCCGCTGTCCAGCATCGAGGAGACCGCCTTCGGGGTGACCTGCTTGCCGCCCTCCGCCAGTTTCTGCACCACCGTCCTGAACACCTCGTACGCGACCCAGGTGGTCTGCACGCCCGGGTCGGCGACGTCGATGGGGTGCCCGCCGGTGGTGTCGGTGCGCACCACCGCGCGCAGCCCGTCCCAGATCTTCGCCGACTCCGGCGGGTACCAGCTGGTGACGTAGGCGCCGCCGAGCGGGCCGGTGTCGCCGCCGGTGGAGTCCACCACCGACTGCTGGACGCTGCCGATCACCGAGGCGATCCGGGTGTTCTTCGGGTTCAGCCGGCGGTAGGAGTCCAGCAGGTTGCCGGTCGGCTCGGCGGCCAGGGCGCTGGTGACGCAGTTGCCCGGCTCGTCCTTGCCGATCGCCTTGCGGGCCACCGGGCTGTAGTCGGAGGACTGTTCGGGCGCCTTGACGTCCGTCAGCCTGATCCCGGCCGGCCGCAGCGCGGTGCCCAGGTAGCCGAGCAGGTTGTCGCCGGCCGGGGTGTCGGGCCGGACCAGGGCGACGGACTTGCAGCCGGCGTCCACCAGTTGGCGGCCGTTGCCCGCGATCAGGGCGGGCATGCCGCCGGACACCGGGTAGGACAGCGGGCTGGAGAACTCCGGCTGGGAGAGCCCGTAGCCGCCGATCAGCGGGATGCCGGCGCGCTCCAGCACCGGCATGAACGCCTCGCCCCACTGGCTGTAGGAGCCGATCACGGCGGACACCTTGGCGTCCACCGCCTGCTGGGCGCAGGCGCGGGCACCGTCCGCGGTGTTGTGCTCGTTGCAGGTGATCACTCGCAGCCGGTGGCCGTTCAGGCCGCCCTTGGTGTTGACGTCCTGGCTGATGGCGGAGGCGAGCGCGGTCATGCCCGGCCGGTCGGCGGTGCCGGTGCCGGCCGGGGCCCAGGTCATCACGGCGATGTCGCTGCCGCTGGTGGAGGCATCGGCCGGTCCGCCGCACGCGGAGGCCGAGAAGAGGGTGGGGAGCAGCACCGCGGCGGTGGCGGCGGCTGCGATCGGGCGACGGCGTCGCCCGAGCTGGGGACGGCCCTGGAACGAGTCCCTTCGGGTGGTCATCGGTATTCCCTCTCTGGGCGCACTCCGGCGCACCGGAGACAGCCAAGCCCCGGCGCCGCAAGCAGAGAGGGCCGAAGTGCGAACGGACGGCGAACGGACGCCGAACTCCGGCGGGGGACGCGTGTAGATCGCGAGTGGAGTACGAACGGACGGGGAACGTACGATCGTTCACCATGTCCGCCAGCACAGATTCTTCGCACCGGTCCGCCCGAAACCCTTCTCGTCCGGGCCACCGCTCCAGCACGATGGGCGGCATGCCGCTCAACGACCTGCCCTGGTGGCGCTGGCGAGCCCGACTGCGCTCGGCGCTGCACATGCTGTCCGACCCCGCTTTCCAGCAGGAGACCTGGCTGACCGGACGGGAGGGCTACGGGGACGTGACCGACGCCGTGTACCGGCTGGTCGAGGACACCTGGCTGGACCGCTGGTCCGCCGAGAAGTACATCGGCACGATCCTCCGGGACTCCGCCGAGGCCGCGCTGGTGGACGTCGCGGTGCTGCGGGCCGTGCAGATGCTGCACGAGGTCGGTGCGGACGCCCCCGCCTCCGCCTACCTCGGCCACCCCGGCTGGCCGGAGACCGTCCGGGCCGCCCGGGAGGCGCACGTGGTGCTGGCCGCGGGCGACGGGGAAGACCCGGACGCGGCACCCAAGTCGCTGGACGTGCTGCGCATCCTCACCCGGGTCTGAGGCCCGGCGCCGGGCGGGACGGCGGCCGGTCGCGGCCGTCCCGCAGTACGGGCAGCGGGGCGACGGTTGTCCGGGATGTGACACGCTGGACCGTCCACCCACGCCACGACCCCAGGACGGATACCCCCAGTGGAACAGCAGCCGGCCAGCGCCCAGTACGTCCTCACGCTGTCCTGCCCCGACAAGCAGGGCATCGTCCACGCTGTCTCCAGCTACCTCTTCATGACCGGCTGCAACATCATCGACAGCCAGCAGTTCGGGGACGGGGACAGTGGGCTCTTCTTCATGCGGGTGCACTTCTCCGCGGCCGAGCCGGTCACCGCGGACAAGCTGCGGGCCAGTTTCGCCGCGATCGGGGCGTCCTTCGGGATGGACTGGCAGATCCACCCGACCGAGCAGCGGATGCGGATCGTGCTCATGGTCAGCAAGTTCGGGCACTGCCTGAACGACCTGCTCTACCGCACCCGGATCGGCGCCCTGCCGGTGGAGATCGCCGCGGTGGTCTCCAACCACACCGACCTGCGGGACCTGACCGAGAGCTACGGCGTCCCCTTCCACCACATCCCGGTCACCAGGGACACCAAGGCCGAGGCCGAGCAGCGGCTGCTCGACCTGGTCGCCGAGGAGAACGTCGAACTGGTCGTGCTGGCCCGCTACATGCAGGTGCTCTCCGACCGGCTGTGCACCGAGCTGTCCGGCCGGGTGATCAACATCCACCACTCCTTCCTGCCGAGCTTCAAGGGCGCCAAGCCGTACCACCAGGCGCACGCGCGCGGCGTGAAGCTGATCGGCGCCACCGCGCACTACGTCACCGCCGACCTGGACGAGGGCCCGATCATCGAGCAGGAGGTGGCCCGGGTCACCCACGACGTCAGCCCGGACCAGCTGGTCGCGCTCGGCCGGGACGTGGAGTGCCAGGCGCTGGCCCGCGCGGTCAAGTGGCACAGCGAGCACCGGGTGCTGCTGGACGGGACCCGTACGGTCGTCTTCGCCTAGGCCGCGTCCCGGGGCCGGGTCTCGGGCCCGGGCCCCAGGTCCGCGTACCGGGGCCGGGTCTCAGGGCCGGGAGAGCAGCGGGAGCGCGTGCAGCACCTCGCGGACCGCGGCGCGGTCGCCGTGCTCGCCGACCGGCAGCCGGTCCGGGTCGCGGTGCGCGGCGGCCAGCTGGCACAGCTCCAGGCCGTCCAGCACCATCGAGGCCACCGGCTCGGGTCCCGGCGGCGCCTCGGTGCCGCCGGTGCGGACCCGGCTGCTGCCGCCG
>NZ_MSJQ01000068.1 GCF_014596515.1 Streptomyces sp. CBMA156
GGTGAGGGCCGCAGCGGCGGCGATCGAGCCGAGCGTGCGGCGGGCCGGGCGGGATGCGGTGACGGTGTCGGTCATCGGTGAACTCCTCGCGGTCTCGGGCTCGTTCAGTGGGTGGCCGGTGCCGGGCAGGCCAGGGTGGGGGAGTCGGGGCGCGCGCCGGCGGCGGAGAGCGCCGACAGCGGGGTGCCGGCGAGGCCGAGGACGGCCTGCGCCGTGGCCCGGGTGCCGCCGGCCGCGTTGAAGCCGGTCGCGTCGTAGGCGACCGCGCCCCGCACCGCCGGATCGGCGGAGCAGCCCTGCTGGAACTTGACCAGCCGGCCCCAGCCCTTGAGGCCGGTGCCGAAGCGCCCGCCGGTGAGCAGCGCCTGGGTGGCCAGACCGGTGGTGTTGGCGTTGGAGGTGGTGGCCCCCGCGGCCGCGAAGCCGCCGTCGGCGTTCTGGTGGGCGGCCAGCCAGTCGAGGCCGGTGTTGGCCTTGGCGGTGCGGCCGGTGGCGGCGAGGGCCTGGACGGCGAGGGCGGTGGCATCCGGGTCACCGGCGCAGGTGGGCTGGCCGAAGGAGACCGGGAAGCCGCCGTCCGCGCACTGGCTGTTCGCGAGGAAGTCCACGGCCGCCGTCGGGGCGTCACCGGGGGTGCGGTGCAGGGCGATCAGGGCCAGCGACTGGCCGAAGGCGTTGCTGTAGTCGCCCCACTGGGAGCGGTCGGAGAAGCGGCCCTCCGTGGTCTGGAGGGAGCGCAGCCGGGCGGGCAGGTCGATGCCACCGAAGTTCGTGGGGTTCGCGCCGCGAACCTCGACGGCGAGCAGCAGCTTGGCGGTGGCGCCCGCGTACGCCTCGGTGGTGCCGTCGCCGAGGTAGCCGGAGAGGATCTCGGGCTTCGCCAGCCAGGCGGTCGCCCTGGCGGCGGCCTCGTCGGCGCTGCGCGAGGCGGCGAAGGCCAGTACGGCGTCGATGGTCAGGCCCTGGTCGGCGTAGGCGGTGCCGTTGAAGACGGACTCGAAGTGGTCCCCGTCGACGAGCTGGCGGGCCAGCCAGCCGCCCGCCGCGGCATCCGGACGGATCGTCGAGGAGGGGGTCGTGTCGGCGTGGGCGGCGGTGGCCACCGGAAGCGCGGTGGCGAGGGCCAGGGCGGGTATCGCGAGCAGACCGAGAGTGCGGCGGAGTGCGGACATGAGGTGCCTTTCCGGGCCTGGACGCAGGGGCCCGGAGGACGTCGGCACGGTGCCGGGGCAGCCCTCGGAGCTCCGGCCCGCAGACCACGACGGGAGGAGGGGACGACATACCTCCGCCGACGGGTACTCGGGCTCGCCGCCGACCTTGCGTCGACGGCCTACCGTTGCGGGTCAGCGCCGGATTCGGACCGGACTTCCCCCAGCGGCGGAGTCAGAACATGACGGCTCATCATGGCGAAACGCGAAAGATTCGGTCAAGGGTTCGTGCGTCACAGCACGGTGTTCAAAGCTCCCGCGACGTTGCTCCGGTGGGCCCCGAGCCGCCGGGCGGTGCGCCACCCCGGTCGGCACCGGCGGCGAACGCCTTCTCCGAACCGGTGACCACCAGACAGCCGATCTCCGGGTCGCGGTCGAAGTCCGTTGCCGCGGCCACGATTTCGTTCATCAGGAGGGTGTTGAGCGCGTTGAGCGCCTTCGGGCGGTCGAGCGTGATCAGCCCGACCCGGCCCTTGCGTTCGACCAGGATCGTCTCGTAGGTCATGCGGTGTCCTTCCGGAGGATGGTGATGATCGCCGAGAAGTCCAGTCCTGCGCCGTCGGCCGCCGTGAAGTCCGCGTACAACTGCGCTGCCCTGCGTCCGAGTTCGGTGGACAGGCCGGCGGACTCGGCCGCCCCGGCGGCCAGTCCGAGGTCCTTGGCCATCAGGGCGGCGGCGAACCCGGCCGCGTACTCGCGGTTCGCCGGGCTGGTGGGGACGGGCCCGGGAACGGGGCAGTCGGACGTGAGTGCCCAGCACTGGCCGGAGGCGGCGGAGGCCACGTCGAACAGGGCCTGGTGGCTGAGCCCGAGGCTCTCCCCGAGGACGAAGGCCTCGCTGACCGCGATCATGGAGACGCCGAGGATCATGTTGTTGCAGATCTTCGCCGCCTGCCCCGCTCCGGACGCCCCGCAGTGCACGACCCGGCGGCCCATCGCGGCCAGCAGCGGTTCGGCCTCGCCGAAGTCGGCGTCCTCCGCGCCGACCATGAAGGTCAGGCTCGCGGCCTCGGCGCCGGGCACACCACCGGACACGGGCGCGTCGACGGCCCGGTGCCCGGCCGTGCGGGCCAGATCGGCGGCGATCCGGGCGTCCCCGACGGCGATGGTGGAACAGTCCACGAACAGCGCCCCGCGGGCGGCTGCGGTCAGACCCTCGTAGGCCTCCAGCACGTGTCGGCCGGTCGGCAGCATGGTGATGATCACTTCGGCCCCGGTGGCGACCTGCTCTGCGGAGTCCGCGACGGCCACCCCGCGCTCGGCCGCCCGCTCGCGGGCCTCCGCTGCGAGGTCGTAGCCGGTCACCCGGTGGCCGGCCTTGACGAGGTTGGCGGCCATCGGGCCGCCCAGCCGGTCGCGGCGTGGTGGATGGCGACGATGTCGCCGCCCGTGCAGAAGGCGCGGTCCCCGGCGCCGGTGATGACGGCGGTGTCGACCCGGTTGTCCCGCTCCCACAGGTCCAGGGCCTCCGTGATGCGCAGCACCATGGCGTGGGTGAGGGCGTTCAGGGCCGCCGGCCGGTTGAGGACGATCAGGCCGGCCCGGCCCTCCCGCTGGACGAGGACCTCCTCGGTGTTGTTGAGGGTCATCACGCGGCTCCGGTCAGGCCGCGGGCGACGATGACGCGCATGATCTCGTTGGTTCCTTCCAGGATCTGGTGCACCCGCAGGTCGCGGACGATCTTCTCGATGCCGTACTCGGCCAGGTAGCCGTAGCCGCCGTGCAGTTGGAGCGCCTGGTTGGCGACCTCGAATCCGGTGTCGGTGGCGTAGCGCTTGGCCATCGCGCACAGCTGCGGCGCCCGGGGGTCACCGCGGTCCAGGGCGGTCGCCGCCCGCCACAGCAGCGCCCGGGCGGCCTCCAGTTCGGTCGCCATGTCGGCGAGCCGGAACTGCAGGGCCTGGGCGTGCAGGAGGCGGGCGCCGAACGCCTCACGGTCCGCCAGGTGGCGGACGGCCCGATCCAGGGCGTCCTGGGCGCCGCCGAGCGAGCAGGCGGCGATGGCAGGTGTGGGATCCCAGCGGCGAACTCCACGACCTCCAGGCCGCGTTGGAGGTCGCCGTGGGCGTCGGCGACGGTCTTGCCGTGCTCGGCGGACAGCAGCCGGGCCAGCTCCGTCTTCTCCTGCTCGACGAGCTGCAGGAAGCGCAGCAGCACCCGCGCCCGCCGCTGCGGGTTCCATGCTGCCCACGCGGGCTGGGCCCGGGCGGCGTCGGCGATCACGGCCTCGACCTCGGCACGGCTCGCCAGCGGGCACCCGGGCCTGCACCCGGCCGGTGTTGGGGTCGTACACGTCGCCGAAACGGCCGGACGTACCGGCGACGGGCTTGCCCGCGACGAAGTGGGTCAGTTCATGGACCATCGGGTGCCGGGGTGTTGCCGGTACTGCAATCCTGCGCGTGCGCGACCGCCACCGCCCCGATTGCCCGCGAGGTGCGCGGGACGGCCGGCCGGGACGGGCGGCGCCCGGGGTCAGAGTCCGAACATCGTGGTGTACGGCTGAGTGATGCGTTCCTGCCGTGACCCGAAGTCGACGAGCACGGCGATGTCGCCTTCGACGCCGATGACCCGGCCGAGACCGTACGTGTCATGAGTGACCCGGTCGCCGACGGCGAAGTGCTTGCGCGGGGCCTCCATCCGGGCCTTGAACGGGCTGGTGGGCAGGTGGCGGGGGACTGCTGTGTATTTCGTCATTGTCTGTCAGTATGCGCTCGGAAAGCGCGAGGTCGGACTTTCTCGGCGCCATCGATTTCCGGGGGATCTTGAGCGACGCGGGCGCTCGTCCGGTTCGTCTCTCCGGCGGTGCCGGTAGGCGTGATCCGTCCCCCTGACGGCTGCCGCCGTGAGGGCGGACACACCGCACCTGTGATCCTCGCAGCATGGGGCGGTCGGCCCGGGGAATGATCCACTTGGTCAACCAGTGTGCCCTCCAAGCGTGTTGACAGGCCCGTCGGCGCTGGTCCGGCAGGTTCAGGGGGCCCCGAAGATCTGGGGAGGAAACTTCCCGCCGCGATGGGCTGCGGCCTGCTACTGTCGTCATCAGTTGCAGTAGTGGTTCCCATGAACGTTGTGTGCGCCTGCTGATGTTTCGCGGGCGCATTTTTCTTTTCCCGGCTCTTCCCCGGGTGGGTGCTCATCGCGGCGACTCGAAGTCCGCGCTGTGCGTGCTTCGGACAGTCCCTTGAAGGAGATTTCTTTATGGCTAATGGCACCGTGAAGTGGTTCAACGCGGAAAAGGGCTTCGGCTTCATCGAGCAGGAGGGTGGCGGCCCCGACGTCTTCGCCCACTACTCGAACATCAACGCCAACGGCTTCCGTGAGCTGCTCGAGGGCCAGAAGGTCGAGTTCGACGTCACGCAGGGCCAGAAGGGCCCGCAGGCCGAGAACATTCGTCCGCTGTAGTTCTTCTGCCACGGCACCCGCCCAGCAGCGAGGGGCCCGCACCGCGCACACATGCCTGGTGCGGGCCCCTCGGCATTGCGCCACGGCGCATCTCCCGGCCGTTTCTGGCCCCTGGCTTCGCCACCGGCAGCCATCCCCACGCGAGACGCACAGCGCCGCGTCCGGATCGGCGCCCTGCCGTGACATCGCACGGCTTTGAGGTTCCTCGCTCCCGCTCCGCGCGGTGAGCGCCGACCGTAGGTGACGTGCCGCACGGTTCCACCGTCCACGCCCCACCCGTCACACTTTCGGCCCGTTCCCTTGTGGTCTCCGCGCTGCCCTGTACCGCGGAGCCTTCCTCGTGACGTGCCGCCCTGAGGAAGGTCTCCCGCATGAACCGCTCCAGTCGCTCCTCCCACCAGAACGCCAACTCCCGCTCCTCTGCGGGCTCCCGCTCCGGTGGTAGCTCCTTCTACGGCGACCGGCCTGCCGGCGGCCGGCACTCCTCCGGACGGAGCGCCCGTTCGGGATCGTCCCCGAAGGGGGAGTTCGCTATGCCGGTGAGTACCACTGCGGCGTTGCCGGCCGTCGAAGCCTTCGACGAACTGGACATGCCCAACGCGCTGCTGTCGGTGCTGACCCGCCAGGGCGTCACCACGCCGTTCCCCATCCAGGCCGCGACACTGCCCAACTCGCTCGCCGGTCGCGACGTCCTGGGACGAGGCCGCACCGGCTCCGGCAAGACCATCGCCTTCGGCCTCGCCGTGCTGGCCCGCACCACCGGGCGCAGGGCCGAGCCGCGCCGCCCGCTCGCCATGGTGCTGGTCCCCACCCGCGAACTCGCACAGCAGGTCACCGACGCCCTCACCCCCTACGCCCACGCGGTGCGCCTGCGCCTGGCGACCGTGGTGGGCGGGATGTCGATCGGCCGCCAGGCACACGCTCTGAACCGCGGGGCGGAGGTCGTGGTCGCCACCCCCGGCCGCCTCAAGGACCTGATCCAGCGCGGCGACTGCCAACTGGACGAGGTCGCCGTCACCGTCCTCGACGAGGCCGACCAGATGGCCGACATGGGCTTCCTGCCCCAGGTCACCGAACTTCTCGAACAGGTCGCCGAAGGCGGCCAGACGATGCTGTTCTCCGCCACCCTGGACCGCAACGTCGACCGGCTGGTGCGCCGCTTCCTCAACGACCCGGTCACCCACTCGGTGGACCCGTCCGCCGGGGCGGTCAGCACCATGGAGCACCACGTGCTCCACGTGCAGAACTTCGACAAGAACGCCACGATCGCCCACATCGCCTCCCGCGACGGCGGGGTGATCATGTTCACCGACACCAAGCACGGCGCCGACCGCCTGGTGGAGGACCTGCTCGCGAACGGGGTGAAGGCCGCGGCCCTGCACGGCGGCAAGTCCCAGCCCCAGCGCACCCGCACCCTGGAGCAGTTCCGCACCGGCCAGGTCACCGCGTTGATCGCGACCAACGTCGCCGCCCGCGGCATCCACATCGACGGACTCGACCTCGTCGTCAACCTGGACCCGCCGGCCGACCACAAGGACTACCTCCACCGGGGCGGCCGCACCGCCCGCGCGGGCGAGTCCGGCACCGTCGTCACGCTGGTGCTGCCCAACCAGCGCCGCGAGATGAACCGCATGATGGCCACCGCCGCCATCAATCCCGTCACCACCAGGGTCAGCGCCGGCGACGAGGAGCTGGCCCGGATCACCGGTGCCCGGGTGCCCACCGGAATCCCCACCGTGATCGCCGAAGCCGCCGTCGAACGGCCGCGCCGCACCCCCTCCGCGAACCGCGGCCGCCGCGGCCGTCCCGCCAACACCGCCGGTGACACCCGGGCCACCCCGAGCCGAGACAACCGAAGCTCCTCCCGCCGCCGGGCCCCCAAGCGCGTCGCCCCCGCCGCGTAGCACCCCCGGACCCGGCTTCCGACGCGGACCGGGGCCGCACAGATCGCCGGGCCTGCGACACCGGATTCCCGTGGCGGCCGCACGCGGAATCGTTCAGCGCTGCGGCCCGCCCCCGCGCAGCCTGTGCGGCCCGTCCGCCACGAGTGCCCTGATCATCACCGCCGGCCTCGGCCGGAGAGACACGAAGGAGTCAGCCCGTGACCACCACGATCCAGAATCCGCCGACCACCGCCACGGTCGGCGATCTCATGAAACACCCCGAGCTGCAGATCAGCGACGATGTCATGGTCGACGCCGCGATGGACATCCTGCAGAGCTCCGGCGCGGACCACCTCCTGGTCCGCGACGAAGACGGCCGCTGCGCCGGGCTGCTGACCCGCCTGCACCTGGCGCCGTTCCAGGCCCGGTCCTGGTACACCGAGCGCACCCCCGTACGCGACGTGACCCTCGACCGCGCCCCCTTCGCCACCACCGGCATGCCCGCAGCCACCGCTGCCGCCGCCATGCGCTCCCGCGGCCTGGACACCTGGCCGGTGGTGGACCACGACGGACACGCCGTCGGCCTTCTCAGCTTGTAGAGGTACGGACAACGAGCGCTGTCAGCACGCCTGATCAGGAGGCGACGTCCGACCGCAGGGGCGCGAGCGCGAGCAGGCGAGCTCGCGTGCTGACTGTCCGTCCCGCGAAGTACCTCCGTGCAGCAGCGGCGCCAACATGGTCGGCGAGTCCGCTGGAGCAGGTTCGGAGCCGGCCGCCAGCCCGACTCCGGCGCGGTCGAACCCGCGGGCTGGGCCTGTGCGGCCAGGCGAACGGAAGGGCCGGCTGCGCGGCTCAGGCCGACTGTTCGAGGGGCCGATGACGGCGGTGTCGAAGTGGCGGATGCCGTAGGTCAGAGTCCGGCTGAATCGTGCGACGGTGCCAGCATGAACCGACTCGCGAACGCGACGTCGCCGTACCTTCTCCAGCACGCCTCCAATCCGGTGGATTGGCGGCCATGGGGAGAGGAGGCGGTCAATGAAGCCAAGCGGCGGGACGTGCCCATTCTCTTGAGTGTGGGCTATGCGTCCTGGCACTTGGGCTTCTGATGATCCGCTGGTGCCAATGGCACGGCACTCGCAGCGCCGACCGGTGTCCGTGATCCGCCCCGGCGCCACCTCCCCGGCTGGGGATCACGCCGCATTACTCCAGGCCTGGCGCCACCGGCTGCCCGTCCCGAAGCCCCGCCGTTGGTCCGTGGGTGGCGACCGCGGCGGCGAGTTCGTGCAGGCGCTGTTCGGAGGTGCTGCCGGGTTGGGCGGTCCAGACGACGATGTGCTGGTCGGGGGCGGTGGAGCTGGTGAGGGTGTCCCAGTCGAGGGTGAGGTCTCCGACGAGCGGGTGGCGGAAGTGCTTGTTGCCCGCGCCCTGGACGGCGACCTCGTGGCCCTGCCACCACCGCTGGAAGTCAGCCTGGTCTGCCATCTGCGCGAGCAGCCGGTGCAGGCGCGGGTCGTCGGTGCGGCCGGCGGTGTTCATGCGCAGGTAGGCCACGCAGGCGCGGGCGCCGCTGTCCCAGTCGCCGTAGCGGTCGCGCAGGACCGGGTCGTTGAAGAGGAGCCAGACGTAGTTGCGCCGCGGCTCGGGGTGGAGCGCGAAGTCGGTGAGCAGGGCGGCGGCCAGCGGGTTCCAGGCGAGGACGTCCATGGTGTCGGTGAGTACCACGGCCGGGCAGGTGGTGAGCTGGCCGAGGAGGCGGCGGCCCGATTCGGTGACCTGCGGGGTGGAGGGGGCGGGCGGATCGGCCGGGGGCCGTCCGGCGAGGCCGAGCAGGTAGGTGCGCTGGTCGGCGGTGAGCCGCAGGGCGCGGGCGAGGGCTTCCAGGACAGGGGTGGAAGCGGGCATCCGGCCCTGTTCGACGCGGGTGTAGTAGTCGGTGCTGATCGAGGCCAGCCGGGCGACCTCCTCGCGGCGCAGGCCCGCGACCCGGCGGGGCGTCCCGGTGGCGGGCAGGCCGACCTGGTGGGGGCCGAGTTCGGCTCGGCGGGCCTTGAGGAAGGTCCCGAGTTCCTTCGGGTCGCCGGCGTGGCTGTTCATGGTTCCAGTCTGGCAGGGGTGCCGGGCGGGCGGTGGGGTGCGTCGCCGACGGGGCCGGTGTCCGTCCAGGAGGCGAGGATGCGCAGGGCGTCGTGGGTGGGGGTGCCGGGCTCGGCGGACCAGACGACGAGCTGCTGGTCGGTGTCGGTGGTGCTGGTGAGGGTGTCCCAGTCGAGGGTCAGGTCGCCGACGACGGGATGCCGCAGGGTCTTGGTGCCGATCCCGCGGACGGCGACGTGGTGGGCGGCCCACCAGCGGCGGAAGTCGGCGTCCTGGAGGGAGAGTTCGCCGACCAGGGCGGCGAGGCGGGGGCTGCCGGGATCGCGGGCGGCCTCCATGCGCAGTTGGGCCACGCAGGTGTGGGCGACGCTCTCCCAGTCGGCGTAGAGTTCTCGCATTCTCGGGTCGGTGAAGACGAGTCGTATGTAGTTCCGGTGTTTCTCCGGAATTTCCGAGAAATCGGCGACCAGGGCGGCTGCGAGCGGATTCCAGGCGAGAATGTCCATGCGTCGGCCGAGGACGATCGCGGGGGTGGTGTTGAGATCGTCCAGCAGTCGGCGCAGTCTCGGCTGGACCTTTTGCAGGGTGCGGCGAGGGGGCCGGTTGTCGGGCCGTCCGGCGAGGCCGAGCATGTAGTCGCGCTGGTCGTCGTCCAGGTGCAGGACACGGGTGAGGGCGTCGAGCACCGGCGCCGACGCCTGGATGCGCCCCTGCTCCAGGCGGGTGTAGTAGTCGGTGCTGATGGCCGCCAGCTGGGCGACCTCCTCCCTGCGCAGCCCGGCCACGCGGCGGCGCCCGGTGTCCGCGGGCAGCCCGACGGTGCGGGGGCTCAGCTCGGCCCGGCGGGCCCTGAGGAAGGCCCCGAGCTCCTCGGGGTGCGCATTGCTGGTCATGCGATCCAGTCTTACCCGTGGCGCAAGTCCGGTGGGAGGGAGAGTTTCCTCCCTGGATAAGTCCCTCCCGGGAAGGAAATCTCCTCTTCAACGGGACAGCGGGGCGTGCGAGTGTTTGTGGTGTGCCCCGCAGGACACTTCCTGGAATCCTGGGGATGTCCGGTCGCTGAGATTCGGGAATCTCCGCCGTTGCGCACCGCCGGGACATCCGGCGCGGGGCACACGACCATCGGGAGAGAAATTCATGGAATTCGTCGAATCCGCGGCCACGAGCAAGGCCCCGGCCGAGTGGTTCACGGGCGACGTGTGGTGGGACGTGGTCCACCCCGGCCAGGCCCCGTCCCGGATGCGGGTCAACCTGGTGCGCTTCGCCCCCGGCGCCCGCACCCACTGGCACTCCCACGTGCTGGGCCAGAGCCTGCACGTCGTCTCCGGCACCGCCCTGGTCGGCACCCGCGACGGAGTGGTCCTCGAAGCCCGCCCCGGCGAGCTCGTGGTCTGCCCTCCCGGTGAGGAGCACTGGCACGGCGCCGCCCCGGACCGCTTCATGGAGCACCTGGCGATGTGGGAGGGGCCCGGCGACGGCAGCCCGGAGACGGTCTGGCTGGAGCCCGTCACCGACGAGCAGTACTCCGCCGCCCGCACCACCAGCCACTGACCGGCCACCCACCCCCGCCCTCGTCCGGAAGAAAGGCGCAACCGCCATGAGCACCGTCAACCGGGTCCTCGTCGTCGGAGCCACCGGCCGCACCGGCCGGTACGTCGTCGCCGCCGCGAAGGACCGGGGCCTGACCCCCGTCGCCCTGGCCCGTAACGAGGCCCGCGCCCGCCGGCTGCTGCCCGGCACCGAGATCGCCGTCGCCGACCTCCAGTCGCCCGACGCCCTGGCCGACGCCGTGGACGGCGTCGACGCGGTGGTCTTCGTCCACGGCTCCGACGACGACGCCCGCCCCGACTCCTTCGAGCGCGTCGACTACGGCGGCGTCGCCCACGTCCTGGCGGCACTCGGCGACCGGCGCCCCAGGATCGTCCTGCAGACGACGATCTTCGTCACCCGCCGCGACCACCCCTTCAACCAGGGCGGCCACGCCCTGGACTGGAAGCGCCGCTCCGAGCGCCTCGTGCGGCTCAGCGGCGCCCCCTACACGATCGTGCGGCCCGGCTGGCTGGACGCCGGGCCGGGCGGGGAGCGCCTGCGCGTCGAACAGGGCGACACCGGCGAGGACGGCGTCAGCCGCACGGCCCTCGCCGGCCTGCTGGTCGCCGCCCTGCTCGACGACGAGGCGATCGGCCGCACCTTCGAGGTCTTCTCCGGCCCCGGCCCCGCGACCACCGACTTCACCGCCCTGTTCACCCAGGCCCGGCCCGACGGGGCAGGCGCCCTCGACGCGGTCGAGGACCGCGCCAACCTGCCCCTGGAGCGCGAACCGGCCCGCGTCCGCGACGACCTCGACCACCTGCGCGCCCAGTAGAGACCCGTCCCCGAATCCGCGAGCAACCACCCCTCACCAGGAGCATCGTCATGCAGTCCACCACCTTCCCCAACGGCCCGATCACCATGGCCGGCAACCTGTTCCTCCCCGAGGACTTCGACCCGCACGGCAGCTACCCCGCGATCGTCACCGTCCACCCGGGCGGAGGCGTCAAGGAGCAGACCGCCGGCCTCTACGCGAAGAAGCTCGCGGAGCAGGGCTTCGTGGCCCTGGCCTTCGACGCCTCCTACCAGGGCGAGAGCGGCGGTGAGCCGCACTTCCTGGAGGACCCCGCGCGCCGGGTCGAGGACGTCCACGCCGCCGTCGACCACCTGCAGTCCCTCCCCTACGTCGACGCCGACCGCGTCGGCGTCCTGGGCGTCTGCGCCGGCGGCGGCTACGCCGTCAACGCCACCATGACCGACTCCCGCATCCGGGCCGTGGCCACGGTCAGCGCCCTCAACATCGGCAGCGCCTGGCGCAAGGGCTGGTATGGCACCGACCAGGACAGCGCGGCCCTGCCGGTGCGCGACGCCGCCTCCCAGGCCCGGCAGGCCCAGGCCGCCACCGGCGCCGAGCCCGCCATGGCCCCCTACGTCCCGGCCGAGCTCGACGGGAACACCCCGCGCGACCTCGCCGAGGCCCACGACTACTACCTCACCCCCCGCGCCCAGCACCCCAACGCCCGGAACAAGTACCTCCTGGGCCTGAGCATCCCGCGCATCCTCGCCTTCGACGCCTTCCACCTCGTCGAGGACCTCCTCACCCAGCCCCTCCTCATGGTCGCCGGCAGCGAGGCCGGCTCGCTGTGGCACAGCACCGAGCTTCACGCCAAGGCCCGCGGCACCAAGAAGCTCGTCATCGTGGAGGGCGGCACCCACATGGACTTCTACGACGTGCCCAAGTACGTCGAGCGCGCCGTCCAGGAAGCCGTGCCGTTCTTCAACGACAACCTCGCCCCCCGCAGCTGAGGGACCCCGTCCCACGGGGGCGGTGCCCGGACGGGAACACCTCCCGGGCACCGCCCCCACCCACCCACGTCGCGGTCTGGTCCGGACCGGACCAGACGGCCCGGCGCACCGGGCCCCAGAACAGGAGTGCCCGGAATGAGCGTGCCCGAGTCGCTGCGCCTGCGGCGGGAGGTGTCTCCGCTGGAGCTGTTCTTCGACCTCGTCTTCGTCTTCGCCGTCTCCCAGCTCTCCCACCACCTCCTGACCCACCTCACCTGGCGCGGCGCCGCCGAGACCGCGGTGCTCCTGGTCGCGGTCTTCGGCACCTGGGCCTACACCAGCTACGAGGCGACGCTCCTGGACATCCACCGCTCCGTCACCCGGTGGATGGTCGTCGTCGTCATGGGTCTCGGCCTCTACCTGAACTCCGCGGTCCCCCACGCCTTCGACGACCGGGCGTGGGCCTTCTCCGTTCCCCTGCTGGCGATCCTCCTCCTCGCGGGAACCGTGACAGCCCTGGCCGCCCGCACCGACCACCTGCGCGAACACTTCCGCCGCACCCTCGTGTGGATCGCCGCCTCCGCCCCGCTGTGGATCACGGGAGCCGCCGCCGACCCCGGCCCGCGCCTGTGGTGGTGGGGCGCCGCCGCCCTCGTCGACCTCGCCGGCACCTGGCTCGCCCACCCGCTGCCCGGCCGGACCCTCACCAGCCGCGCGCTCGCCTTCGACGCCGACCACATGGTCGAACGCCTGCGCCTGTTCTTCATCATCCTGCTCGGCGAGACCGTCCTGACCGCCGGCCGGGCCATGTCCGACGCCCCCGTGGACGCGCCGAGCATCCTCGCCGGCGCCGGGGTGTTCACCGCCCTGGTGTGCCTGTGGGCCGTTTACTTCCGCGGCGGCGAGGAGGTCGTCACCAGCTCCGTCGCCACCACCGCTGATCCCGTACGTGCCGTCCGCCTCGGCGTCAACGGCGCCTACGGAGTCCTGGCCGCACTGGTCGCCCTCGCGGTCGGCAGCGAAGTCGTCATCGCCCACCCCCTCGGCCACGGCTCCGCCACTCTCGGCCTCCTTCTGTTCGGCGGCCCCGCCCTCTACCTCGCCACCACCGCCTGGTACTTCCATGTCACCGCCGGCGGCGCCTGGACCGAACGCCTCATCGCCTGCGCGGCCTGCATCGTCGCGGGCATCGCAGCTCCCTGGATGCCCCCGCTCGCCTCCATCGCCGTCCTCGACGTCATCCTGATCACGACCGCAGCCGTCCTCACCCGCACCCACCGGCGGCTCACCCGGGCCCTCAGGGCCGCCCCGACGAACTGACGCCACGAAGCCTTACGGGCCGCGGCGACATCGGCACACGTACGCATCCTGCCGCTGGTTAGGTCCTGATGTTTCGTCAGATAACGCGCATGACGGCCCACAAGCTACATCGCCCGGGGCCCGAATTGGAGCAGGGAGTTGACCTCATACGTCGAGGCCCGGCTGACCGGGCGTAGCCGTCGTGGGGTCCGCTTCGGGGCCTCGGCTGCCGACGCTGACTCCACCCGCGCTGGCAGAGGGTACGACACGTCAGGAATAAGTGCTCTCCGCCGGTATAACGGGCCGGATTGCGTCTGCTGCTGGGGTGATGCCCAGGTGCGGACAGAGCAGCGTCCTGCGGTTCCCAACGGGGAACCGCAGGACGCTGCCTGATCCTTTGTGTGGTGATTACGCGACGCCGAGCAGCCACGGTTCGGCCGGCTGGGCCATGTTCGTGCCGCTGCCGGTGGCGAGCCACAGGTACCCGTCGCCGCCCTTCCACGCCACCTCGTACCCGCCGCCCGGCAGGCTGGCCAGTGACGGGCTGTAGGAGGTGCCGGCGGCGCCGACGCCGAGCAGCCACGGCTTGTCGGGCTGCGCCATGTTCGTCCCGTTGCCGGTGGCGAGCCACAGGTACCCGTCGTTGCCCTTCCAGGCCACCTCGTAGCCGCCGTTCGGCAGGGCGGCCAGCGACGGGCTGGTGGTGTCGGCGACGCCGAGCAGCCAGGGCGCGGCCGGCTGGGCCATGTTCGTCCCGTTGCCGGTGGCGACCCACAGATTGCCGTCGCCGCCCTTCCAGGCCACCTCGTAGCTGCCGTCGGCCATCGTCGCGATGGAGGGGCTGGAGGAGCTGCCGGCGGCGCCGACGCCGAGCAGCCACGGCCTGGCGGGCTGCGCCATGTTGGTGCCGTTGCCGGTCGCGAGCCACAGGTACCCGTCGTTGCCCTTCCAGGCCACCTCGTAACCGCCACCGGGCAGGGCGGCCAGCGACGGGCTGGTGGTGTCGGCGACGCCGAGCAGCCACGGCGCGGCCGGCTGGGCCATGTTGGTGCCGTTGCCCGTGGCGACCCACAGGTTGCCGTCAGCACCCTTCCAGGCGATCTCCCAGCCTCCGGTCGACAGGGCGGTGATCGCCGGGCTGGTGCCGGGGTAGACGCCGAGGAGCCACGGCTCGGCCGGCTGCGCCATGTTCGTCCCGTTGCCCGTGGCGATCCACAGCCTCCCGTCGTTGCCGGCCCATGCGGTGGCCCAGCTGCCGTCGGCCATCGTGGCGATGGACGGCTTCGAGCCCTGGGCGACGCCGAGCAGCCACGGCCTGTCGGGCTGCGCCATGTTCGTCCCGCTGCCGGTGCCCACCCACAGGTACCCGTCACCGCCGCGCCATGCCGTGACGTATCCGCCGTTGGACCTCGCCGAGAGGCCCGAGGAGCTGCTGCGCGGCATGGGGGCGGCGATCGTCACGTTGACGGGCCCGTAGGTGTGGTCCTGGCCGTCGGTCTCGTTGGCGACGAAGGAGATCTGGTAGGTGCCGGCGGCCAGCCCCGCGGTGTTCCAGGCGTACGGGTAGTTCGAGGCCCCGCCGGCGGAGGGCGTCAGCTGGCCGGTGTTGTAGCCGCCGGGGCCGGTGATCACGTACCGGCCGGTGTTGATGTAGCCGGAGGCGCTCGCCAGGGCGGTGAGGTTGACGGTGCCGGAGACGGTCTGTCCGGAGGCGGCCGTGCCACCCGCGTCGATGGCGACGTTGAAGCCGGCCGGGATAGTGGGGGCGTTCGAGACGTTCTTGTAGCGCAGGGCGACGTAGCCGGAGGTGGGCCAGCCCTCGATCGACGAGTCGTGGATGTTCGCCTTGCTCGGGCCGTGGGTGGGGTCGTTGGTGTTCGAGTCGGCGTAGTAGACGAAGTCCCCGGCGGCCTTGTTGGTCCAGCCGGCGAACAGGAAGACGTGCTGGTGGGGGTAGGCCATGGCGTCGCCGGGCTGGAGGTTGGAGAAGCTGCCGACGGCCGTGTCGTAGGCGGAGTTGGGAGAGCCGTCGGCGTTGGTGAAGGCGGGGCCGCCGTCGGTGACGACGAGGCTCTTGTCCAGGTGCCAGGCCATCGAGACGTAGCCCGAACAGTCCTCGCGGTAGTTGGTGCCCTGCGGGTCGGTGGCGTAGCCCTGTTGGTTGTAGGGGACGTGCTTGTCCACCCAGGACTGGGCGCGGGAGAGGATCTCGGCGGAGGAGATCTGACCGCCGATCGAGCTGGTGGCCTGGGCGGGAGCGGCCAGGGTGAGCAGGCTCGCGCCGAGGGCGGCGGCGGTGGCGAGTGCGAGGGAGACGCGGCGGGTCCTACGAGCAGACATGGGGAAGTCCTCACAAGGTGTGTGGAGAAGACGAAGCGGCCGGCCACCGGTCGGGCGCGGCGTGGTTGCGTTCGTACGGGTGAATGGCGTGGACGGCTGTCCTGCAGGAACAGCGGTCGGCACGGACGGGCGCGAGGGATCAGCGGCCCGAGACGCTCGGCGCGGAGGCCGGCGGGAGGTAACGCAGCTTCAGGACCGGGGAGTTGCGGTAGCTGCGAGCGACCAGGGCGGCAGCGCGGCCGGTGGTGTCCTCGACTCCGGGCCCATCGGGCGGCAGAAGGAAGAGGAGCAGATCGAGGCGGCCGGTCTCGGTACGGGCGCTGGCGTGTTCCAGGCCGTCCTCGGGTGTGGTGTGGACCCACAGGACGTCGAGGGCTTCGGCGGCCTCGGTGAGGAAATCCGGGGTGGCGCCGGGGCGGTGGTCCAGGCTGAGGTAGACGATGTCCACCGATCAGCCCCACTGGAACTCGTTGGGGTCCACCGGCGAGGGGGACGTGGCGATGGCCGGGGTGGCGGGCGCCGGGGCGGCGAGGGCCGTGGTGGCGGCTGCGGTGGGAAGCAGGGTCATGGCGAGGGCGGCGACCGCGGTGGCGACGGTGAGAGGCAGACGGGTCATGGTCGTTGTCCTTGGGAGGGAGGAGGGAAGGTGCCTGGGCCGGTTCGGCGCCCCGCGGTGGCGCTCGGTCCGTTCGCCGCTCCAGGTGCTCCCCGGTGGCGATGGTTCAAGCTTCGCCGTCCGGTGGTGCCGTCGGTAGGGCTTCGGGATGTCGCCAAGGCGCCAGGCGGGATCCCGACAGGAGGACGGAGCCTGGCCGGACCGTTCCGACCTGGTTCGTCCCGGGGCAGACCGGTGCAACAGTCCTAGAGACGAGCACTACGGGCAGGTCTCCCATATGCCTTGTCCCACAACCAACCACCCCATAGTGGATCTTGAAGGGGCTGTGAAGGGCCTGCCATCATGGGCAGCGGATGCCGAAGCGCGACCGCGTCTTCACGGGGGGCAACACCACCATGCTCGAAACCTTGGGGCTGTCCGGCGCTGCCGCAGCCGTTTACCAGACCATGCTCGACCGGCCCGGTGCGGGAGTCGCCGCACTCGCCGCCGACCTGGAACTGACCGCCGGCCAGGTGCACGGCTGCCTGGACGAACTCGCCGCCCTGCTGCTGGTGCGCGCCTCCAGCGAACACCCCGGGCAGATGCGCGCGGTCAGCCCGGAGGTAGGCCTCGCGGACATGCTGGCCCGCCAGGAGGCCGAACTGGCAGCCCGCCAGGCCCAGCTCGCCGCCTCCCGCGCCGCCGTGACCAGGCTGGTCGCCGACCGCGCCGAGACCCGGGCCGCGCATGGCGAACGCCTGCTGGGAATGGACGCCATCCAGGCCCGGCTGGAGGAACTGGGCCGCAGGGTGAGCACCGAGTGCCTGGGCGTCCACCCCGGCACCGGCCACCGCCCCGAGGACCTGGAAGCGGCCCGGGCCACCAACGCCGAGGCGCTGGCCCGCGGCATCGTCATCAAGAGCCTCTACCAGGACGCCGTCCGCAACGTCCCGCACACCGTCGCCCACGCCAACTGGATGCTCGACCACGGGGGCGAGATCCGCACCGCCCCGGTCATCCCGCAGCGCCTGGTCATCGTCGACCGCGCCCAGGCCCTCGTTCCCATCGACCCCGGCGACACCCGCAGGGGCGCCCTGCACGTCACCGAACCGGGCCTGGTAGGGGCTCTGTGCGAACTGTTCGACCAGGCCTGGGAGACCGCCGTCCCACTCGGCGCGGCCCGCGCCGAGGACACCGCGACCGGGCTGAGCGACACCGAACGCGAACTGCTGCGCCTGCTGGGCTCCGGCCTCACCGACGACACCGCCGCCCAGCGCCTCGGCGTCTCCTCCCGTACCGTCAACCGCCTGATGGCCTCGGTCATGGAGCGCCTGGGCGCCAGCAGCCGATTCGAAGCCGGTATCAAGGCCGCTCACAAGGGCTGGCTCTGACGCCCACGGCCCGAAGCTGCTGCGCCTGCCGCGACGGCCGCCAGGAGGCGGGGAAGTAGGCGAGGCCCCAGGGTCTGACCGGTACGGCTGCCGTCCCCCTCGGCGACGACCGGCGCGGCGGTGCGAAGCAGGCGGGGAAGGTCCAGGGCGGATCGGCTCGCGGCAGTAGTAGGCGGCTGGGCTCAGCGGAAGGCCGTCGTGCAGCGGGCAGGCCGGGCGGCGTCGGCCGGAAGCGGTGCGCTGGTGCCACGAACGCCTCCCCGACGGCGGCACCCGGCTCTCCTACCGGCCGTAGCGGTGCTTCCCAGGCGATCCGACAGGAACAGGGCCGCACCGGCCGCCGTCCGTGATCCGGGCGGAGGGGCCCACGCTTCTGCGTTGCGCAGGATCTCCGCGCGCCGCCGTGCCCGGTCGGCTTCGGGATGGGTGCCGATGATGTCGGTTTCGGCGTCGTGCCAGCAGTCCCGGACCTCCCAGAGCCGGTCGAGCGCGGTCTCGGTCGCGTCGAGGCGTCGTAGGTCGGGGCCGACGGCGGGGTCGAGGTGGTCCTCGACCGTCACAGCGGCCCGGATTCAGGCCGTGAGGTAGGTGCCTTGGTCGATGTGCGTCTCGGTGTACGGCCAGGCGGCGCGGTTGCGGTCCTCTTGGGACTCGAAGGGGCCGATCCCGCCGTGGCCCAGGGGAAGCCGGGAGCTGGGATGTAAGCGGTGGCCAGGCGGCGGCAGGGCCGAGACGGTGTAGGTGGCGGCGTTCACGCGGGCCTGCAAGAGGGCCTGCTGGCAGCGGGCCCCAGGGTGGTGACGACGGCCGCCATTGTGGCTGGCGGGACATCCGCGGTGAGGGTGACAAGCGCGGGGACCTGAACTGCGCGGGGCTCGTATGAGGGCAGGTTGTGGGGCTTGGCAGCGCCGAGCAGGAGCGGGGCGTCCTTGTCGGTCCTGATGACCAGGAGTCGTTCGCCGTCAGACGTCTCCAGGCCGGAACAGCGCGTACGCGGACTCCCACCGGCCGTCGCCCGCGTGGCCGATGGAGGAGAGCACGAGGTCCCCGTCCGAATCGCTGTAGGGGTGGCGTTCGTCCTGGACGGTGACCAGTTGCTCGAACGCGGTGAAGCCGGCGCCACGAGCCGAGAGTGGTCGAGGTGGGACTCGACGTCGTTGTTGGGCAAGGTGGTTCGCGATTCTCGAAGGTCGGGCCGGTCAGGCGGCCATGCGGAAGTCGGAGCCAGCCGGTCGGGTTGAGGCCGGCGGTGCGGGCGGACTGCTCGAACGAGCTGGTCAGCTGGGCGAGGACCGCGAAAGCACCGATCGGGCCGCCGCCGACCTGGTTGATCAGTCGCCGTGCGCCCTCGAAGTACTTCTAGACAGGCGGGAGGGTCTTGGCCACGGCGTCCTGGATCCGGTTACGGACCTCTGAGTTGGCCGTCGCCAGCACCGTTCCCGCCGAGATCATCAGCGACCACATAGCTGCTTGGGCAACGCCTGGCCGATCCGCGACCATGGGAATCATCGGAACCAGCCAGGCGGCTAGGAGAAGCACGATGGCCGGGGCGAGCCTTGTGCCGAGCCTGGCCAGGAGGCCCGGTGGGGTCGGTGCCGGCGGCGCGGTCGCCAGTAGCGCGGTCCGGTCGAAGCCGGCCACCAACAACATGCCGCGCGCCAGCGACGCGACGACCTCGGACACATCCTCCTCGCAGCGCGCCCGGACCAGATCCGCCTTCAGCAGCCGGATGCCTTCCGCGATCCGCTCGGCCTCGACACGCAGCTCCGCGCGCAGGCGCCAGTCAGCCGTATCAGTGCGTTCCGGCAGTGCCAGGCAGCGGGCCGCATCGACGGCGAGGCTGTCGATGTCTCGCGTCCAGCTCCGGCACGTGCCCGCCGAACGCCACGCGGCCCGCTCCTGGTGGAACCGATGAGCAACCTCTACCGTCCTGACGACGAGCCTGTCGTAGGCATGGCAGCCCTCGTCCACTCGGCTGCGGTAGTACAGCCACCCGAATCCCAGGAGCGGAATCTCGATGGAAAGCAGCAGCGCGAGTGCCACCTGTGCGATCTCCGGCAGGTGCCATGGTGCGTCCGAATTCCCGTGCTGAATAGGCACGATGAACCAGAGATAGATGGTGAGGAGCAGGCCGAGGACGGTTGCCACCCGGTACTTGGCAGCCCGGTACCGGGCAATGAGCATCCGTCCCACCAGTGCTGTCCACAGCAGCGCGGTCATCGTCGCGGCCACGCGGGGACGCCCACCGAACAGTACGAGGAAGGGCGGAACGGCCAGCGGGACCAGCCACGGAGACCGCCAGTGGTAGTAGAAGTGGCGCTCGACACCGATCCGCCGCTCGATCGCGGTACGCACTGGCGCGAAGGCCACCCGATCGGCCGCGTCCACCCCGACCAGCCGGACCAGCTCGCGAGCGGAGCGCGTGGCGGTGACCAGATCCACGCGCTGCTGCTGCGCGGCGAGCCTCCCGCGGACCCATTCCTCGGCACCGGACCGTACGGCGAGCCAACTCATCCCATCACCCTTCATGCCCGATCGGGCGTACCCGACTGCTCCGCATCAGTGTCGCGCCCCTCGCCGACAGGTCACCAAATCGGCTCGTGTGAATGGTTGACAGGCTGCACCGCCTCGGTACCTGAACAGCAGGGCAACCTGTCCTCCTCGCGCACACCCGTCAAACTCGCCCGCCGTCCCACACATCGGAGGGAGCGGAACTCGTCACCCGCCTGGCCCGGATCGGTTTCGACCGGGTGGCCGGATACCTCGCCGACCCGGAGGACCTCTTCCTCGCCCACCCCGAGCTGATGCGACAGGGCGCCCGGCTCACCGTCCACACCCTGCGCGCGGAACTTGCAGGCCCGCGGCCCCCGCTGGTCGTCGACGTCCGCGGCGCCGCCGAGCGCGAGGCCGGCGCCATCCCCGGCTCGCTGCACCTCCCGCTCGCCGAACTCCCCGCCCGCCACGGCGAACTGCCCACCGACCGCCGCGTCGTCCTGCACTGCGCCGGCGGCAGCCGCTTCTCCATCGCCGCCAGCCTCCTGCGCCACCACGGCCACCGGGACACCTACGACCTCATCGGCGGCTACGGCGCCTGGGACGCCACCCCGGCGGAGTGACGGCACCCGACCGTCCCGGCCCGACCTCCGGCCGGCCGCGGGTGTTCCTGAAGGCTGCACCCACCGCGTGCCCCCGGGACACCAACCCCCATCGGCGCCCCGCCCGGGGGAGGGGGGCGCGGCCGCGGCGGACACGGAACAGCTGTGATGCCTCCGGGGTGTGGTTCGTGCTGCAATGCCAGGCGGCGGCTGTCCGGGCGCTCAGGGCGCACCCGGGCGGCGTGTCGCGGAAGAAATGCCGTCCCGTGGAGCATGCGGACCTCGGGGTGGTTCCGCAATCAGGCCGCGAAGGTGGTCATCGTCGCCCGGGGGAGCCGCCCGGTCAGCGGCAGCCAGAACCACGCGAAGAGCATCCACTGGCCCCACGCGCTCAGGCTGAGCATCGCTCCGAACCCGACTCCGAACGTGGTGAGGACTCCGGCCCTGAGCGCGCGTTCGGCGTCCCAGGGCAGCGTGATGCCCCGGGGGCCGTGGGGGAAGAGGGCGATGACGAGCGGGCTTCCGATCGAGACCAGGCCGCCGAACACCGGCGCGAACAGGAGCCACAGCAGGAGCACGGTCCTGCGGTTCAGGCCCAGCAGGTCGCGGGGGTCGGGCGCGGACGCGATTTTGACGGGGGCTTCGAACCAGGCGATCAGCGCCGCGGTGAGCCCGCCGGAGAGGGCGAGCGTGATCCCGTAGATCACCGCGACCACCAGCCCGACCTTGAGGTAACCCACGTTCCCCGTGCGTACGACGTTGCCGGCCCCCTCCAGGAGACCGAGACCCGCCCCTCCCAGCAGTCCCGCCACGAGCCCGGCGCCGGCGCGTGCGAGGATCTCACGACCGGACCTGGCGCGTGCTTCCCCGGCTCGTTCACGGAGGCGCATTCGCACACGCGAAGGCTCCGGGGCCGCGCCCCGGAGCACGAAGTCGCCCCCGTGCACGAGCGCGAAGATCAGGGCGGCAGGGATACCGTTGATCAGCCCGTCCAGCATCGCGACGGTGAATCCGCGTTCGGGCCAGGCCACGACGCAGTCGAGCAGGGTGACGTAGGCCCCGGCCACGAGCCCGACGAGGAGCATGCGCGGCACCAGCCGCACGCTGGTGCCCAGTTCCCACCAGGCGAGGCCGGGCCCGCGACGCCCTTCGAGGTGGCGGGCGAGGAAACCGAGCCAGCGGGTGACCCGCTCCGGATCCCGGTTCCGCTCGTCCCGGAACCACCGGCCCGAGGCCTTGCGCCCGGGCTGGGGTGGCGGCAGAGGCCCGGAGGGGTAGACCGACGGGACCAGCGAGTCCAGCAGATGGCCCTCGACCGCCTCGGGCGTCGGGTAACTGCACCGCTTGGCGAGGTCGGCGGGCCGCCGCTCCGGGTCCGGACGACGGTAGACGGTGCGGCACAGCCACAGCATCAGGGGAACCGTCAGGGCCCGGGCCGCGGGGCAATCCGGGTCCGCGGTGAGGGCGTCGGCGAGCGGGCGCCAGCGCTCCTGGTGCTGCGGCGTGGCGCTGGCGAGCAGGTACGCGGAGGCCTCCCGCGCGGTCAGCGGCTCGGCCTCGACCACCGTGGCCGAGCGGAGCACCTCGGCGCGACCGGCCGCCACCGCGTAGTCCGCCGTCCGGCAGGTCAGCACCAGCGGGGTCCCGTCCTCGAGCGCGTTGAGTCGTTCCAGGGCCAGCGGGCGCTCGCCGGTGGGCAGTTCGTCCAGACCGTCGAGCACGGGCAGGATCCGCCCGCCACGGCGCAGGACCCGGACCGTACCCGTGCTCAGGTACGGGTACTCGCGCAGCAACTGCCGCTCCAGCCAACCCTCCAGGTGCTCCGCCCTCGGCCGCCAGGAGGCGAGCGACAGCAGGACCGGGACCGGATCCCCCTCGCGCATCCGCCGCAGCAACTCCACCACGAACAGCAGGGCCATGGTCGACTTGCCGCTGCCGGGCCCGCCCAGGACGACCAGCCTGGGCCGCTCCAGGCTCAGGAACGCGTCGACGAACGAGCCCGGATCCGCCGAGTTCCCCGCAACCGGAACCGCCGACGGATCCGGATGGTCACCGAACCGACCGCCCGATCTCGCACACCACCGCACCGGAATCGACTCCGGGCCCTGCACCGCGCGCAGCGCCGCCTCCCGGCGCCACTGCGCCAGCACCACGTCCCCCAGCCGCTGTGCCTGGGTCTCCACCTCGTCGGGGAAGTGCAGGGTGAAGTAGTTGTTCTGGACGCTGTTGGGGCCTGAGCTGATCGCAGTGGGCCTGTGGAAGACGTACGTGTGGCCGGGTCTCGGCTCCGCACCGGTCATGAGGCCCCGAAGTGGTTCTCCTGGCGGCTGTGGTCACCCATCGAGATCGCCGCCGGCCCGTGGAAGGTGTTTCCGGACGCCGTGTTCCCGGTGGGGCCCGCACCGGCGGCGGACTCGGCCGACCGGACCTCCGCCACGGCCTCCCGCAGCGCCTCGGCGAAGCCGGTGTCGTTCTCGACGGCCTCCTCCAAAGCGAGTTGCAGCCGCTGCCGGGTGCGGTCGGTCGGCTCCGGGGTGCCGGAGCCGGCCTCCTCGATCATCCGCTCCAGGGCGGGGTCGGTGCCCAGGCGGGCCGCCACCACCCGGTGCAGGCGGTCCATCCCGGCGTCCAGGGTCAGGTCGACCTCGGTGTCCATCCGGCCCGCCACCCGCTTCGCCTTGCGCACCGCCCAAGCGAACAGGAAGCCGACCGCCAGCTCGATGCCCACCATGTTCGCTCCTCCGCAGCACGTGTTCGTCGGTGTGGCGAACCTAGCCCCGACGGAGCGGCCGCGTGACGGGAACCTCGCACTCCGGGGCCGGTCTTCGCACTCAAACTCGCCTTTCATAGAACACATGTGATGATGCATCAGGAAATTCGAGCAGGTGTTTCATGTCCTGGCGCCGAGTGTCATCGCCCCGTCATCGACCGCTGCGACGGTCGTCCGGTGACTTCGAACGACCAGCACATGAAGGGGAACGCCGTGACGATGGCAGTGAGCCGGTGGCGGTCGGCAGCGATGGTGGCCCTGGTGGCCGTCCTCCTGGCCGTGACCGGCACCGCGGGTGCGGCGGAGGCCGGCGGCGGCACCGGGGCGCCGCCGCCGATGGCGGACGGGTTCGGCCTGACCCAGGTCGCCCCGGCCGTGGGCGGCCCCACCGACTTCTACCTCACCGTGACCACACCCGAGGTCGCGGGCAGGCACCACATCAAGATCATCCTGCCGAGCGGCTACTACCGCGACCCGGCCAAGCGCTACCCGGTGCTGTACTTCCTGCACGGTTCGCCCGACGAGCCCGTCCGCCAGACCTACCCCGCGCTGAGCAGCTCGAACGCGATGATCACCGTCATCCCGGACGGCGGCGCCCGCGGCTGGTACGCCAACTGGCTCGACCAGAACACCCCGGCCGGGGCCCAGAACTGGGAGAACTTCCACCTCGATCAGGTCATCCCGTTCATCGACGCGAACCTGCGGACCGTGGCCACCAAGAAGGCCAGGGCCGTCGCGGGCGTCTCCATGGGCGGATTCGGGGCCTTCCACTACGCCCAGGACCACCCCGAGCTGTTCAGTCAGACCGCCTCCCTGTCCGGCGACATCGACCTCTCGGTCGACTCCATGGACCTGCGGCTGGCCGCCGTAGCCTCCCTCGTGGACGGGCCGGGAGTGCTCTGCGGCCTGTCGTCCGGGTCCTGCGACCCCGCGAACTCCCCCTACAAGCCGGCCGTGGACAGCGACGCCCTGTTCGGCTCGCCCTATCCGGTGTTCAACGCGGACTGGCGGTGGAACAACGCCGACCCGTCACGGCACATGGACAGGCTCGCCGGAATCGGGGTCTCCATCTACGTCGGCAACGGGAACGGCGTGGTCACCGACGGCGAGTTCTGGCTCGAAGGTGCCGCCAAGCACGTCAAGGAGCACATGGACGCCCTCGGCATGCCCTACCACTACGTGGACTACGGCGACGGTTCCACCTGGGGCACCCAGTGCAACGGCCGCCACAACGGCGGCTGCTGGGAGCAGGACCTCCGGGACCTGATCCCCCGGCTGGAGACGGCCTTCGGCTCCTGAGCGGCCGGTCCGCGCACCCGCGTACCGCCGGTCCCGGACCCGCCACCGGAGTCACCCGGTGCCGGGCTCGGGGCCGGCCTCGTCCCCCCGCAGGACCATCCGGTACGTCTGCCGCAGCAGCCGGCCCGGCAGCACGCCTAGGTCCTCCGCCAGCCGGCGGCGGGTCCGGTCGTACACGGCCAGGGCGTCGGCCGGCCGGCCGCAGCGGTACAGCGCCCGCATCAGCATCGCGGCCACCAATTCGTTCAGGGGGTGCTCCGCGGACAGCGGGAACAGTTCGGCGACGGCCTCCGCACTGCAACCCAGCCGCAGCTGCCACTCCAGCTTGCGCTGCGCGACGGCGATCCTGCGCTCGGTGAGCCGCAGCCGCTCCAACTCGGCGAGTGGGCCCGGCAGTCCGGCCAGGAGCTCTCCGTGGAACAGGCTCAGCGCGCGGGAGCAGAGGCCGACGGCCTCGGTCAGGTCACCCGCGCGCCGGGCCGCCCCGGCGGCGGTGACCAGATCCTCCATCCGCGTCACGTCCACCTCGGCCGCGCCGGCGGCCAGCCGGTAGCCGCCCCGGTCGTGCTCGATCACCGAGCCCGGGCTGTCCCCGATGTGCAGGATCCTGCGCAGCCGGTAGATGTGGACCGGTACCACGTTGGCGACCGGCGGCTCCGATCCCCAGACGCCGTCCAGCAGTTCCTGCCGGCTCAGGGCCCGCCCGGCGTGCAGCGCCAGGGCCGCGAGCACCGCCTGCCGGCGCGGGTGCCCGAGGTCGAGGCGGCGCCCGTCCTGCCAGGCCCCCAGCGGTCCGAGTACCGTGATCCGCACGGCGGGCTCCGCCGTCCGGGTCACGGTGGCCCGGGGTGCCGAGGGTACGGGCCGCGCCCGGGGGCCGAGGCCCGGGGTGACCAGCCCGCAGTCGAAGGCGTGGACGATGGCGGCGGCCCGGTCGCGCAGCCCGAGCTTGCCGAGGATCCGTACGAGGTGCGCGGCCACGGCGTCCTCGGAGACGGCCAGGGCGGCGGCGATCTCGTCGTCCCGCAGCCCGCAGCCGACGGCGTGGAGCACTTCGCGTTCCCGGTGTCCGAGCATCGCTGCCCCCTCGACGAGAGTCCCGCTCAGGTTCCGCCGGCCCGCGTGTGGCGCCCCGTGCCGCGTGCCGACCGTTGCGAGGCGAACGGTACCTCCTCGCGCGGAACGGCAAACCACGTGATTCCCCGGTGCGGGTTCGGGAGCCTCCGTGCCGGTCCGTCCGGCCGGGGCGGGCCGGACGGGCTCAGGCGCCGGCCACCGCGGCCGGCCGGTGTGCGGCGGCGACCGCGGCTGAAGACCGGGGCGGACCGCCGGCTGACCGCGTTCGCGTGCTCAGGTGCGTGGCGCGGAGGTTGCCAGGGAGGAGCGGAGGTGGTCGAGGTAGTGGTGGGCGTCCGGGTAGGGGCGGTTCTGGGCGCCGTGGCGGTGCAGTTCGAGCCGGCCGTCGGGATGGAGGCGCAGGGTGGTGGTCGCCGCGCGGGGCGGCTCTGCCGGGGCGGGGTCGGTGCCGGTGAGGGAGGCGCAGCCGAGGACGGGCACGGTCGGGGGGAACATCGCGGTGGCTTCTGCGGCGGAGGCGGCCGGCGGGTGGCCGGTGCGGTTGGCGCTGCTGACGTACAGGATCGGGTGATCGGCGAGGACGGGCAGCAGCGGAGTCCAGCGGGCGCCGAACAGCAGCGTCCAGCCGTCCTGGGCGGCCGGGGACAGCCAGGACGGCGGTCGGGCGGCGGGACGTAGCGGCAGCAGCAGGGTCACCCGTTCCTCGGTGAGCAGCCGGCGGGCCAGGGCGACCGCATGCGGGGTGAGGTCGAGGGTGTCGTCGAGCGCGGCCAGGGTGGCGGGGTCGTGGGCCCAGAGGGCGACGGCCTGGGGGAGTGGCCGGCCCTTGGCGGCGTTGACGGCCTGCGGGTCGGTCGCGGCCACGACGTAGGTCAGAGGTGCGGGGTTGGGCAGGACCACCGCCGTGCCCTGGTGGAGCGCGTGGCGTGCGTCGTCGGCGTCGACGGTTCCCAGGTCGCGGTTCATCGCTCATCCTCCGTCACGTCGGTGTGCAGTCCTTCGAGGTAGCAGCCGAAGGCGTCGTCGTCGACCACGGCCAGGCCCGTGCGGTAGGCATGCTGTTTCACCCATGCCATCGCGGCGTGGGCTTGCGCGTCGTCCAGCTCCCGGCCGAGCCGGGCGGCCACCGTCCTGACCACCCGCGCACTGGCCAGTTGGGTGAGCACCACACGCGGCGTGATCCCCATCAACTCCTCGGGATCGAACGGCTGAAAGAGCCGCGGATGGACGAACGGGGTGCCGGTGGATATCGTGCCGACCCCCGTGCCGACGATCGGAGTCGTCACACTCAGCGGCACGCCCGTCTCCTCGGAGACCATCCGTGCGATCCCCGGCAGCCGGGTGAGGTCCGGAGCCGTCCACCACGGATCGGCGCCCTCGCCCAGCAGTCGGGCCGTGTACTGCGCCCGGTGGGCGAGCAGGAACAGCAGCTGCTCGGTCGCCACCAGACCACTGCGCTCGGCGATGCCGAGCCAGGAGCTGGAGACGACCCGTACGCCCGCCTCCAGCGCCTGAAGCGTGTTGGCCAGCCCCAGCCCCAGGTCGTTGTGCAGGTGGGAGGCCAGCACCACCTCGTCGTCTGCCGCCGCCCGCACCCGCGTGAACAACCGTGCGACGTCGGAAGGCAGTTGGTCGCCGACGGTGTCGGCCAGCACCACCACCCCCGCACCGGCAGCGGTCAACGCCACCGCGGACTCGGCCAGCAGGCCGTGGTCGGCACGGGTGGCGTCCGCCAGGCACACGTCCACGGCCACCCCGCCGGTCAGCCCCCGCGCCTCCTCGACCAGGGCCACGCCCAGCTCCAGGGCCTCGCGCGCGGTGCGATGCGTCATCACCCGGGCCATCGCCTCGGACGCGGGCACGATCACCATGACCCGAGCGTGCGCCGTGCCCCTCACCGAGGCGACGGCCTGCCGGACATCCGCCGCCCGCCCACGGCACACCGCCGCGACGCTGACCGCGCCCTCGGCCTCCACCGCCACCCGCCGAACCGCCTCGAACTCCTCCGCGCACACCGCAGGGAAGCCCGCCGCGAACACCACGTGCCGCGGCCCGTCCACTCCGAAGACCCGCCCCTGTTCCCGGGCCAGCCGCACCCGGAACCCCGGCGCCATCAGGGTCTTGGCCTGCGCGCCGTCCCTCGCCGACTCCTCCCACAGCACCACTCGCCCCGCCAGCGCGGACTCCCGCACCACGTCCCCGCCCACTGCGCCCCCTGATCCCCGGACCGGCCTGCGGGCCGGCCCGGCACTCGCACTCTCCGTCGGCAGAGAGAGTCCACCGCCGTACTCTAGGTGATCCAGCTCATGCCCGAAGGTGGGGAGGCGTTCGGGACCCCGTCACCGGGACGTGTGAAGTTGCGGGCCGCGTCCGGCTGTCCGGTCGCGGCCCACGGGGCAGTGGAGGGTCGGTCCGGTGGCTCACCGGCCCCTGACCGGCGCGCGGCGGCTGGTGCGCGCCGCCTTGAGCTGCGGAGCGCACCGGTTGTCGCGAAGCCTTGACAGCGCGTCACGGACTCAGAACCCTGGTGCTGTACTTCAGGGAGGCGAGGGGCACGGCATGCCATGGTTTGAGGAGAGCGGGCGCCACCAGGGTTTCCCGGCGGCGGTGTTGGCGGACGGCAGCGAGCCGGAGCCGTTGCCGGACGGGCGCACCACCTGGTGGCTCTACAACGGTGCGGACGGTCCTCGGGCCGCCGCGGTGCGCAGTGGGTGCAGCTGCGGCTGGCGGGGTGAGCGGCTGCACCTGCTGGACTTCGGTGACGACGCGGCGACCGAGGCGGTGGGCGAGGCCACCGGGCCGTTCGCGGACTGGGAGTGGCACGTCGACCTGGCCGAGGGCGTGGTGCCGCGCGAGGTCGAGGAGCTGGTCGCGGCGCTGGTGGACCGGATCTGCGACCTGACGGAGGGCAGGCCGTACGCCGCCGCCCGTGCGGCCGCCCGGTTCGAGCGCGCCGCCGGTTCGACCGCGCTGCTGGCCGGCCGCAAGGCCCGCAGCAGCATGATGACCTGGGAGTACATCGGCCGCGCCTTCGGCTGCGGGCCGGAGGCGGCACTGGAGCGGTTCGGCGAGACGCTGCACGACGTCGACCGGGGTGATGAGGACTGGCTCTGAGGTATCGGCACCCCTGGTGGGATCGGTGCGCCCGGTGCGCGCTGGACCATCGTCGGTCGGCGCGGGAGGACGGCGCGGGAGGACGGCTGGGGGGAGCTGTGGGGGATCAGCCCATGACCGTGCGTGCCGCGTCCGCCCGGACGGGGCGCCGGCGGGAGAAGGCGCCCAGGTTCACGAGGGCGCCGGTGTGTTCGCACCGGTGCTGGACCGGGTCGCCGTCGTGGTCGTGCCCGGAGTCCACCGCGTCGATCAGGGTGGCCAGGTAACGGCCCACCAGTGGCGCGTTCTTGAACTGGTTGCCGCTGGTGCCCATGGCGACGTAGTAGCCGTCGAGGGCGGTGCGGTCGTAGATCGGGGTCCAGTCGTCGGCGACGTCGTACACCCCCGCCGCTCCGAGGGGCCGGTTGGGGACTCCGATCGCGGGGAACCGGCGCGCGGCCCGGGTCACCTGGGTGCGGAAGCGCCGGGGGGTGGCGCGGGGGTCGGCCGTGTCAGGGTCGTCGATCCACTCGTGCCGGTCGCAGTCCGGTTCGGTGCCGCCGACCAGCAGGTGACCTCCGGGGGCTTCGCGGATGTAGGTGCCGAGATCGAGGTCGGCGACCAGCGGGAAGGGGCCGGCGGCCCGGCCGTCCGGTGCGGCGACCTGGTGGACCTCCTCGCGCAGCGGGCGCACGCCGATCGTGAAGTCGTCGCCGACGCCCGCCAGTCGGTTGAGGCCGCCCGACCACGGGCCGGCGGCGTTGACCACCACGGGGGCGGTGATCCGTGTCCCGTCGGCGAGCCGGATGCCCGTCACCCGGCCGGCGTGCCCGTCCACGGCCACCACGGTGTGGTGGAGGGCGAAGCGTGCGCCCAGTCCGGCCGCCGCGTCCGCGAGGTTCTGGGCGGCGAGCTGCGGATCGTCGACGTACCCGGCGTCGGGGGTGAACAGGGCGCCGAGTTCGCCCGACGGGTCGGCGAAGAAGGCGTCGTCGTCCACCGGCTTCGGCGGCCAGTACCGTCCGGGATCGATCCCGGGGAGGCGCTCGCGCAGCGTCGGGCCGTCCCAGCGCTCGTACGGGACGCCGGCGCGGTCGAGCAGCGCGGCGGAGGCGGACGTCGCGACGGACGGGGAGTCCAGCAGGACGGCGCCCGTGCGGCGGAAGGCGGCGAGCGGGCGGCGGCCGGGGAGTTGCAGGTGATCGGGCCAGGACGCCCAGAGGTGCTGGGCCTCCCAGGCGGTCGCGACGCTGTCGAACGCCGAGTAGTTGAACCGGATGATCGCGCTGGAGGCGCTGGTGGAGCCGTGACCGACGGCGCCCGCCTTGTCCACGACGACCACCTGCCGTCCGGCGCGCGCGAGTTCGAGGGCGATGGCGGAGCCGATCACGCCGGCTCCGACGACCACCGCGTCCGGGTGTCCGATGGTCATGACGGCCTCTTCTCGGGGTGGTGGTGACGGTGGTGGTGGGCGTGGCGGCGGAGGCGATCCGGGAGAGGCTTTCCCGGACGCTTCCCCCGCCGTCCACGCCTCGATGAGCGCGCCCCCGGCCGCTGTCAGCCGCGGGAGATCTGCCAGTACGACTGCGCCACCCGGTCGCCCGGCACCCACACGTACGGGATCCGGCGGTCGCTGTCCCTCTCGTAGTCGCTGGCGTAGAGATAGCCGCCGTAGTACTTGTTGTTGAGTCCGATGGTGTCCTGGTCGGAGAGTACCCCGTGGCCCTTGCGCTTGATGTCCCCCGAGACGTCCAGCTCACATCCTGAGATCAGCTCGGTGTTGCTGTTGATGGTGAGCTTCACGCCGTACGGGCCGCGCAGTTCGCGGATCCGGACGAAGTTGTCACTGACCGCGTGGACCTCTCCGTAGGCGTTCAGGGTGCTGTTGGCGTTCAGGTCCCCGTTGGCCTCCAGGGTGCCGCTGACCCGCAGGTCGCTGTTGGCGTACACGGTGCTCCCGACGCTCAGGTAGCCGTTCGTGGTGAGACTGCTCTGCACGGTGGCGCTGCCGCTGACCGACAGGCTGCTCCCGATACCGGCCGAGCCGTTCACCGTCAGGTAGTACACCGTCGCGGTGCCGGCCAGGTCCAGCCCGGATCGGCCCGAGATCTCCCCCTCGACGGTCAGCGCGGCCAGGACCGGGTCCTTCACGCTGAGGGCGAGCGTGGCGTACTGGTAGACCGGCTTGAAGGAGTCGCCCTCGGGTGTCGACGACATCGACGCCTCCACCGTGAAGGTGGTGTCCATGGTGAGGTGGTCGGCGCCGGGCGAGCAGAAGGTCTCGGGGCCCTCGTGGACGATGCGGCCCTCGCCGTCGTACACCCGGAAGTAGGCGCCGTTGCTCTCCCAGGAGAGGTAGACGGAGTCGTTCCGGTTGAACACCGTCTTCGGGGCGGTGGCACTGGCGCTGCCGCGGGCGAGGAAGGTGTGCAGGTAGAAGACCGGGCCGGTGACGGGCAGGGGCAGGACGAACGTCTCGTGGCTGTAGCTCTTGCGGCCGGGCGTGGTGGCGGAGTACTCCGTGATGTAGCAGTTCATCGTGCCCGCGCTGGTGCCGAGTTCGCCGCTGATGCCGAAGTCCAGGGTGCCCTCGACCTGGTCGTACTCCTCGCCCGCGGACTTGAGGGTGGCCCGCCAGTACTCGGCCTTGCCCTTGCCGCCGATCTCCTCCGCGGACACGGACACCAGCGACGCCACGGTCCACCGGTCGGAGCCGGTGGAGATGTGCGGTTTGGAAGCGAAGTAGGCGCCGCCGCTCTCCGCGTCCTTCGGGATGCTCAGCAGGATCTGATCGCAGTACACGGTGTTCTTGCCGGTGCTGACGGCCAGGTTGACCCGGCCGTCGGTCCCGGTGCCGGGGGTGCTCGCCTGGAGCGGGGCCGGGCTGGTGGAGGGGCGGTAGGTGAGCAGCGGGGGCTGGTCGGACACGGCGGGGCCTCCTGGTGGGTGGTGGTGACTGCCCGGGGCCGGGCTCGGACTCGGACTCGGACGGGGCTGGGAGCCGGGGGCAGGATCCGAACCGGGAGCGGGGGACCGGGGGTCAGGGCTCGGGCTCGGGTTCGGTGAGGAGCCGGAGCAGACCGTCCTCCAGCGTCGGCGGGCGGTCAGGGAACTGAGCGTTCGTCTGTGCCGGGGTCAGGTCGTGCGACGTCCAGTGGCCGCCCGGCGGTGGTCCCGGACGCAGCCAGGACCAGTTGCCGTGCCGGGTGCCCGGCCGGGGGAACGGGACCGCCCCGTCCAGGCCGCCAGTCATGACGGGCCCGAACCGGAACTGGGCCTGGAGGTGGCGCAACGCCCCGTCGACGTGCGCTGGCTGGACGGTCACGGACACCGTGGGGGTGATGCCGCTGACGGCGTGGACGCTCGCGCGCGGGTCGACGAGCAGCAGCAGCCGGGTCGGCGCGGGATCGCCGAACGCCAGGTCCAGGTGGCCGGCGCCGCGCTGCGGGTCGGGGAGGGTGCCGGGCGGGCCGATCGGGACGATCAGGTCCTGGCCGTGGTCGGGGGCGGTGACGCTGTCGAAGCGCTCGTAGTCGTAGCCCCCGCCGGGGGCGGTCCGGAAGAAGCCGATGAGGCCGTCGTCGCGGGCCGCCTGGTCGCCCAGCCGGACGGCGAACGGATCGGCGGTGAAGGCGGGAGCCGGCGGGTCGAGGGTGGCCGCCCAGCCGGTGTCGGTCAGGGGCGGCCCGTCCAGGGTCAGCCGGAGCCGGGCCCTGACCAGCGCCAGCGGCCGTCCGATCAGGGCGGACAGCGTCTGGTCGGTGCGCCGCCCGAGCGGGTCGGTGGTCCACAGGGTCGAGTCGACGACGTCCAGGAACGCGCTGAGGTTGGCCTCGGTGGCCAGGCGCCGGGAGCGCACCAGGCCGGCGAGGTCCGGGGCGAGCGCCTCGACCTGGGCGAGGCCGGTGACCGTGCCGTCGGGCGGGGGCTCCCACTGGCCGGCGCGGGTGCCTGAGCCGTCGGTGAGCAGCCGGTAGGTGCCCAGGAAACGGCCCGCCGGGTCGTACAGCAGCAGGCTGCGGTCGAGGTGGTCGGGCAGCAGCCAGCCGGTGACGGGGCTCGGGTCGGCGGCCGTCTCCACCACCCGGGTGCCGGTGGCCGCGTCCAGCAGGTCGAAGTCGAGCCGGGCGGGCTGGAGCGGGCGCGGGGGCAGCTGGGCGACGGCGGCGACGGTCGGGGTGAGTGAGGACTCCGTGGTCAGGGAGGTGTCGACGATCAGCGGGAAGCTGCGGTACTCGTGCAGGCCGCCCTGCCGGAGGTCGGGGCTGACGACGTCGAGGACGCGGCCGAACTTGTCGTAGAGGAACAGTTCCCGCACGTGGATCTGGCCCTGGCGGGTCTCGTGGAAGTCCGCGCTCTCGCCGCCGGGGAGGTAGGGGACGCTGGTGACCCGGCCCCGGTAGCGGGCGGGCAGCGCGTCCTCGGTGTCGGCGTCGGGGTAGCCGGCCAGGCCCGCGATGTGCGGCAGGTCGTCGTCCCCGGTGGTGGGGCGGCGGAAGGCGCGGGTGTCGCGGGCGGCGAGGCGCTCGTTGAAGCCGGTGAGTTCCTGGGCGAGGATGCCCCAGTCGCCGATGGCCCCGAGCCAGGCGGCGAGCCGGTCGCGCTGGTCGGCGGAGCCGTTCCGGGAGACGAACTCCTTCAGCCGGGAGGCGAACAGGGCGCGGGGGTGCGGGCCGAGGGCGGAGATGCCCGTGACGTCGACCGGGTCCCCGTCGAGGCGGGCGCCCGGGGTGTAGCGGTAGTCGGTGCCGTCGAAGGCCCAGCAGCCCTGGCCGTCCACGGAGTGCGGGATGTGCCGGTAGGAGACGTTCCACTCCATGAACAGCGGCTCCCAGGGCTGGCTCCACGGGGCCAGGCCGAGTGCGGGGAGGGTGCCGGTGTAGTCGGCCGGGCGGTGCGCGGTGAGCGCGGCGGTGAGGTCGCCCGCCGCCAGGCCGGTGGCGGCGGCGAGGGCGGCCGCGTTGCCCGGGTCCAGCAGGTAGTACTCCGTGAGGAGCGGCGCGACCTCGCCCGGCAGCGCGCCGAGTCCGGGCAGGGTGGGCAGCCCGCCCTGTCCGGGTGTCGCGGTGACGGGCCGGCCCCCGACCGAGACGGCGCTGACCGGTGGGGCCGGGGTGTGGTCGGCGAGCGGGCGTACGGGCACCGGCTCGTCGGAGACGACGGCGTCGGCCGGGGGCCGGATGCCCGACACGCTCACCACCGGGTCGGTGGTGCGCCAGTACGCGGGCCGGGGTACGGCCTTGAGGGTGGCGCCCCCGGTCAGGCCCTTGGCCCTGGCGAAGGCGCTGATCCCGGCCTGGAGCGCCTCCTGGGCGGTGGCGTGCGGCGCGGACGGGTCCGGCTGGGGCACCCGGGCCGCCAGGGTGCGTGCCTGGACGGCCTTCTCGCGCAGGGTGTGGGCGAGGGAGCCGGGCCGGGTGGGGTCCAGTTCTGCCCGGATGTCGTCCTGGTCCGGGGCGTCCCCGGGCGGCGGTGGCGGGAGGAACTCCAGGATGCCGTTCTTCAGCCACAGGGAGTTGAGCCGCCACTGGAGCGCGTGCACCTCACCGAGCAGCGAGTCCAGCCGGTTCTGGTCGTCGTTGAGGGTGGTGAGCCAGGCGGGCGGGGTGAAGGGCGCCGCGGGGGTGCCGTCGGGTGCCGGGTCGGCCGGCGGTGGTGTCACCGTCCACCGGTATCCGCCCGAGGACGGCCTGAACGAGGCGGCGTGGACCGCGCGCCGCACCCGTTCGTCGCCGCCGGTCTCCTCGGCGACGGCGAGCAGGTCGTGCAGGAACGCCCGGAGTAGCTGCACGTCCGCGGCGGCGGGCCGGGCGCCGGTCGCCTGGAGGGCGTGCCCGGCGAGCGCGGTGAAGGCGTCCTCGGTGGTGGTGCCGAGGGCGACGTTGAGGGTCCGGTTGTCCCGCACGGTCTGGAGCGGGTCGGGGGAGGGGACGGCGGCGTTGTCGGCCGGGTCCCAGGGCACGGTCAGGGCCAGTCCCTGGTAGAGGCTGCGGACAGCGGGCGGGACGGCCCCGTCCACGGCGGGGTCGCCGGTGAGCCTCGGGTCCCGCCAGCCCAGCCGGTCGAGCAGGCCGGCGTACGGGGTGCCGGGCGGGAGCGTGGCGAGGACGTCGGCGGCCGGGTCGGAGTACCAGCCGATGACCTGGTACCCCAGCGTGTCCGCCGCGGTGACGTCGGAGAGGTCGTCGAGGAAGGAGAAGACGTTGGTGTTGTGCGGGACGTAGGTGGTGAAGTGCTGGTCGCCGGCGCCCATGGCGGTGAGGAACAGCCGGTCCGCCGCGGCCCGTTCGGTCCAGGGCGTGCGGTCGGCGAGGGGGAAGGCGAGCCCGAGCAGGACCTGGGGGGACGCGTCGGTGCGGGCGCTCCGGTAGGGGTCCCGGCTGGCCCGCCAGGCGCTCAGCGTGGCGTCGGTGACCAGGTGGGGGCTGGAGTGTTCGAGGGGGTGGCCCTGCCGCAGGGCGTAGGCCGTGTGCGGGCAGTCGCTCTCGATCACCCACGCCCTGACCCGCCGGGTGCCGGTGCCGCTGAAGCGGGTGACGAGCCAGCGGTTGGGCACCAGCGGGTAGTCGACCTCCCCGGTCGCCGGGTCCTGCACGCCGTGGCGCAGGCCCCGGGGGAGCGCCCAGTGCAGGTGGACGCCGGTCTGCCGGAACTGGGGGTCGTCGCTCTGCCGGTCGCCCTCGTCGGGTTCGGGGCTGGTGAAGTCGTCCAGGGCCTGGTAGTTCTGCCGCCAGGTCCGGAAGCCGTCCCGGCGCAGCAGGGCCGGGTTCACCACGAGCGCGTCGAGCGCGACCGGCACGACGAGGGCGGGGCGGGTGCTCAACGCGGGTCTCCTCCGGGCGCCGGGAAGCGGTCTCCGTCCGGGCCGTCGAAGCGGATCGCCTCCGGCACCTTGACCAGTTGCAGGGCGAGGTCGGCGGGGCCGACCCCGCCGACGTCCGTGCCGTGCGCGGATTCCAGGGCGGTGGCCAGCGCGGGCACGAGCGAGTCGAGGTCCAGGACCCGTACGGCGGGGTCGGCGGACGGGCGCAGGTGGCGCAGGACGTCGAAGGTGACGTCCGGGCCGAGCTGCTCGCCCAGCGGAAGCCGTGGTCCGGCGTCCGGCAGCAGGCTGCGCAGCGGTATCAGTCCGTCGTCCTCGACGCCGAAGCGGAACCCCTCCTGGGGTTCGGCGAGTTCGACGGTGGCGGGCAGCCCGTTGAACAGGCACAGCAGCACGGTCGGGGAGAGGTGTTCCATCCGCAGCACCGGCAGCGGGGCACCGGTCACGTCGACGGCTCGTACGGCGAGGTGGGGCCAGCCGGAGACCAGCGCGGAGCGCAGCAGGATTCCGCAGACCCGGCCGAGGGTGGCGTCCGGATCGCCGGGCCCGGCGTCGCGCTGCCGGTCGCGGTGGCGGGCCGCCGCCTGCGCGGCCTTCGTCCGGACGGCGGCGGCCACGACCGCGTCCTGGAGCGTGTCCCGGCTCGACTGGGCGCCAATCCCCAGCGCTCCGCCGACCAGGGCGTCCAGCCAGTTCGGGTCGGTGTGGAAGAAGCGCAGGGACTCCGGCGGCAGCATCCGGGCGTCCGGCACGAGGTGGGTGAACGGCACCGGGGTGAGCAGCAGCAGGTGCCCCAGCCAGTCCGCGACCGGCGCGAGCCGTGTCCTGAGGCCGTCGTCCGTGTCCAGGGCCTCGGTGACGGCCGCGCGGGCGGCGTCGGAGCGCAGGAAGGCGTCCAGGTCGGCGCTCGGATCGGTCGGGGCGGGCCCGGGAGCGGGTGGTGACCAGGGGTCACCGGAGTGCGTCGGGGTGGTGCCGAGGGCGGTGAGCAGCGGCCCGTCCAGCAGCGCGCCGAAGGCCGCCCGGGCGGTGCGCGGTCCGTCCCCTCCGGCTGCCGGGAGGTGGGTGCTGGTCTGCCGGTGGTAGAGGGTGTCCGCCAGTTCGTGGGTGGCGCGCTTGAACGCGGTCAGCTGCCGTACGTACGCCGGATCGGCGAGCGCGAGCGCCCGCCCGGTCTCGAACGCGGTGGCCAGCGACACGTCGAAGCTGCCCCAGGCGGGGTCGTAGCCGAGCAGGGCGTCCGCGCTGGTGGCGGTGGCCACCCGGTCGACGGGCTGGGGTGGGACGGGGGTGAGCGGCCCCCGGTACCAGCCGAAGGCGCGCTCGCCGGAGCGGGTCAGGTACGGCAGCGGCAGGTGGCCGTCGGCGATCCGCCGGGCCACCTGCCGCCGGGCGGGCGGGGTGCCGTCGGCGTCCCGGTAGGGGGAGGGCAGCCGCAGCCACATCTCCTCGCGGGTGGCCGCCCGGGAGCCGTCCGGTGTCCGGGTGAGTCCTTCGGCGAGGTCGCGGAAGTGGGCCTTGCCGTCCGGCTCCGCCCAGAACGACCAGCTGCACAGCGACAGCAGGGCGACAGACGTGCGGTCCTGGAAGTCAGGGTCGGGGCCGAGGAGCGGCTCGTGGCCCTCCAGGGACACCAGGTGGACGATGTTCTTGGTGCGGGCGTCCGGCGGTGAGCCGGGCGGGCCGGCGGCGGGGAAGCGGCTGGCGACGACGACGGAGAACAACCCGTCCTCCTGGAGGCCGAGGACGGGCCGGTCCCCGGTGTTGGCGCCGCGGCAGTGCGCGAGGTACGGCAGTTCCGTCAGCCGGGGTGCCACCGTGGGGAACACGGACGTGGGGATCCGGATGACGTCGCACGGGTCGTCCGGTCCGATGTCGGACTCCCGGTGCAGCGCGGGCTTGAGCACGGCGGGATCGTCGGCCAGGAAGTCGCCCACGGTGGTCGACTCGGTCCGGTTCGGGGAGGTGTCGCCGCCGACGAGCTGGTCGTCGGTCAGGACCAGCAGTGCCAGCCACGGGGTGCCGGCCCCCGCCCCGTGCAGCGGCCGCTCCCACGGCAGCAGCGGGTCACCGAGTACCAGGTGGGGCAGCACGTCGGCGAACCGCCCTGCGGCGGTGTCCGGCGGGTGCTTGGCGACCACGGCGGTCGTGGCGTCGATCGACACCTGGGGTGCGCGCACGGTGAACCGCTGGACGGCCCGGAACGGCCCGGCGACGGTCCGCGCGCTCCCGTCCGTCCCGGTGCGCAGGGTGTGGGTGGCCTCGATCCGGTAGTTCCCGGCGGGCAGGGCGGGCAGGTAGCGGTCGTGCAGCTCGATGTCCCCGATGGGGATGGTGTCGCGGGCGGGGTGCGGCGGGCTCGCGCTCACGTGGTCTGCTCCCTCACGTCCGGTCCGGGTTCTGCACCATCGGGGCCTGGCCGAAGAAGTGGCCGGCGCCGGCCGCCAGGGCGGTCAGCGGGTCGGCCGGGCCGTCGAGCAGCCCGGCGTCGACGAGCGCCGCGCACACCTGGTCGCGCCCGGTCCGTGCCGTGCCCCGGTCGGTCTCTCCGATCCGCCGCACGCACGTGTCGTCGGGGACGAAGACGTAGTCGCGGTCGGCGACGGGGGAGGAGGGCAGCGGGGCGAGGCCGGGCGGGATCTCGTCGGCGGAGTACTCGCTGAGCGGGAACACCCCGCGCGAGTCGGCGAGCCGGGGCCGGGGCGCCCGCACGTCGTAGCCGACCGGACGGTCCGCGAGGACCTCGGCGCTGGGGGCGCCCGGGGTGTGGCTGAAGGGAGTCGGCGGGGCGCCCCACAGTGCGGCGGGCAGGTGGTGGGTGCGCGGGGTCGTCGTCCAGCCGTCCATCGGGGCGGGCGCGTCCTCGTAGTACAGCGTCAGCCGGTGTTCGCCGACCAGCCCGGAGAGGTCCATGGGCCGCACGTCGACCGCGGGGCCGTCTCCGGCGCCGGGCGCGGACAGCGGGTCCGCGCCGATCCGCAGGTGGCTGGCTGGCACCGCGGACTGGGTGAAGAACCGCAGGTCGCGGGCGCGGGCGTACCACAACGTGCCGCTGTTGCCCCGGTCCTGGGGGGTGGTGTCCTCGACGGCCCTGTCGATGCCGCCCACCGGTCCGACGGTGACGACGTCGGCCGGTTTCGGCAGCAGGTCGGCGAACTCGCTCCAGCCCAGCGCCCTGGTGTCGGTGCCGGATCGGCCGGGGCCGAAACCGATCGTCTTGGAGAAGCCGACGAAGTGCGCGGTGACCGAGCCACCCGTCGGCGGCCCCCACAGCTCCAGATCGGCGCCCACGTGCGCGCTGATCGTCTTGTGGATGAGTCCGATGTTGATCGTGTAGGACGCGCCGATGCTCACCGAGATCCGGGCGGTGAAGGAGAACGGCCGCCACGACAGCAGCAGGTCGGCCTGGGCGGTGAACGAGGCCTGGAAGTCGCCGGCGTGGAAAGTGATGCACAGCCTGCCCCCGGCCATCGCGCAGGACGGGGTCACCGCGAGGTACGCCTGCGCGGTGATCGTCAGATTGCCGCTGACCGCCCAGTCGATGCCGAGCCTCGGTACGGCGGGGTAGGAGGCGGGTTTCTCGAAGGAGGGGTGGTAGCCGCCGAGGGTGACCACGAACTGTCCGGCGTCGGGGTGCGGCCCGAACCACATGGCGGCGGCGAACCCGCCGGTGAGGTGGCAGTCCGGGGTCAGCACGTACGACACGGGCGCGAGCTGCGCGGCCAGCTCGAAGCTCCCGGCGAGCGGCCGGACCTCCGCCTCCAGGCCCAGTTCGGCGTACACGTACGTGCGGGTCGCGGACTCGGCGGGCAGCGGCAGTTGGACGGTGGCGATGCCGAGGACGGCCAGTGCAAGCTCCCGGCCGAACTCGGCGGCCAGCAGCACCTTGGAGTTCACCACCTCGGCGACCGTGAACTCGATGCCGAGGGCCAGCCAGAAGGACCCCTCCTTCGGGGCGATCCAGGTGCGCGACGGCCCGCCCGGCACGGCGGGCTCGCGCCCCTCCAGGACGTCCAGCACCCCGGTGGGCCGTTTGGCGGCGTCGGGGCCCTGCTTGTTCAGGGTCAGCAGCGGGAACTCGGTCACCTCCCGGGCGGTCGGCAGGGTCAGCTCCCGGTTGAAGCCGAACCCGGCCATCAGCCCCGTGACCAGGAGCGGTGGCGGCCCCCCGAGCGGCGCCTCCAGCTGGCCGAACAGGAACAGCGACGGTTGGCCGTCCTTCAGCTGGGCGTACGAGCCGACGGCGGCCAGCGAGAAGTCGGGCACGGCGATGGTCGCCGTCCCGTCGAACTGGAAGAGCACCTCCTTGGGCAGCCTGTCGGGCGGGATGCGCAGCAGCGCGCCCGCGATCTGCACGGGGGGAGCCGAGTACCCCACGCCGACGCCGTCGAGCTGGAAGACGGGCGCGAAGCGGTCCAGGGCCGAGCCGACCGCCAGGCCGTCCAGGGACAGGGACAGCGGGCCCAGAGCGACCCCCGCGTCCAGGGCGAACAGCAGCGCGTTGTTCTGGTAGACGACTCCCACCCGGTTGATCTGGACCACACCGAGCTGCTTCTGCACCGGCACCCACACGGCGGTGGAGGCCGGGCCGCCGGGCACGGCAGGGGGGACCGGGGTATCGGTGCCCGGGGAGCCCGGAGCCGTCGGCTGCCCGGCCGCTCCCGTCGGACCGGTCTTCGCCGGGGGCACGCCGAGGGCGACCGGGACGGTCTCCTGCCCGATCCGCAGCTCGGCCAGGGCTCCCACCCCCGGCGTCAGCCCCGCCGTGGGCAGCGGTACCACCTGCGCCTGCCCGAGCAGTCCGTTCACCAGGTCGGCCGTCGGGGGGTCGAAGACGCCGGAGCTGTACAGGACCTGGAGGTTCTGCACCGCCAGGCTGCCGCCCGCCCCCGAGAGGAACCCGCCGACCAGGGGGAGCCGGGTGAGGTCGAAGTCCGCCGAGAGGTCCACGCCGACGCAGAACCGCGCCGGGCCGCCCGGCGGCTCGACCCGGACGAACTTGGCGTCCTTGAGGCCGACCCGCAGGCTGTCGGGCACGTCGTCGGCCAGGTCGGGGGAGAAGTGCGCGACCCAGTCCCGCAGGGCGATCTCGGTGCCCTCACCCGGGCTGCGGTAGGTGGCGGCCAGGACGGAGGCGCCGGACTTCGAGGCGCCGGATTTCGAGGCGCCGCCCTTCTGCTCGTCGAAGACGACGTCGAAGGTGAAGCCGTCGACGTCGAGGACCCCGCGGTACTGCGCCCCGGAGCCGTCCCGGGTGATCCTCGCCTCCAGCGAGGCCGTCACCCCCTGCGCGACCGTCACCTCTCCCCGGCAGTCGAAGTCGACGGTGTCGGTGCCGCTGGTGTACGACAGCCACAGCGCGGTGAGCTCCAGCGTCCTGACCGGCTCCGGCACGTCGGACAGGTGCAGGGCGTCGAGGACGTCGTCCATGCGGAGCGCCTCACCGGCCTCCAGGCCGCCGCCGAAGGTCCAGCCGCCCTTGTCGCCGGGGGCCTTCGCGGCCGAGACCTCGATGTGGAAGGAGGAGTCGATCGTCGCCGTGCCCGCGATGCGGGCGGTGAGTCCCTGGAGGGCGTCCTGGTACACGTACAGGCTCAGGGACGTGGCCGTGAAGGGCCCGAGCGCCCAGTCGCCCGTGGCCTTCATCCGAAGGAGGTACCAGTCCCCCAGAAGGGCTCCGAAGGACAGCTCGCTGACGGCGGCGGACTCGGGCACCTCTCCCGCGGGGATGCCGAACGACTCCAGCAGCGACCGGACGCCGATCGGTCTGCCGTCACGCAGCCTGCCGGTGACACCCAGGTCGGGAAGCCGCAGGGCGACCTCCAGGGGGAGCCCCTTGACGTCGAGGTCGGCGACGACCGCGACGGAGGTCGCCTGGTAGCCGGCCGACGTGCCCTGCCCCGTCCTGACCAGGCGGTAGTCGAAGCCCGCGACGTCCCCGGGGTCGAATCCGAACGCGCGCAGTCCCTCCCGCGCGGTCCGCCACGGGCCGGCGCCCGCGAAGCGGCTGCCCAGCTCGTCCAGCGAGCGGGCGAACGCGCCCGGCTGCCGCGGCCGTACGGCGGCGGTCAGCCATCCGACGTCGTCCACGGCCAGCGTCGACTCCACCTCGACGCCGTCGAAGGTGCCGCCCAGCGCCACGGTGACCGAGCCCTGGGCGGTCGCGGTCACCGTCACCGACGTCACCGCCATGGCCACGAGCGCCCCGGCCGGCCAGGCGGTGGACTGCCAGGCGAGGACGAGCGTCAGCTTCGTACGCCCCGCGTCCACTTCCGGCCGCCCGCTGCCGGCCGCACCGCGGCACGCGCCGTCCGGGAACGCCGCCAGCACGGCGCGCAGCCGCTCGGGAAGCGCGGCGTCCTCGGCGCGCAGCGTCGGCGGATCCCCCAGACCCGCCAGGTGCGCCTTCAGGGCTTCGAGATCCACCGGACTCCCCCTCCCGCGGTCACGAGCCGGTGCCCGGTTTGATCCTGGGCCCATCCGGCGGTTGTTTCTTCGCCCCGGGCTTCAGCCTTCTCAGCTCGGCCTTGTCGGTCTCCCATGTCCAGTGGGATCCCTGGTAGTCCACGTAGCGGGCCTGTGTGGCCACTTCGGCCAGCATTCCGTAGGCTTCTTCGGCCGATCGGCAGGTCTTGGAGCCCAGGTGCTCGGTGATCTTCTTGTTGACGAGCGAGAGGAGCCCGTAGCGGGGATCGACACCGTGGGCCGAGGAGAATATCGGCTCGGCATCCTTCTCGAAATTCTCTTCAGGGTCGTCGGCCCGGGTTGTGGGGCCGATGAAGAGGTTCCCGGGAAGCCAGGAGTAGACCTCCCAGAAGCTGTCCCAGCCGGTGTGGCGATCGCCGCCCGGATTGTGGGTGAACTGACCGTTCGCGAGCTCCGCGCAGAACGTGCGGACGCGCTGGTCGTCCTTGCGGGCGGAATCCGACCTGTCGGTGTAGAGACCGATGTTCGTGTCGATCGCCAGGAGAAGGCTTCTCGCGACGGCCGGATCCTTGAGGTTGGCGTTCCAGAGGGCTTTGAGCTGGTTGTAGGGCGTGACGTGGTGGCGCGCCATGTCGAGCTTCTTGTCGTGGCCGGGCACCAACTCCCTGTCGAGAGCCCGATACGGATGTGACGGCCTCTTGTCCGGCATCTCCAGGTTGTGACTGGGCGCCACAGCATCTCCTCCCCGACCGGATGCGTCCACCTGGGCCGCACCCCGCCACGGCCCGCTCCCCACCGGTGAAGCCCGACTGCCGATGGCCGTCGTCACAGGCTCACGGCCGCGAGGCGGCCCGCGCAACCGTGCCCCGCGGGCGCGGAGACCTTTTCGGACAGTTGCCACACGGACCTGCGGGCGCCCCGCGCGGGTGCGCCGGACGCACGCCTCGCCACGGCCGGGGACCGGGCCGGCCCCGGGGGCGCGGCGGGGCGATCAGGCCGAACGTCCGTTCGCCCGGCTGCGGGCCCCGGCCGTTCCCGCACGCTCCACCCCGGACCTCCGGTCCCGGCCGCCCGTCCCGAACGCGGCCACGGCCGTCTCCCCCGTGGCGAGCCCGAGGAGGCGACCGGAGCGGCACGAGGCGGCGGCCGGGCCGGGGAAGGCCAGGTAGCGGTGGCCGAACCGGCGGCAGCCGGTCAGGCGGAACGTGGTGCGCTCGATGACCTGATCTCACCGGGCCGCACCGGCTCGCCTGCGGCGCATGCGGGAGGGCCGGCCATCTCCTGGCGCCGCGTCATCTCGGGCTCAGCCGTCGAGCACCGCGTGTGCCCGGTTGACGACCCGCAGCGCGGCGGACCGTTCGGCGAGCAGGGCGTCCTTGTTCCGTTCGATCATCTCGTCCTGGTACGCGGCCTCGACCGCGAACCACTCGCGGACGACGCCGGACGAACGGCTGCACCGTACCTCCGAGGCGGCCAGGGCCCGCTCCGCCGCCTGGTCGGACGTCGGAGTGGCAGCCGTGTCCACGGGCGAGGAGACGTGGTAGCCGAGCGCGCTCATGCACGCCGACCACCTGGCCGTCGCCGCGACGACGCGGGGGTCCTTGGCCGAGGCGTCCCATGACTTCCGCTGCAGTTCCATGGCGACCGGAGTCTCCCGGACCCTGGCGGTGTCTCCGATCTGCTGCACGGCCCAGCCCACGCAGCCCTGCGACGGCCCCTCGCCCGGACCGCCGTCGTAGACGAGGCGCTGGGCCTCCGTCAGCTCCGGCGGGGCCGGTGCCGCCGCGGCGTCCCTGGTGGGAGGGAGCCCGTAGCCGTACCGTTCGGCCTGTTCCAGGTCGGTCAGGCCGTAGCGCCGTTCCAGGAAGTCCTTCAGGGGCGGGCGTACGTGCGTCAGCGGCTGGATCGGCGCCCCCCGGTCCCGCATGCACCGCTCCACCAGCCGTTCGTACGCGCTGTTCAGGTCGTCGCGCTGCTGGTAGGTGAGCAGGTACGCCTGTACGGGGAGATCCGTCCGTGTGCTCCCGTCGCGGGCCGGGCCGCGGCCGGCGGTGGCGGTGTAGCCCGCCGCCCCGCCGGCCGCGACGCAGACGGCGACCGCGCACGCCGTCAGTACGGTCCGCCTGCTCACGGGCCGAACAGCACCGAGGCGTCCTCGTTCTTCGTATTGGGGAGGTTGGTGAGGAAGTTGGTCGGAACGAAGTCGCTGGCCCCCTTGTATTCGAACCGGTAGAAGACCGTGGCAGCGTAGAAGTCGTTCGTGTTCCGAGCCGAGCCGGCGTTGTTCCAGACGCTCTGACCGACGCCGTTGCAGGTGGTGCCGCAGGCGGTGAACTTGGTGTCCGTCAGGTTGGGGATGTTCCCGCCGATCCTGACGAACGCACCGCCCCCGTTGGAGTTGTAGTAGAGGCAGAACCACCCGTTGACGCAGCTGTCCGCGCTCGCCGGGGCGGCCGCAGCCATGGTGCCGGCGGTGAGGCTCAGCGTGGCCACAGCTGTCAGCAGCAGCCCTCGTGCGCGCGTCTTCACTCCTCGCATCGTCGCTCCTCGGTCGTGGGATGGGCCGTGGCTTCGGCCCAGTGCGAGAAGTCTGCGTCGGGCCCCCGGCCGGCGTCATTGGCCATCGGCGCAGCCTTCCTTGACACCGTGCGCAAGGCGGGCGGGACGAGTGGCGGGGACGACGGGGAGCGTCGATCGCCGGTGCTCGGCGGGGGTGACGCCATAGGCGCCGCGGAAGGATCGGCTGAAGGTGGCGGCGTCGGCGAGGCCCCAGCGCGCGCCGATGGCGTGGACGGGCAGCGTACGCAGGGCCGGGTCGCTCAGGGCTGCCCGGCAGCGCGCCAGCCGGCGACTGCGGATGGTCGCCGCGACGGTCTCCCCCTGCTGCCGGAAGAGGTAGTGGAGCGTCCGTACCGAGATTCCGTGGTGGGCTGCGACGGACGTGGGGGACAGGGCGGGTTGGGCCAGGTTGTCCTCGATGAAGGCGTTGATCCGGGCCAGCAGCATGCGGTTGCGGGCCTCCGGTGGGAGGCGGTCGTGTGCGTCGAGGTGGTGGGCGAGGAAGGCGGCGGTCAGTTCCCAGGCCGCGCTGCCCATCCGTTCCAGGGCCGGCTGCTCCAGCGAGGGTGCCTGGTCGAGGACGCTCCGCAGGAACGCGGCGAGCACCGCGCCGACACCGCTCCGGCCCGGCAGGGCCCGCGCCAGGAGGCGGTCCACCCTGCCGTCCGGGAGCGGGAAGCCGGAACGTGGCAGATGCAGCACGATGCCGCGCAGCAGCGGCCCGGCCGTCCCGCCCAGCCCCCGTCCTTCGTACGGCAACGACGTGCTCCACAGGGCGAAGTCGCCCGCCGACAGGCGGCTGCCCTGCCGGGACTGCTCTATCGACATCTCGCTGTCCAGGATGAACGCCAGTTCATAGCCCTCGGGGTCGGAGTTCCTTATCAGCGCGGGCGTGCGTAAGGAGTGGATCGGCGGAAAGGACATCGTGGTCAGCCGGACCGCCCCCAGATCCAGGGCGCCGGCGTCGGCCACGAAGTCGGAGGTGTGGCGGCTGTGGATCCGGACGGGGGCGACGGAACGGCCTATCAGGTCGCACCACCAGTCGAAACGCTGCTCGGCCGGCACGCTGGTCGTGCTCAGAACGGTGTATCCCACAGAACCTCCAGCGATCCCGCTTCGGGCGGGCAGGTCTGCCCTGCAACGAGATTACGGAGGCGGCCCCTGCCGGTCCCGCCCTCCGCGCGTGGCACTTTCCCGTCCCCGGAGCCGTGGGGAAACGCGGGGGAAACACTGGCCCGGTGGTCGAGTTCGCACGTCCTGCGGGGGCCGACCACGGAGCGGGCCCGGCAGCCCGCCGGCCGCGGGGGGCGTTCACGAACGGGTCGATGACCTGCGGGGACGCGGAGCCGGGTGCGACCCCGGAGCGTTGCCGTCACACTGGGCGGTGTCGGCAGAGCGGGGACGGCGGTGTCCCCTTTCACGGGAGGCTTGCGTCCGGACCGTCCCGGCACGGTCCGTGCACGACAGTGGGGTGAATGCGATGCCTCTTGAGGGCGAGTACCAGCCGAGTCCGGCGCAGTGGGTGCGCGAACAGGTCGAGCTGTACGAGAGCTCGGGCGGCACGCGGGGAACCACGCTGCGGGACACCGGCCTGCCGGTCGTCATCGTCACGATGCGCGGTGCGAAGAGCGGCCGGATCCACAAGATTCCGCTGATGCGCGTGGAGCACGAGGGACGGTACGCGGCGGTGGCCTCGAAGGGCGGCTTCCCGCGCCACCCGGACTGGTACTTCAACCTCAAGGCCGACCCGAAGGTGGACCTCCAGGACGGCCCCGAGCGCCAGGGCATGACGGCCCGTGAACTCACCGGGGACGAGCGGGCCCGGTGGTGGCAGCGCGCGGTCGCCGCGTATCCGCCGTACGCCGAGTACCAGGAGAGGGCGCCGCGGGTGATCCCGGTCTTCGTCCTCGAACCCGAGCACCCGGCCGGGCCGGTGGAGGCCCCGGCGCCCACGGGGGACTGAACTTCGGGCCCACTCGCTCGGCCCCCGGACCGGGGCGGCGGGCGACGCGCGTCAGATCCGGCGGGCGCGCAGGACGCTGGTCAGCATCGGGAGGGTGAACTCGCCGGCGGCGGTCTCCGGGCGGGCGGCGAGGTAGGCGCGGGCCTCGCCGAGCAGGGCCTCGCGCCGCTGCTCCGGCATGACCAGGATGCCCGCCTTGGTGGCGAGGGTGGCGACGAGGGAGTCGGCGGTCCGGCGCTGCCCGTGCGGGAACTCCGCCTGCTCAGGGGAGTCGAAGCGGGCGGCCCCGCCCGACGCGGGGAGGTGCATCCGGGCCGTGGCGGTGCGCCAGCTCGCGGGCACGTCGCGCGGGCCGATGGCGGCGGGGCCGGCGACCCGGGCGAGGCCGGCCACCCAGTCGACCCCGTCGTCGAAGACGTTCCACAGGCCGGCCAGGATGCCGCCGGGTGCGAGGACCCGGGCGATCTCCGGGCCCGCGACGTCCATGTCGAACCAGTGCATCGCGTTGCCCGACACCACGGCGTCGACGGACCCGTCCGCCAGCGGGATCGCCTCGGCGCTGCCCGGCAGCGCGCGGACGGCCGGGAGCGAGCCGCGCAGTCCGGCCAGCATCGCCGGGTCGGGTTCGACCGCGACGACGTCGTAGCCGAGTGCGACCAGGGTGGCGGTGAGCTTGCCCGTCCCCGCGCCGAGGTCGAGCACCCGCGGGCCGGGCGTGGCTTCGAGGGCCCAGCGCACCGCGGCCCGCGCGTAGTCCGGGCGGTGCTCGGCGTACGCGACCGCTGCCCGGCCGAACGACGAGCTGTGCAGCCGTCGTTCGTCCTGGTGGTGCTCGGTGGTGTGGTCCGGCCCCGTCATCGAAGCTCCTTCCGATCGGCGGGCTGTGCCGGGTTCTTGCGGCCGGCCCGGCTCTGACGGTGTCATAGAGCGAACCGATACATCGTGACGATAGGCACCGGCGGGCTTACGTACAAGGCCGGCTGCCGCTGACCTGGGGTCAGGGCCGATGGGCGGAAGGGTGATCGTTACCCTGACGCGGTGACGATCGAGCTGCGGGTACTGTCCACGGTCTCCTTCCGGGGTGAGGAGGTCACCGCCCCCGGGCTGCGGGGGCTGCTCGCGCTGCTGGCGGCGGAGGCGCGGAGCGGCTGCGGCCGGGGGCGGCTGGTGGACGGGCTGTGGCCGGAGGCGGGGCCCGAGCGGCCGGAGAAGGCCCTCCAGGTGCTGGTGTCCCGGGCGCGGGCCAGGTTCGGGGCCTCGCTGATCGTCAGCACGCCGACCGGGTACCGGCTCGGGCTGGGGGAGGAACGGGTGGACGCCGCGGCGGTGCTGCTGCACGCCGCCGCCTGCGCGG
>NZ_MSJQ01000069.1 GCF_014596515.1 Streptomyces sp. CBMA156
CGGCAGGGCGAAACCGAGCGCCGAGAACAGCGCCTTGAGCCCGGCGGCCACCCCGATGCCGCCCAGCAGCCCGCCCAGCGAAGCCAGCAGGCCGACCGCCAGCGCCTCCGCCAGCGTCGCCCCGAGCACCTGGCCGCGCCCCGCGCCGAGCGCCCGCAGCAGCGCGTTCTCCCTGGTCCGCTGGGCGACCACGATGGCGAAGGTGTTGTGGATGGTGAACGTCGCCACCAGCAGCGCGATCCCGGCGAAGACCAGCAGCAGCGTGGTGAACATGGTCAGGAACCGCCCGGACACCAGCTGGGTGGACTCCTGGGTGGCCGCCGCGCCGGTGATCGCCTGGACGCCGGCGGGCAGCTGCGGGGTGATCCGGTCGACCAGCTCGCGCTGGGAGACCCCGTCCACCGCGCGGACCTGGATCGAACCGGCCTGTCCCTCCCCCTTGGGCGTGAGGTACCGCTCGGCGTCCGCGAAGGTCATCGCGGTGAAGGTGCTCGGCCCCATGCCGTCCGCGCTCGCCCCGAAGGTGGCGATGCCGACGACGGTGACCGGCACCGGCTCTGGCGTGCGCAGCACGGTGGTCGAACCGAGGTGCAGCCCGCCCGCCTCGGCCGCGCCCCGGTTCACCACGACCTCGCCCGGGGCGGCCGGCGCCCGGCCCTCGGCCAGCCGGTACGGGTTGAGCCGGCCGTCGGTCAGCCAGTTGCCCGCCAGGGTGGGCGGGCCCTGACCGCCGATCGGCTTGCCGTCGGCGCCGATGAGCTGGCCCGCGCCCTGGACGGAA
>NZ_MSJQ01000007.1 GCF_014596515.1 Streptomyces sp. CBMA156
GTCCAGCGGATCACGGCCCCGGTGACGAGCGACGCGGCCCCGGCCGTCGGCGCACCGGCGGCCGGCGAAGGGCTGCCCGTTCAGCGCGCCACCCGGAGCTCCGGCGACGGTCCGGTGGAGGCCCCGCCCCTCTCCGGGAGCGGTGACGACGGTCGACCGGCCGGTCCGGCGACCCTGGCCGCCGGTGGCCGGGGTGCACAGCCGAGTACGGAACGCGGCAGGCGCGCATCGGCGTCCCCCGGAACGGGAACGCCCGCTGCGCAGCCGACCGCGCCCGGAGGCGGCCGCCCGGTGGTTCCCGTGACGGTTCCCGCGCGTCCGGCCGCTGGTGGCCTTGGCGTGCAGCGAGCCGTGCAACTGCCCGGCCAGAGGCGTGGGTTGATCGGCGAGCGCCGGTTGACGGCCGTCCTCGCCACCCCGCCGGTACCGTTCACGACCACCGCCACCGCTTCCACCGGTGCCGTCCCGACACCGACGCCACCCGTGGTCCGGGCCGTCTGGCCCCACGCGCTCGCGTCCCGTACGGAGGGGGGACCGGCGGGCGAGCCGACCGCAGCCGCAGCCGTCCCGCAGCGCTCGCGTCCACGTGCGCATTCCGGGCGCTCGCCGGGCACCGGAGGCAGCGGCACCGCGACCAGGGAGCCCGCCTCGCAGACGAGTCCGGCGCAGCCCCGCACCCCGTCGGCGGCCACCCGGCCGGGCGGCGCAGCCGGTGCGGAGGCGTCCCGCGGGCTCATGGCCGTGGTGCAACGTTCCTTCTCCCGGCGTCCGGCAGGTCCGTCGGCTCCGTCGGCTTTGGCAGGTCCGGCGGCGCCCGCTGCCACCCCGCCTGTGGCGGCCCCCGCGGACCCGCCGCACGCCCTGCCCGGCCGAACTCCTGCGGCAGTCCCGGCCATGAGCGCTCCCGCGACGCCATGGGCAGGACAGGCCAGCGCCACGAGCGCGGACCACCACGCCCCTCAGCCCGCCGCCACCCCGTCGTCCGCACGAGTGAGCACCCCGCGTCCGCCGGTCGTCCGGCTCAGGCCCGTGACGACTCCGTCGATCCAGCGCCTTCCGACCCCCTCGCGCTTTCCGCGGCCGGCCCCGGCGCAGCCGCCCGCCGCCGCGGGCACGAACCCGGTACCGGGCCCGCATTCCGCGACCGCGGCCGCGCCCGTCGTCGCCCGCGCCCTGCTGCCGGCCGGCCAGGCCACGAGCACTCCCGCCGTACGGCCCGCCCCGTCTGCGCCGCCGGTACCGGCCGCGCCGCCCCCACCCGGCACCGCGCGGCTGTTGCAGCGGGTGGCCGAGCAGGCGGGCCTGACCGGGGTGCCGCTGACCGCCGTGCCGGCGCGCACACCCACCACGGTGCAGCTCGCCCCGTCGTCCCAGCCCGCCCCGGCCCCCGCGAAGGCCCCCGGCGGAACCCCCGGCGCGCCGACCGCGCATCCGGCCGCCGACCCCTCCGACCTCGACGAGCTGGCCCGGCGCCTGGTCGAACCCGTCGGCCGGCTGCTGCGCACCGAACTGCGCAGGGGCAGGGAGCGCGGCGGCAGACCGTACGACATGCGCCGCTGAGCCGAGCGCAGCGCAGAGCAGAACACGGACCAGGTGGAAGGCCGACAGGAGGCCGCAGCGAAGTGACCGGAAGCAGGGAGCGGAACCGATGACCGACACCATCTTCGCGTCCAGTGTGTTCTTCAGCCTGACCATCGGCGGCAACGACCTGGGCGAGTTCACCACCTGCTCCGGACTCGGCGCCCAGGTCGAGATCGAGCAGTACGCGGAGGGCGGCAACAACGGTTTCGCCTGGCAGCTGCCGGGCCGCATCACCTGGTCGAACATCACGCTGACCCGCGCGGTCACCGCCGACACCACCAAGATCGCCCGCTGGCTGTCCGAAATCGTCCGGAAGGTCGAGCCGAAGGACGGCGAGATCGTGGCGCTGCGGCCGGACCTGAGCCGGATCGTCGGCTGGCAGGTGCTCGGGATCGTCCCGGTGCGCTGGGAGGGGCCGTCCTTCGACCCCGCCAACTCCCTGGCCGCGATGGAGACCCTGGAGATCGCCCACGCGGGCCTGCGCCCCTCCTGACCTCCACCCGCCCCCGCAGCGAGTCCCCTCAGCGAGCCCCCTCGACCACGGAAGGAGCACCAGGATGTCCCCAGCGGTCCCCGCCAGCGTCACCCGGGCCCAACTGACCATCATGGAGCCCCCGTCCACGGTCGGCGCCCAGCCCGGCGGCGTGCTCGCGCGGCTCAGGCTCCAGTTCAACCCGGCGACGCTGGTGCTGCGCAAGACCACCGAGTGGCGGCGCACCCCGTCCCGGATGGCGGGCGAGTCCGCGTTGCCCGAGTTCGTCGGCAGCGGTCCGCGCTCGCTCTCCCTCGACGTGTTCCTGGACTCCACCGCGACCCACGACAACTCGGTGGAGCGGGCGGTCGAGCAGCTGATGACGGCGTGCGTGCCCACCCCGGCCAGCCTGGCGCGCAAGACACCGGCCAGCCCGTGGATCCGGCTGGACTGGGGCACCCTGAAGACCACGTCGTTCAACGGGGTGCTGACCGGCCTCTCGGTCACCTACTCGCTGTTCGACGTCGACGGGAAGCCGCTGCGGGCGGTCTGCTCGCTCAGCATCGACGAGGCCAGCGTCGACCCGGCCGGCCAGAACCCGACCTCGGGCTCGCCGGAGGCCCGCAGCACCCACCGGGTGATCGCCGGCGACAGCCTTCCGCTGCTCGCCTGGCGCGCGTACGGGGACGCCACCGCCTGGCGCACCATCGCGGAGGCCAACGACATCGACGATCCGCTGACGCTGGTCCCCGGCGTGGACCTGATCGTGCCGGGGATCGAGGAACTCACCCGGACCGGGCAGCCCCAGGGAGGTCGGCCGTGACCACACCCGAGGCCCGGGGCGGCCGGTCCTTCGCCGCCGATCCCGTCGTCGAGGCGCCGGGCCCGCTGCCGCCCGTCTGGGCCGCCCAGCTGGTCTCCTGCGACATCGAGGAGAGCGTCGGCCTGCCCGACACCGCGGTGCTGAGCTTCCGGGACGCGAACCACACCTTCCTCTCCGCCACCGGGATCACCATCGGCACCCCGCTGCGGATCTCCGTGGTCACCGTGCAGGGGAACACCCGGGCCCGGCTGTTCACCGGCGAGGTGACCGCGCTGGAGCTGGAGGTGGACACCACCGGCTCGTACACCGTGGTGCGGGCCGCGGCGGTCACCCACCGGCTGATGCGCGGGCGCCGGGTGAAGGCCTTCCGGAACATGACGACCGCCGACATCGTCCGCCAGGTCGCCACCGGCGCGGGCCTGACCTGCGGGAAGGTCGACGCCTTTCCGGTCGTCCACCAGCAGCTCTCCCAGGCGAACGTCCCGGACTGGGAGTTCCTCCAGTTCCTGGCGCAGGAGAGCGGCGCGCAGGTGCGGGTCGACGACGACGGGAAGCTGGAGTTCGTCCGGCCCGATCCCGCCTCCGGCGCGCCGGCCCCCTCCACCCCCGCGCCGCAGAACCCGCTGGTGCTGGAGTACGGCCGCAACCTGCTGGAGCTGCGCGGCGTGCTGACGGGGGCAGGCGGCGCGGACACGGTCGAGGCCCGCGGCTGGAACGTCACCACCAAGAGCGCCCTGGTCGCCACCGAGCCGGCCGTGACCTCCAGGACCGTGCAGCCGGGGATGAGTCCCTCGGTGGTGACCTCCGCCTTCCCGGGCAAGGCCAAGCTGACCGTCGCCGACACCCCGTACCGCACCCAGGCGGAGACCGCCGCCGTGGCCGGGTCGCTGGCCGCCTCGGTGGCGGCCGGCTTCGGCGAGCTGGAGGTGGTCGCCGAGGGCAACCCGCGGCTGCGGGCCGGCACCGCGGTCGCCCTGGGGAACGTCGGCGCCGCCTTCTCCGGCCGCTACACCGCCACCGGGGTGCGCCACCTGCTCGAACCGTTCCGCGGCTACCGGACCACCGTCGTGGTCAGCGCGGCCCCGGACCGCTCGCTGGCCGGGCTCACCAGCGGCGGCAACGCCCCGCCGCGCGGGCCGCGGATGCCGGGCCTGGCCGTCGCCGTGGTCACCGACGTCCGGGAGCCGGGCGGCGGGCAGCGCGGCTGGGTGAAGCTGAAGTTCCCCTGGCTGGACGACACCTACGTCTCCGACTGGGTGCGCACCGTGCAGTGGGGCGGCGCCGGGGGCGGCGGCGTGGTCAGCCCCGAGGTCAACGACGAGGTGCTGGTCGGCTTCGAGCAGGGCGACCTGGACAGCCCGTACGTGCTCGGCGGGCTCTACAACGGCGTGGACCGGCCCTCCGCGCACGACGTGCCGCTGGTCGACGCGGGCTCCGGCAAGGTCAACCGCCGTTCCGTGGTGTCCCGTTCGGGCCACCGGATGGAGCTGCTGGACGTGCCGGGCGGCAAGTCCGGCGTCCACCTGGCGAGCGGGAACGGGAAGCTGGAGGTCAGCCTGGACCAGCAGCGCGGCGAGATCGTGCTGACCGTCCACGGCCTCGGCGGCGCGGCCGGCAGCACGGTGCGGCTCACCTCCTCCGGCATCACCCTGGACGCGGGCACCGGGACGGTGGACGTGCGCGGCGGATCGGTCACCGTGCGGGGCACGACGGCGGTCACCGTGGACGGCGGCGCCCAGGCGGTGCTCAAGGGGGCCCTCGTGCGCATCAACTGACGGAACATCACAACGAACAAGGCAGCAAGCACGTGCCCACGACCAGCGGGGCACCCACGGAAACGGAGACCGCAGATGCCCCCCGCAGCCCGGACCGGCGACCCGACCGACCACGGCGGTGCCCTCACCACCCCGCCGCCGGGCGCCGCCCTCAAGGTGGCGACCGTGCTGATCGGCGGCCGGCCCGCCGCCGTGGTCGGCACCGTCCACGCCTGCGTCGTCCCCCCGCACCTGGCGCTGGGCCCCGGCAACCTCGTGATGCCCTCGCCGGGCGCGGTCACCGGGGGAGTGGTGCTGATCGGCGGCCTGCCCGCCGCCCGGATGGGCGACAAGACGACCTGCGGTGCCACCATCGTCGCCGGCGCGTTCAACGTCCTGATCGGGGGCGCGGCATGACCGGCAGCTTCATCGGCCGAGGCTGGGCCTTCCCGCTGCGGGTGAACGCCACCGGCGGCATCGGCATGGTGGAGCGCGACCGCGAACTCGCCGAGGCGATCCGGCTGATCCTCGGCACCGCCCCCGGCGAGCGGCCGATGCGCCCCGAGTTCGGCTGCGGCATCCACGAGTACGTCTTCGCCCCGGGCGACAGCACCACCGCTGGGCGGATCGCCCGCGAGGTGCGCATCGCGCTGGAGCGCTGGGAGCCCAGGATCGAGGTCGACGACGTGGTGATCGCCTTCGACAGCGTCGAGGAGGGCACGCTCTACATCGACGTCCACTACACTGTGCGGGCCACCAACGACCGCCGCAACCTGGTCTTCCCCTTCTACACCATCCCCGAGCACCCGGCCGGAGACGCCCTCACCACCACGGCCGGGGGAGCGAGCTGATGGCCCTGCCCTCCCCGAACCTGGACGACCGCCGCTTCCAGCAGCTCGTCGACGAGGCGAAACGGTACGTCCAGCAGCGCGCCCCCGAGTGGACCGACCACAACGTCTCCGACCCTGGCGTCACCCTGATCGAGACCTTCGCCTACCTGGTCGACCAGCTGCTCTACCGGCTGAACCGGGTGCCGGAGAAGAACTACGCCGCCTTCCTCGACCTGCTCGGCATCCGGCTCTTCCCGCCCGCCGCGGCCCGGGCCGAGGTCGACTTCTGGCTCTCCGCCCCGCAGCCGGAAACGGTTCTGCTGCGGGCCGGCACCGAGGTCTCCACGCTGCGCACCGAGACCGACGAGGCGGTGGTCTTCTCCACCGCCGATGACCTCCCGGTCGTCCCCAGCTCGCTGGAGCGGCTGGTCACCGTCTCCGCCTCCGGCGAGCAGTCCGACGTCACGGCCCGGCTGGCCGACGGTACGGACGTGCCCTGCTTCCAGCACCGCCCGGTGGCCGGGGACGCCATGCTCCTCGCCCTGCCGGCCGTGGTGCCGCGCTGCATCCTGGTCGTCCGGCTGGACAGCCGGGTGGAGGGCGTCGGCGTCGACCCGCGCCAGCCGCCGCTGGCCTGGGAGGTGTGGGACGGCGCGCGCTGGATCCCGTGCGAGACCGGCGAGGACACCACCGGCGGCCTCAACCGGCCCGGCGAGGTGGTGGTGTTCGTGCCCGCCGGGCACACCGCCTCGGTGGTCGCCGGCCGCCGGGCCGGGTGGCTGCGCTGCCGGGTCACCGAGCCGCGGCCGGGCCAGCCGTTCTACTCCGAGTCCCCGACCATCCGCCGGGCCGAGGTGTTCACCGTCGGCGGCACCGCGACCGCGGTCCACGCGCAGACCGTCACCGGCGCGCCGCTCGGCTCCTCCGAGGGCGTGGCCGGCCAGCGCTTCCGGCTCGCCCGCCCGCCGGTGCTGCTCGACGGCGAGCCCCCGGTGGTCGAGGTCGCGGCCGGCGAGGGCTGGGAGCGGTGGACGGTCGTCGAGCACTTCGGCGAGTCCTCGCCCGCCGACCGGCACGTGGTGCTGGACGCGACCACCGGAGAGTTCCTCTTCCCGCCCGCGGTCCGCGAACCCGACGGCAGCCTGCGCGCCTTCGGCGCCGTACCGCCCAAGGGTGCGCAGCTGCGCGTCCCGCACTACCGCACCGGCGGCGGGATCGCGGGCAACGTCGCCAGGAACACCGTCACGGTGCTGCGCAGCTCCGTCCCGTACATCGCCCGGGTGGACAACCGGGAGGCGGCCAGGGGCGGGGTCGACGGCGAGACCGTGGAGAACGCCAAGGCCCGTGCCCCGCACCAGCTGCGCCTCCAGGAACGCGCCGTCACCGCGGGGGACTTCGAGCTGATCGCCCGGCAGGCGGCGCCGTCCGCGGCCCGGGTCAGCTGCGTCCCGGCCGCCGGCGCGGAGGCGGGGGCGGTACGGGTGCTGGTGGTCCCGGACGCGGTCGCGGACGAGGGCGACCGGCTGCGGTTCGAGCAGTTGATCCCCGACGAGCAGCTGCTGGCCGCCGTCGCCACGGCCCTCGACGAGCGGCGGCTGATCGGCACCCGGCTCGTCGTGCAGCCGCCCACCTACCAGGGCGTGACGGTGGTCGCCCGGCTCACCACCCGCTCCGCCGACCCCGACCGGGTCCGCGAGGAGGTGCTCGCCGCGCTGTACCGGTACCTCAACCCGCTGCGCGGCGGCGCCGACGGCACCGGCTGGCCGTTCGGCCGGGCGGTGCAGTACGGGGAGGTGTTCGCGGTGCTCCAGCGGGTCGCGCCCGTCGCGGGCGTCGAGGAGCTGCGGCTCTTCCCGGCGGACCCGATCACCGGGCGCCGGGGCGCGCCCGCCGAGCGGGTCGAGGTCCCGGCGGACGCGCTGGTCTTCTCGCACCAGCACCAGGTCGTGGTCACCGCGGTCGCCGAGGACGGGGCGTCATGACCCGCGCCGCCGTCCCCGGGCTGCCCAGCCCGCACCCGATCGGCGCACTGCTGCCCGCGCTCTTCGCCGACGACGACCTCGCCCAGCGGTTCACGGCGGGCCTGGACACCGTCCTCGCCCCGGTCTTCGCGACCCTGGACAACCTGCCCGCGTACTTCCGGCCGGGCCTCGCCCCCGCCGACTTCCTCGACTGGCTGGCCTCCTGGGTCGCGGTGGAGACCGACCCGGCCTGGCCTGTGGAGGTGCGCCGCGCGGTGGTCGAGCGCGCCGTGGAGCTGCACCGCTGGCGCGGCACCCGGCGCGGCCTCACCGAACGGCTGCGGCTGGTGCTCGGCGCCGGAGCCGAGATCGTGGACGGCGGCGGCGCCTCCTGGTCCACCGACCCGGACGCCGGGCTGCCGCCCGCCCCGGGCGGGGACGTGCTGGTCCGGGTCTGGCCGCTGCGCGGTCCGGCACCGGACGAGGACCAGGTGCGGTCCGTCGTCAGGGCGGGCTGTCCGGTCCATCTGACCTGCCGGGTGGAGATCCTGCCCGGCCCACCCGGGCGAGCGGAGGGCTGACGGATGCCGGTGTGCCCCGAATGCGGAACGGCCAACGGGGAGGGGGACGACTTCTGCGGCAACTGCGGTGCCTACCTCGGCTGGTCGCGC
>NZ_MSJQ01000070.1 GCF_014596515.1 Streptomyces sp. CBMA156
GCTGGAGCGTTACCGGCAGGCGGCGGCCGGCGGCTCGGCGGAGGGCGCGTTCCGGCTGGCCTCGCTGCTGGACCGGCGCGGCGACGCGGACGCCGAGGCCGAGCACTGGTACGCGCTGGCGGCGGACGCCGGGCACCGGCGCGCGCAGGTGCGGATGGGCGTGCGGGCGGCCGAGCGCGGGGCGCTGGAGATCGCCGAGAGCTGGTACCGGCGGGCGGCCGAGGCGGGCAGCCGCAGCGCCGCGTTCAACCTGGGGCTGCTGCTGGCCCGGCAGGACAGCGAGGCCGAGGCGATGCTCTGGTACACCCGGGCCGCCGACGCCGGGCACGGCCGGGCGGCGCTGCGGCTGGCCCTGCTGGCGCTGCGCCGGGGAGAGCCGATGCAGGCGGAGAACTGGTGCCGGCGGGCGATCGACTACGGGCCGGCCGAGGTGGCGGAGCGGGCCGGACGGCTGCTGGGCGCGCTGAGCGCGGAGCTGAGCGCGTAGGGCGCGCCGCGTGCGGAGCTGAGCGGGTAGGGCGAGCCGAGTGCGGAGCTGAGCGCGCGGGGCGCGTCCCGGCCGGGCAACCGGTCGGCTACCCGCGGCAGTTCGGGCACAGCCCGCGGTAGGTGACCTCGGCGGCGGTGACGGCGAAGCCGTGCCGCTCGGCGCCGGGCAGGGCGGCGAGCGGGTCGCCGTGCGGGTGGACGTCGCGGATCGCACCGCAGCCCGAGCAGACCAGGTGCTGGTGGGCGCGGTGCGCGTTGGGGTCGTAGCGCTTGGCGCGGCCGTCGGTGGCGACCTCCAGGACCTCGCCGAGGGCGACCAGTTCGCCGAGCGCGTTGTAGACGGTGGCGCGGCTGATCTCCGGCAGCCGGGCCGCCGCGCGGGCGTGCACCTCGTCCGCGGTGAGGTGGACGTGGTCGCCGTCCAGGGCCTCGGCCACGACCCGGCGCTGCGAGGTCAGCCGCCAGCCTCTTGCGCGCAGTCTCTCCAGCAGGTCACTCATGCATCCAGAGTAGGTCAGACTCTGAGATTGGTTCCAGTGTTGACTTGGACAAAGTCCAAGTTAGGATCGTGTCATCACGACCGGACACCGCGGAGGCACTCCCATGACGATCCAGGACGAGCAGCGCCCCACCCTGACCACGGAGGCGGGTGCCCCCGTCGCCGACAACCAGAACACCGAGACGGCGGGCGTCGGCGGCCCGGCGCTCATCCAGGACCAGCTGCTGTTCGAGAAGCTCGCGCACTTCAACCGGGAGCGGATCCCGGAGCGCGTGGTGCACGCCCGCGGCGCGGGCGCGTACGGCACCTTCACGGTGACCGCCGACGTGACCCCGTGGACCCGGGCGGCGTTCCTGTCCGAGGTCGGCAGGCAGACCGAGGTCTTCCTGCGCTTCTCCACCGTGGCGGGCAACCTCGGCGCGGCCGACGCGGTGCGCGACCCGCGCGGCTTCGCGCTGAAGTTCTACACCGAGGAGGGCAACTACGACCTCGTCGGCAACAACACCCCGGTGTTCTTCATCAAGGACGCCGTCAAGTTCCCCGACTTCATCCACACCCAGAAGCGCGACCCGTACAGCGGCTCGCAGGAGGCGGACAACGTCTGGGACTTCTGGGGCCTGTCGCCCGAGGCCACCCACCAGGTGACCTGGCTGTTCGGCGACCGCGGCATCCCGGCCTCGTACCGGCACATGAACGGCTACGGCTCGCACACCTACCAGTGGCAGAACGAGGCCGGCGAGCACTTCTGGGTCAAGTACCACTTCAAGACCGACCAGGGCATCCGCAACCTCACCCAGGCCGAGGCCAACACCCTCGCCGGCGAGGACCCGGACAGTCACCAGCGGGACCTGCGCAGCTCGATCGAGCAGGGCGACTTCCCCAGCTGGACGGTGCAGGTCCAGATCATGCCGGCGGCCGACGCGGCGCAGTACCGCTTCAACCCCTTCGACCTGACCAAGGTCTGGCCGCACGCCGACTACCCGCCGATCGAGATCGGCCGGCTGGAGCTCAACCGCAACCCCGACAACGTCTTCGCCGAGGTCGAGCAGTCGGTCTTCTCCCCGGCGCACTTCGTGCCCGGCATCGGCCCGTCCCCCGACAAGATGCTCCAGGGCCGGCTGTTCGCCTACGCCGACGCCCACCGCTACCGGGTCGGCATCAACGCCGACCACCTGCCGGTGAATCGTCCGCACGCCACCGAGGCCCGCACCAACAGCCGGGACGGCCACCTGTACGACGGCCGCCACGGCCGGCAGAAGAACTACGAGCCGAACAGCTTCGGCGGCCCGGTGCAGACCGGCCGTCCGCTGTGGGCCGCGACCGCCGTCGACGGCCTCACCGGCAACCACGTGGCGCCCTCGCACGCCGAGGACGACGACTTCGTGCAGGCGGGCACCCTGTACCGGCTGTTCTCCGAGGAGGAGAAGCAGCGCCTGATCGCCAACCTGGCGGGCTTCATCGCCAAGGTCTCGGCCGACCGCGAGGACATCGTGGAGCGGGCGGTCGACAACTTCCGCAAGGCCGACGCCGACTACGGGCAGCGGCTGGACGCGGCGGTCCGGGAGCTGCGCAAGCAGTAGCACCGGGCCCGGCAGGACGGCGGCCCCCGCGACCGGTTCACACCGGTCGCGGGGGCCGCGACCACGCTCAGACGCTCAGCCGGCGCAGGGCCTCCTCGTGCAGCAGGCCGTTGGAGGCGACGGCGTCGGCGCCGCCGGGGCCGGGGACGCCGTCCAGGCCGGTGAAGCGGCCGCCGGCCTCCTCGACGATGACGCAGTTGGCCGCCATGTCCCACAGCGACAGCTCGGGCTCGGCGGCGATGTCGACGGCGCCCTCGGCGACCATCATGTAGGACCAGAAGTCGCCGTAGGCGCGGGTGCGCCAGCAGGCCCGGGTGAGGTCCAGGAACGGGTCGAGGCGGCCGCGCTCCTCCCAGCCGGAGAGCGAGGAGTACGAGAAGGACGCGTCCTCGATCCGGGAGACGCCGGAGACGTGCAGCCGGGAGGCCTTGGCCAGGCTGCGGCCGCCGAACGCGCCGAGACCCTTGGCCGCCCACCAGCGGCGCTGGAGCGCGGGGGCGGAGACGATGCCGACCACCGGGCGCTCGACGCCGTCCGGGCCGTCCTCCAGCAGGGCGATCAGGGTGGCCCAGACCGGGACCCCGCGGATGTAGTTCTTGGTGCCGTCGATCGGATCGATCACCCAGCGGCGCGGGCCCGAGCCCTGGAGGCCGAACTCCTCGCCGAGGACGGCGTCCCGCGGGCGGGCGCGCTGGAGCACGCTGCGCACGAGTTCCTCGGTGGCCTTGTCGGCGTCGCTCACCGGGGTGAGGTCGGGCTTGGTCTCGACCTTCAGGTCGAGGGCGCGGAAGCGCTCCAGGGTGACCGAGTCGGCCGAGTCGGCGAGGACATGGGCGAGTCGGAGGTCGTCGTGGTAATCGGCCATGTCCGAAACCCTAGCGAGCCTCCCCCGATCGGCACAGCCGGGCTCGCGGAGCGGTACGGAGCGGACCGGCGCGGCCCGGGGGCGGACGGAGCGGGCGCGGGCGCGCGGCCGCTCAGTGCGCGGTGCCGCTGAGCTGGAGGCCGATGACGCCGGCGATCACCAGGGAGATCGAGACCAGCTTGAGCACCGAGCTGGTCTCGTTCAGGAAGACCATGCCGTAGATCGCGGTGCCGGCCGCGCCGATGCCCGTCCACACCGCGTAGGCGGGCCCGACCGGCAGGGTCTTCAGCGAGAGCGTGAGCAGGCCGAAGCTGCCGAGGGCGAACACGCAGAAGCTGATGGTGGGCCAGAGCTTGGTGAAGCCCTCGCTGAGCTTGAGGTTGATCGCGAAGCCGGTCTCCAGCAGGCCGGCCAGGACCACCAGGGCCCATGCCATCGGGTGCCCTCCCTGTCGATCGAGGGTCGGGACGTGAACGGCCCGACTTTCCTATGATCGCCAGGCGGGCCCGCTCCGACACCTCGAACGGGCCACCGGCTCCGCGTCCTACTCGACCTCGCCCTCCTTGCTGGCCAGCAGCCGGCGCAGCGAGTAGAGCCGGGCGGCCTCGGCGTGGCCCTCGGCGACCCAGGCGTCCAGCGCGCAGTCCGGCTCGTCGTGGCTGCACGCGCGGGGGCAGTCGACGGTGCCGGGCTCCAGGTCGGGGAAGGCCAGGATGACCCGGGACGGGTCGATGTGGGAGAGGCCGAAGGAGCGGAAGCCGGGGGTGTCGATCACCCAGCCGGGGTCCAGCGCCTTCTTCGAGCCGGGCTTGGCACCGGGCGGCGGGGGCAGCCGCAGCGCCAGGGCGGAGACGGTGGTGTGCCGGCCGCGGCCGGTGACCGCGTTGACGTGCCCGGTCTGCCGCCTGCGGTCCGGGACGAGCGCGTTGACCAGGGTGGTCTTGCCGACGCCGGAGTGGCCGATGAACACCGTGGACAGCCCGCGCAGGTGCTGGCGGACGGCCTCGGCGCCGGTGGTCTCCAGCTCGTCGCGGCGGGTGACCACGTACGTGATGCCGAGCGAGGCGTAGGAGTCCAGCAGGATCGAGGCCGGGGCGAGGTCGGACTTGGTGAGCACCAGCAGCGGTTCCATGCCCGCGTCGTAGGCGGCCACCAGGCAGCGGTCGATCAGCCGGGGGCGCGGCTCGGGGTCGGCCAGGGCGGTGACGATGGCCAGCTGGTCGGCGTTGGCGACGACGATCCGCTCGTACGGGTCGTCGTCGTCCGCGGTGCGTCGCAGCACCGAGCCGCGCTCCTCGACCCGGACGATCCGGGCCAGGGTGTCGGCGTCCCCGGAGAGGTCGCCGACCAGGTTGACCACGTCGCCGACGACGACGCCCTTGCGGCCCAGCTCGCGGGCCTTCATGGCGACGACCTCGTGCTCCTGCTTCGTCCCCGGATCGACCAGGCAGGTGATCCGGCCGCGGTCGACGGTCAGCACCATCGCCTCGGCGGCGTCCTCGTGTTTGGGCCTGATCCGGGTCCGCGGCCGGGAGCCCCGGCGGGCGGGGCGGTTGCGGATGTCGTCCTCGTCGGCGTCCTTGCCGTAGCGGCGCATGTGCTCAGTCTCCGCTCAGGCGTCCGCCGCCGCTCCGCCGAGCAGCTCGGCCCACATCCCGGGGAAGTCGGGCAGGGTCTTGGCGGTGGTGGCCACGTTCTCGACCCCGACGCCGGGCACGGCGAGGCCGATGACGGCGGCGGCGGTGGCGAGGCGGTGGTCCTCGTAGGTGTGGAAGACGCCGCCGCGCAGCGGGCGCGGGCGGATCCGCAGGCCGTCCTCGGTCTCGCTGACGTCGCCGCCCAGGTCGTTGATCTCCTTGGCGAGCGCGGCGAGCCGGTCGGTCTCGTGCAGGCGCAGGTGGGCGATGCCGTACAGGTGGGACTCGGAGTCGGCGAGCGCGGCGACGGCGGCGATCACCGGGGTGAGCTCGCCGACGTCGTGCAGGTCGGCCTCGATGCCGTGGATCCGGCCGGTGCCGGTGAACTGGAGGCCCTCGTCGGTGAACTCGCAGGCGCCACCCATCCGGGTGTAGATCTCGCGCAGCTGGTCGCCGGGCTGGGTGGTGTGCGCGGGCCAGTCCCGCACGGTGACCCGGCCGCCGGTGACCAGGGCGGCGGCGAAGAACGGGGCGGCGTTGGAGAGGTCGGGCTCGACCACCATGTCGCGGCCGATCAGGGCGCCGGGGGTGACCCGCCAGACGTCCTTCTCGCCGCCGTCCTCGGGGGCGTCGACCTGGGCGCCGGCCAGGCGCAGCATCTCCACCGTCATCCGGATGTGCGGCAGCGACGGGACCGGGCCGCCGACGTGGCGGACCTCGATGCCGTGGTTGTAGCGGGCGCCGGAGAGCAGCAGCGCGGAGACGAACTGGGACGAGGAGGAGGCGTCCAGCTCGACCGGGCCGCCGTCCAGCGAGCCGGTGCCGTGCACGGTGAGCGGGAAGGCGCCGCGGCCCTCGTCGTCGATCCGGGCGCCGAGCGCGCGCAGGGCGTTGATCACGCCGTGCTGGGGGCGCTCGCGGCAGCGCGGGTCGCCGTCGAAGTGCACCGGGCCGTCGGCGAGGACGGCGAGCGGGGGCAGGAAGCGCATCACGGTGCCGGCGTTGCCGACGTCGACGGAGGCGGGGCCGAGCAGCGCGGGGGCGGGGATGACCCGCCAGGCCTCGCCGCCGCCGGTGCCGCCGGAGTCGTTGTTGACCTTCTCCTCGATGGTGACCCCGAGGGCGCGCAGGCCGTCGGCCATCAGCTGGGAGTCGCGGCTGCGCAGCGGGCGGCGCACCCAGCCGGGACCGTCGGCGAGTGCCGCCAGGACCAGGGCCCGGTTGGTGACCGACTTGGAGCCGGGGATGCTGACGGTGGCGTCGACGGGGCTGGTGGCGACGGGAGCGGGCCACGGGGTCTCGGTCATGGGGCAAGTCTAGGGGCCGTGCCGGAACGGATTCCGCGTGCGGGCGTGGGTGCGGGCGGCCGGTGCGGGACGGCTCGGGGCCGCGCGGTGCGCGGACCGGCTAGGACAGTGGCTGGAGCAGCCAGGAGGCGCCGAGCCCGAGGCAGGCCAGGGCGACGAGCAGGAAGACGGTGACCCAGGCGAGCGCGGGGACGTGGGTGAGCCGGGCGAGCTGGTCGGCGTCGGAGTCGCGGGCCCAGCCGATCCTGCGCTGGTGCTGGAGTTCCAGGACGGGACGGACCGCGCCGAACAGCAGGAACCAGCAGCCGAGGTACGCGAAGCCGGCCTGGACCTCGGCGCTGCCGAACCAGGAGACCAGGAAGAAGGCGGTGCCGGAGGCCAGCACGGTGAGGAAGCCGAAGGCGTTGCGGATGCGCAGCAGCAGGGCGAGCAGCAGCACGATCGCCAGCCAGAGCAGCAGGGTGATCCGGTCGGTGGCGAGCAGGGCGGCGCAGCCGAGGCCGAGCAGGGCGGGGGCGGTGTAGCCGGAGGCGGCGGTGAGGACCATGCCGGGGCCGGTGGGGCGGCCGTAGGAGAGGGTGAGCCCCGAGGTGTCGGAGTGCAGCCTGATGCCGGCCAGCTTGCGGCCGGTGACCAGGGCGACCAGTCCGTGGCCGCCCTCGTGGGCGATGGTCACGGCGTTGCGGGCGACGTGCCAGAGCGGGCGGGCCAGGACGGTGAGCAGGGCGACGGCCCCGGTGGCCAGGACCAGCCAGCCGGGCGGGGTGCTCTGGGTGCCGGTGACCTGGTTCCACAGGTCGCCGAAGGTGTGGTCGTTCGTGTTCATCGGTGCCTCTCCGCCTCCGTCCGTCGTACCGGGCCCGTCCCGTTGGGCCGTTCGGGGCAGCCTCCCATGCGGGGACGGGCGGGCGGGAGCGGGCGGTTCCGGCGCGGGGACGAGGAAGTCCCGGGGGCCGGTGGCATGGCAAGCTGGCCCGCATGTGCGGTCGGTTCTCAGCCAGCAGCAAGCCCGAGGACGTCGTCGAGCTGTTCGACGTCGAGCACTGGGACCCGGAGGAGACCCTGGACCCGAACTGGAACGTCGCGCCGACCGACGGCGCGTTCGTGGTGCTGGAGCGGCTGGGCAGGGAGCGGCCCCGCCCGGTGCGGCAGCTGCGGGTGCTGCGCTGGGGGCTGGTGCCGCAGTGGTCGAACTCCGCCGAGACGGCGGTGAAGATGATCAACGCCCGGTCGGACACGGTGCACGAGAAGCCCTCGTACCGGCAGGCCTTCGCCGCCCGCCGGTGCATCCTGCCGGTGGACGGCTACTACGAGTGGCAGACGGTGCCGGGGGAGCGCGGCAAGGCGCGCAAGAAGCCGTACTTCGTCTCCCGGGCGGACGGCGCCCCGCTGGCGCTGGCCGGGCTGTACGAGTTCTGGCGCAACCGGACGGTGCCGCCCGGGCACCCGGAGGCCTGGCTGGTGACGTTCACGATCGTCACCACGGACGCCGAGGAGGTGCTGGCGCCGATCCACGAGCGGATGCCGCTGTTCCTGGACCGGCAGGACTGGGACGCGTGGCTGGACCCGGGGCTGACCGACCCGGACGAGGTGCGCCGGCTGCTGATACCCCCGCCGCCGGGCGCGCTGCTGGCCACCCCGGTCTCGCCGGCGGTCGGCAGCATCCGCAACAACGGCCCGGGGCTCAAGGAGCCGTGGGCCGAGGCCGAGTACGAGACCACCTTGTTCTGACCTGCCCTGTCCTGCCCCGTCCTGCCCTGTTCTGTTCTGCCCTGTTCCGAAGGTTCCTGGAGACGCCGAGATGAGCACCACCGAGCTGGTCCCCACCGAGGCCGGGGAGGCCCGGATCAGCTACCACCGGGCCGCGAAGCCGGTGGCCGTGCTGGCGCTCGGCCACGGCGCGGGCGGCGGGATCGAGGCCAGGGACCTGGTGGCGCTGGCCGGGAAGCTGCCGGCCAGGGGGATCACCGTGGCGCTGGTCGAGCAGCCCTGGCGGGTGGCCGGGAAGAGGCTGGGGCCGGCGCCGAGGACGCTGGACCTCGGCTGGCGGCCGGTGGCCGGGAGGCTGGCCGGGCAGGGGCTGCCGCTGGTGGTGGGCGGGCGCAGCGCCGGGGCGCGGGTGGCCTGCCGGACGGGCGCGGCGACCGGGGCGGTGGGGGTGGTGGCGCTGGCGTTCCCGCTGCACCCTCCCTCCTCCGCCCGCCATCGCGGAGGAGGGGCCCATGGCAGGCCGGAGAAGAGCCGGGCCGACGAGCTGCTGGAGTCGGGGCTGCCGACGCTGGTGGTGCAGAGCGCGGCGGACCCGTTCGGCGGGCCGGCGGAGTTCCCCGGGCTGCCCGCGGGGCACGAGCTGGTGGCGGTGCCGTACGGCAGCCACGGTTTCGAGGTGCCCAAGCGGGCGCCGGTGGGGCAGGACGAGGTGCTGGACCTGATCTGCGCCGCGGTGGGGGACTGGGTGCTGGCCCTGGTCGGGGACCGGTGAGCGGAGCGTCGCCGTTCGCTCACTCGTGCGAGTGAATGGTCTCCGTGAGCGGGAATGTGCGCGGGGTGCGGGTGGTTGTCGTCTCCGTCAGCACGAGTCACCGGTGAGAGGCAGGGCAGATGGGTTCGATCGCGTGCCCCGAACGGCCTGAGGAGCGAGAGGCTGCTGTGGCGTTCGCCCCCTCCTGGCCGGAGTGGTTCGACGCGGGCGAGAAGCCCGTCAGCCCGATATCCTCCATTTCTGGGCGGCCCGCCGTGGGCCGTGCCCGTCATGCCGAGGAGGTGGGTCCGGTCGTCGGGACCGAGCACGAGGCCGATCCGGGCCGTGGCCCGGGCGACGCCATGCCCACGGGCGAGGCGCTCACCGGTGAGGAGCTGGCCGAGGCGATCGGTGAGGACACCTACCGGGTGTCGGCGGAGGAGAGCGAGGAGACCCGGCGGGAGCGCTTCGAGCGCGACGCCCTGGGCTACCTGGATCCGATGTACTCGGCGGCGCTGCGCATGACGCGCAACCCGGCCGACGCGGAGGACCTGCTCCAGGAGGCGTTCGCCAAGGCGTACGCGTCCTTCCACCAGTTCCGCGAGGGCACGAACCTCAAGGCCTGGCTGTACCGCATCCTCACCAACACGTTCATCAACTCGTACCGCAAGAAGCAGCGGGAGCCCCAGCGCACCGCGGCGGAGGAGATCGAGGACTGGCAGCTGGCCAGGGCCGAGTCGCACATGTCGACGGGTCTGCGCTCGGCCGAGACCCAGGCGCTCGACCACCTCCCCGACAGTGATGTGAAGGACGCGCTCCAGGCGATCCCGGAGGAATTCCGGATCGCGGTCTATCTCGCGGACGTAGAAGGCTTTGCGTACAAGGAGATCGCGGACATCATGGGTACTCCCATCGGTACGGTGATGTCCCGGCTGCACCGCGGCCGCCGTCAGCTGCGCGGCATGCTGGAGGACTACGCCCGTGAGCGCGGGCTCGTCCCGGCCGGCAGCGGGGCAGGGCAGGAAGCGAAGGGCTCGGGCTCATGAGCTGCGGCGATCCGCACGAAACCGAGTGTGGCGAGGTCCTCGACCACCTCTATGAATTCCTCGACAACGAGATGACCGAAGGCGACTGCGTCAAGTTGCGCGTGCACTTCGAGGAGTGCTCGCCCTGCCTGAAGCAGTACGGCCTGGAGCAGGCGATCAAGGCGCTGATCAAGCGTTCCTGCGGGTGCGACGACACCCCGGCCGACCTGCGCAGCAAGGTGCTGGCCAGGATCGACTCGATCCGGTCGGGGCAGCGCAACGGCGAGCAGGTGGTGGTCGCGGTGGAGACCACCGTCGAGCTGCACGCCGAGGCGGCCAGGCCGGCGCCCAGGCCGGGCGGGGCGGCCGCGGGGGAAGCGCCCGGGCGCCCGGGCGCGCCGGTCGAGGCCGGCGCCCAGGCGGAGTGACCGGCCGACGGTAGGCGTGTGCCGGCCCGTCGGTGACGGCGGGTCGGGCGGTTCGGACGGATTGTCGGGCGGTTCGGACAGGTTGTCGGGAGGTCCGGGCAGGTCGTCGGACGGTGCGGATCAAGGTGTCCAGTGGCCCCGGGAGTGTGCGCTCCCGGGGTCGCTCCTGTTCTGCGCACATGCGCCGTCACTCGTTCGAGTGAGTTGGCGATGCGCCAACTGCGCCATTGCGCCATCATGCGTCCCCACGCCCGGGTGGCGGCCTATCCTCCTGACGGACGCTCACCGTCGGTTCGCCCGGCGCGCTGAGGCAACACCGGTCCGTACGGCGGGGAGGTCGAGATCGCTACCGACTGTGGAGGCGCGACCCTGCCGCGAGGGGCGGCGCGCTACCTGGTGGCCGTCCCGGTGGCGGCGCTGTGCTGTCTGGTGCCGCTGCTGCCGGCCGCCCACGGAGTGCCGGGCTGGCTCGGCGGGCCGGTGGACTGGCCCAAGGTCGGACTGCTGGCCTTCCTGCACGGCTGCTGGGAGTCACTGGCCCAGGGCCTGCCCACACCCTGCCTGGTGCTGGTGCGCAGGCTGCTGCGCCGGCCGGCGCTGCCCGAGCGGACGCCCGCCAGGCCCGGGGTGAACGCCTTCTTCCCGGTGCTGTTCGCCGGGGTGCTGATGCTGCCGCCGGCCGCCGCCGCCCTGGTGGCCGCTCCGGCCGCGCTGCTCGGCGGCCCGAGCGGGCGCGGCTGCCGCCCGCGACAGCTGTTCAACGGCTCCCAGCTCGCGCTGTGCGCCTTCGCCTCCTCGGTCGCCTTCCACCTGCTGTACGGCCCGCAGCTGCTGCTCGGCTCCCGCTTCCCCGCCGCGCTACTGCCCGGGTTCGCCGCCGTCGCGGTGTTCTGCCTGGTCAACGGGGTGGTGGTGGGCGTCATGCGGATGCTCACCGAGGGCCGCAAGGTCTGGGTGCTGCTGCGCGGGGCGCACTCGGTGTGCGGGCTGCCGGTGCTGGTGCACGCGGCCGGCGGACTGATGGTCGCGGTGCTCTGGCAGGGCCCGTACGGCGCGTTCGCGGCCCTGCTGGCGCTGCTGCCGCTGTCCATTTCGGCCTGGGTGTTCGCCCAGGGCCAGCGCGAGCGGGACGCCCACCAGGCCACCGTGCAGGCGCTGGTGCAGGCCGTGGAGATCAAGGACTCCTACACCCGGGGCCACAGCGAACGGGTCGGTCGGGCCTCGGTGCTGATCGCCACTCAGCTCGGCATGGAGGCCGAGCGGCTGCGCACCCTGCGCTTCGCCGGAATCCTGCACGACGTCGGCAAGCTCGGGGTGGCCACCGAGCTGCTGCGCAGAAACGGTCCCCTGACCGAGGCGGAGCGCCGGGCGGTGGAGATCCACCCGGTGTACGGGTACGAGCTGGTGCGCGGGATCGACTTCCTCGGCGAGGCGCACGCGGGGATCCTGCACCACCACGAGCGGATGGACGGCCGGGGCTACCCGAGCGGGCTGGCCGGCGACCGGATCCCCGAGTTCGCCCGGATCATCTCGGTCGCCGACGCCTTCGACTCGATGACCTCCACCCGCTCCTACCGGCGCGGCCGGCCGGTCAGCGAGGCGGTGGCGGAGCTGGAGCGCTGCTCGGGCAGCCAGTTCGACCCGGTGATGGTGCGGGCGCTGATCGGCGCGCTGGCCGGGCACGACTGGCGGCCGGTGGTGCACTCCGAGGACTGCATCGAGGCGGTGCCCGACATCCCGCTCGGGGTGCCCGAGCCGGCCAGGGCGGCGCCGGGCCGGGTGCCGCCCCAGGGCGGGAACGTCCCCGCGGCCGGGCAGCCGTGAGGGCCCCCGGACGGGCGGTCCCCGGAGCCGTCTCTTCGGGGCTCAGGGCTTCCGGCCGTACGGCGCTCGGGTGGGTGGTGCCCGGATCCGGGCCGGCCGGGCGCCGGGCCCTGCGGCGGGTGGCCCTCGGCCGCACGCCCTGCGGGCGCACCGCGCGCGCG
>NZ_MSJQ01000071.1 GCF_014596515.1 Streptomyces sp. CBMA156
GCCGACGGCCTGCGGGCCGCGGGCTTCCGCACGACCGCACTCGCCGCCCTCGACGACGCGGCGGGCCACCTCCAGGTCGTGCGCGAGACCCCGGACGGCCCGCGCGCCGCCTCCGACCCGCGGGCCGACGGCTGACGGTTGCCGTCCGCACCACCGTGCGTGGCCCGGGCCGGCAACGCCATGGCCTCGCTCCATCGTCCAGGCCGAGCCCAGAGGAGGAGCCGGTCCTGTGTCTCTGGCGACAGCGGCGACGGCAACAACCGCTGGTCGGGCCGGTCCGCGGGTCGCGTGGACCGGCCCCGGGACCGGTGTCAGATGCGGATGGCGGTGAGGACGTGGTAGTCGAGGAGGCCGTCGCGCCAGGCGGGGAGGAAGTGGCGGGTCCAGTGGGCGGTGGGGACGGTGTCGGTGAGGTAGCGGTCGAGGCCTGGCCAGACGTCGGCGCCGATGGCTTCGGTGGTGATGTCGGTGAAGCCGTGGCGGGTGAGGTCGGCGGTGAAGTCGTCGAGGGGGTGGGCGACGTCGAGGCCGTCGGCGAAGCTGGCGAGGAGGATCTTGAGGCGTTCCTCGGCGTCGGGGCCGGGGGCGGTGAAGAAGGTGGTGACGACGAGGCGGCCGCCGGGGCGCAGGACGCGGGCGCTCTCGCGGGCGAAGCCGGTGAGTTCGCGGAAGTGCTGGGCGGCTTCGACGGAGAAGACGCCGTCCAGGTAGCCGTCGGAGAAGGGGAGTTCGTCCGCCGAGCCCAGGGTGTAGGCCAACCGATCGGGGTACGTCGCCAGGGCTCTCGCGTTGACGGCGCGGGCTCGTTCGATCTGGTCGGGGTGGATGTCCACGCCCGTCACCGCCGCGAACCGGAACTCCCGCAGGGCGAGGGCGGCTCCCAGTCCACGGCCGCAGCCGACCTCCGCCAGTCGCAGTCGTTGGCGCGGTTCGGGGAACTCCCGCAACGCCCGCCGGTAGAGCTGTTCCTGGCTGTGCACCCGGTCCTCGGGGGTCGGGGCGGTGAGGTCGATCCCCTGCCAGTAGCCGAAGTTGATGAAGCCTCCGGCGAACGACGGGGCGGTGCTGAGGTCGTCGGCGCCGTAGGTCTGGCGCACGGTCGGGGGGATGCGGTTGTGATCCATGGGCCGCTGGGTCTCCTGCTCGGTGGGCGCCCGGCGGTCGGGCGCGCCGAGGTACGTACCCAAACCTGTGGTGGTCCGAACACGGTACGTGATAAAGGGGTGTCCGCGGGACAGCGGGGAACGCTGCGACGCCCGGGGCGGGCCGGAAAATACCCGTCGGACCGGCCCGGTGGTCCGCTACAGTCCGCGGGGATTCCCGACCGGTACGAGGAGAACGACACCGTGAACGTCCCCGACGACCGTCCCGCCCCGCCGCTGACCGGCGGTGAGCGCGAGATGCTGCGCGGCTTCCTGGACTTCCACCGGGCGACCCTCGCCCTGAAGTGCGAGGGCCTGACCGACGAGCAGCTGCGCCTGCGCGCGAGCCCGCCCTCGACGCTCAGTCTGCTCGGGCTGGTCCGGCACATGGCGGAGGTCGAGCGCACCTGGTTCCGCCGGGTGATCGACGGTGAGGACCTGCCGCTGGTCTGGTCCGAGGACGGCGACTACCAGGCCGCGTACGACCCGGACGGCGCCACCCGGGCCGAGGCCTTCGACGCCTGGCGGGCCGAGGTCGGGCACTCCCGCCGGATCGAGCTCGCCGCGGACTCCCTCGACGTCACCGGTTACCAGGCCCGGTGGGACGCCGAGGTGTCGCTGCGGCTGGTGATGCTCCACCTGATCCACGAGTACGCCCGGCACAACGGGCACGCGGACTTCCTGCGGGAGGCGATCGACGGCACGGTGGGCGCGTGACCCGTGCCGACGACCCAGCCGACGGCCCGCGCCGGAGCGGGCGGCCGCCAGGGCGGCGCCTACCAGCCGAGCAGGTGGGTGCGGCGGGTGAGGGCGGCGAGGACGGAGACGGCGGTGGCCTCGGCGTCCAGGTCGGTGGTGTCGAGGATGTGGGGCGCGTCCTCGGCGGCCGGGCCGGGGTGGAGCACCACGTAGTGGAGGGCGGCGCCGGTGGTGCGGCTCTCGCGGCGGAAGGTGTCGAGGGCGCCCGGGACGGTGGGGGACTCCACCACGACCTGGTAGCCGCGGGTGGCGTAGGCGAAGGCGGCCTGGGCGGCGGCGGCCATCGCGGTGGCGTTCTGGCGGCCGGCCTCGGGCAGGTGGGGCGGGAGCTGGCCGCTGCGGATGACCCGCAGGAAGTCGTCCGTCCGCAGGTGGACGCTCGGGTTCAGCTCCCGGGCGAGCAGCTCCGCGACCGGGCTGTTCCCGGCCCCGGCCGGGTCGACGAGGACGAGGACGCCCCCGGCGCCCAGGCCGCCCCCGAGCTCCGGCCCACCTACGGTCGTACGGTTCACAGCTGCTGATCCCTTCGCGGGGCCGGGGTCGGACGGGTAGCCGGGGCGGGGCGGTCGGCGTGCGAACGGGCTGGTCGGCCCGGATCGGACAACCGACCGCCTCGTCCCTACGACTGATGCGTTTCGGGGTTCAACCTAGTCCAAACGGGTGGTCCGAGTCCTCCCCCGCCCGGGTTCCGGGCGGGTCGGCCGACCGGAAGGGGGTTGTCAGCGGCCCCCGGTGCTCAGCACGATCGGGTTGGTGAGCGCCGCCATCGGCCCCCAGGGCAGGTCGGGGCCCATCGCGTTGCCCTTGCCCGGGGTGCCGTCCGCCTTCGGGTGGCGCACCTCGGCCCGGACGTAGGCGGCGAGCGAGGCGGTGGTGCGCCAGACCACGGTGCCCGAGCCGTCGGCGGGCAGCGACTCCTGGTGCATCTGGCCCTCGTCGGTGAGCAGCCGGACCGTCCCGCCGGGCACGCCGGAGACGGTGACCCTGACGTCCAGCGGGGCGTCGGCCGGGACGGTCAGCTCCTCACCGATGCCCGCCTGGCGGCCGTTCCCGGTGACGGTGAACTCCAGCCCGACGGCGGAGGATTCGGCCAGCCAGCTGTGCCCGGCGCGCAGCCCGTCCAGGATCGCGTCCCGGGTGAGGTCCTCGGCCAGCACCACGGTGTGCGGGGAGCCGATCGGCTGCGGCTCGCTGTGGGCGTCGCTGTTGCCCAGGGCGGGCAGCCAGGAGCGGCCCTCGCGCAGGGCGACGGCGAGCCGGCCGTCCCAGGTGTCCACCGCCGACTCGTCGTCGTACGTCCAGGGGCCGTTCCACACCTCGACGGCGTCGGCCTGGTCGTAGCCGAACTTCCACTGGCAGGCGACGTACGGGCAGTACGGGTGCGCCGGCACCACCAGGCCGCCGGCGCGGTGGACCTGGCGGGCGAAGCGCGGGAACTCCTCGTCGCGCGAGCGGTAGCGCCAGTCGACGAACTGGCCGGGCTTCAGGCCGAGGGCCAGCCAGTGGCCGTTGCGGGTGGTGATCTCCTCGCCGGGGAGGATCAGCAGGTCGGGGCCGGCCAGCGGGCCCCAGGCGGCGTGCGAGGAGCTGGTGTTGTGGTCGGTCGAGACGATGAAGTCGAGGCCGGCCGCCCGGGCTCCGGCGGCCACCTCCTCGGGCTTGCGCCGCCCGTCGGAGTGGACGGTGTGCAGGTGGCAGTCGCCCCGGTACCAGGCGCGGCCGCGGCCGCGGGCCCGCTCCGCCGGGTAGTGCGGGGTGAACTGCGGCCCGGGCGCACCGGACCTGAGGGTGACCTCGACGTGGTAGTCCAGGCCCTGCGGGGCGATCTGGTAGGGGCCGAGGACCACGTGCCAGGTGCCGGGGTTGACCGGCCCGGGGAGGTAGCCGGGGGTCGCGGCGCCGCGGGAGAGGCTGAACTCGGTGCGGAAGCCGCCGGACCAGCCGCGGAAGCCGGGGCCGCCGAGGTCGGTGCCGCGCTCGTCGAAGATGCCGATGTCGCAGGAGTTGCCGGGGGTGCCGGCCGGGACCTGGGGCTTGTCGTAGCCGTAGGAGACGGCGATCTCGCGGATGCCCTCGGGGACTTCGACCGGGAGGTGGACGAAGTCGGGGGAGCCGGTGGGCAGGTGGCCGGTGAGGATGAGGGTGCGGTCGGCGGGAGCGCCGCCGGGTGAGCCGCCGGGGCCGTCGGCGGGGGTGGCGTGCGCCGGGCCGGTGGCGGCGGCGAGGCCGAGGGCGGTGGCGGCGCCGGTGGCGAGGCCGGTGCGGAGCAGGTCGCGGCGGGCGGGCCCGGTGACCGGCTGTGCGGCCGATGGGTCGCCGGGTCGGGGGGTCGGCTGGTCGGGTCGCGGGGCGCTGGGCTCGGTCGGCATCGGAGGCCTCCGGATCGGGACGGGCGGGTCGCTCGCGTGCCTACCCCGGTGGGTGAACCGGGGGTGAGTCGGGGCCCACGGGGACGGGGCGGGCCGGTGAAGAGGGACCCGGCGGGGGCGGGGGCGAGTTGCGGGGAGTGACGAATGGTCGGTTCATAGTCATGTCATCGGTTTATATGAGAAAGAGCGCGAACGGGAGACGAGCGTGTCGGTGAGTCGGCGGACGCTGCTGCTGGTGGTGGCCGGAGGAGCGCTGGCGGGGTGCCGGGCCGGGGCGGTGGGCGTCGGCTCGCCCTCGCCGTCGGTCTCCGCCGCGGCGGCCTCGGCGGTACCGTCCGCGGGGCCTGCGGAAGCCGCCGCGTCCGCGCTGAAGACGGCGCCGGAGACCACGCCGGAGACCACGCCGGAGCCCGCGCGGCAACCGCCGCACGAGCCGACCCGGGCCGAGCTGGTGGAGCGGTACGGCGCGCTGGCCCCGAGCGAGTGGGGGCTGGAGGTCTCCGGGGTGGTCACCGAGCTGCCGGAGGGCGAGAGCGCCACGGCGCTCACCTTCGACGCCTGCGGCGGCCCCGGCGGCAACGGCTACGACGCCGATCTGATCGACTTCCTGCGGGCGCACGAGGTGCCGGCCACGCTCTTCCTGAACGCCCGCTGGATCGACGCCAACCCGGACGAGTTCGAGGTGCTCGCCGCCGACCCGCTGTTCGAGATCGGCAACCACGGCACCGCCCACCGCCCGCTCTCGGTCACCGGCCGCTCCGCCTACGGCATCGCCGGCACCGACGGCGTCGGCGAGGTCTACGACGAGGTGGCGGGCAACGCCCACAAGCTCGCCGAGCTGCTCGGGCACCCGCCCCGGTTCTTCCGTTCCGGCACCGCGCACTACGACGACGTCGCCACCCGGGTGGTCGCCGACCTGGGCCAGCAGGTGGCCGGCTTCAGCGTGAACGGGGACGGCGGCGCGACGCTCCGGGCCGCCGAGGTGCGGCAGGAGGTCGGCTCGGCCCCGCCGGGCGCGATCGTGATCGGCCACCTGAACCACCCGGGCGGTGGCACCGCCCCCGGTGTGGCGGCGGCGGTGCCGGGGCTGCTGGCGGCCGGGCGGCGCTTCGTCCGGCTCTCGGACGTGTTGTGACCGGACGTGTTGTGACCGGACGTGTTGTGACCAGGGCGTGCCCCGGCCGCGCGTGAACCGGGTGCGCCGTCGCCGGGCGGCTCAGGCCAGCCGCAGGCCGCCCGGGTGCTCCTCCTCGATGATCCTGACCAGCCAGTCGAAGACCGTCGGCCCCCGGCCCGCCCTGGCGGCGCTCAGCTCGGCGGTGACGCGCTCGCGGTTGGCGGGGTGGGCGTGGGCCAGCCGCAGCTCCAGCCGGCGGACCGTCTCCGGGTAGCCGAGGTTGCGGCGGGAGACCTCGTGGTGGCGCCACTGGATGACCCAGTCCCCGTCCTCCGGCGTGCCGTAGCCGCCGCGCAGGCAGTCGGCGAAGGCGTCGAGGTTGCGGCCGAAGTAGCCGTCCACGCCGATGGTCCGCCCGACCACGTCCCAGAAGTCCTCCAGGGTCCTGATCTCGTTGCCGTCGATCACATAGGTCACCGTCACGGGGACGAGAATATGCGGCGGCGGTGAACGGCAGGGCCGGGAGGCGTCCGGGGGTGGTGCCTCAGAGGGCGACGGCGATCGCGGTGGCGAGCAGGCCGTCCCGCACGGCCCAGCGGCCGTCGAAGCCGTCGAGCTGCCGGCCGCCGACCACCGGTCCCGGGACCAGCAGCCGGGCGGTGAAGGTGCCGTCGGGGGAGAGGTCCAGCTCGGCCTCGCTGAAGTCCAGGAAGAGCCGGGTCAGCGGGAACCAGGCCTTGTACACCGACTCCTTGGCGCTGAACAGGATGCGGTCCCACGGGACGTCCGGGTGCTCGGCGGCGAGCTTGGCGAGGCGCTGCTGCTCGACCGGCAGCGCGATCGCCTCCTGGACGCCCTCGGGCAGCGGCAGCGCGGGCTCGGCGTCGATGCCGACGGAGGCGAGGGTGCCGGCCCTGGCCACGGCGGCCGCGCGGAAGCCGTCGCAGTGGGTGAGGCTACCGATCACGCCGTCCGGCCAGCTCGGCGCGCCGCGCAGGCCGGGGACGAGCGGGCGGTACGCGACGCCGAGCCGGCCGAGGGCGATCCGGGCGCAGTGCCGGACGGTGGTGTACTCGCGGCGGCGCTTGTCGACGGCCCGGGCGACGGCCTCCTCCTCCTCGGGCTCCAGCCGGGCCTCCGGCGGGTCGTCGTACGCCACCTCGGTCACCACGACGTCCGGCAGCAGGTCCTCGATCATCCGTTCCCCCCTGGGTCGGCCGCGCGGGCGGGTCGCCGCGCGGGACGAGGGTAACCCGGGTGGGCGGATCCTGGTGGGCGGATCGGGGGCCCGCCGCCGGACGGACGGCTACTCGAAGGCCGCCGCCGCCTCGCGCAGCGCCCGGGCGACGGTCTCCGGGTCGTACGGCGCGGGCTCGCCCGGCAGGTAGGTGACGGAGCGCAGGCCGCCGGTGTAGCGGAAGGACCGGTGCCGCTCGTGCACCGGCCAGGAGACCGGGGACTTGCGGTCGACGCCGACGCTGATGCCCTGGAACGGCGCCATGCCGATCAGCTGGTGGACCGGGCCGAGCCGGCCGCCCTCGGCGCCGTCCACCAGCAGCCGGAACTCCCACCTGAGGTCGGCGACCGCGGTGGCCTCCAGGGTGACCAGCCGGGCGCCGTCCGGCACCGGGCCGCCGTCGGCCTCCAGCAGCTCGCCGTACTGGTTGTAGGCGAGGCGCAGCCGGCCGTCCTCGACGTAGAGGCTGTAGCCGCCGCCCTGGTCGCCGTGCGAGACCAGGACGCCCTGGTCGCCCGCCCGGTAGCCGTCGAGCGCGGCCTCCACGGTGAAGGAGCGGAAGGAGACCAGCCGGGAGGAGCGGTAGCGTTCCAGCTCGGGGGTGCCGGCCAGCAGGGTGACCGGGCGGCGCAGCCGCTCCGCCTCCGGGCCGCGCAGGGCGAGGGCGCCGCTGCCGTCGGCCAGCGGGAAGACCCCGTCGCGCCAGGCGGCGGCTTCCCAAGCGGCGGACAACTCCTTGACGATATCCGGGTGTTCGGCGGCGAGGTCGTGGATCTCGGTGGGGTCGGTGCGCAGGTCGTACAGCGCCCACTCGCCGTCGTCGTACGGGGCGCCCGGGCGGTGCAGGGTGACCAGCTTCCAGCCGTCGCGGTAGTAGCTGCGGTTGCCGGTCATCTCGCAGTACTGCTCGTGGTGGGTGCCGGGCGCCGCTCCGTCGCGGAGCACGGAGGCGAAGCTGACGCCGTCCAGCTCCTGGACGGGCTGGGCGCGGCGCTCCGACGGCCGTTCCACGCCAGCGAGTTCGAGCAGGGTGGGCAGGATGTCGGTGACGTACTGGTACTGGGAGCGGACGCCGGTGTCGGACTCGGCGCGCGGCAGGCCGGCCGGCCAGGAGAGCACGAAGGGGACGCGGACGCCGCCCGCGTAGGTCTGGCCCTTGTAGAGGCGGAACGGGGTGTTGGAGGCCATGCCCCAGCCGCGCGGGTAGTGGACCAGGCTCCGCGGGCCGCCGATCAGGTCGATCTCGCGTGCGACGTCCGGGTTCCAGTCGGCCGGCAGGTTCGGGTGGTGGACGAAGCGGCTGAAGTAGCTGCGGGTGCCCTCGGCGCCGCCCTCGCCGGTGCCGCCGTTGTCGCTGGTGAACACGATGACGGTGTTGTCGAGTTCGCCGAGGGCGGCGAGGGTGTCGGTGAGCCGGCCGAGGTTCTGGTCGACGTTGTCGACCATCGCCGCGTACACCTCCATGTAGCGGGCGTACAACTTCTTCTGGACATCGGTGAGTTCGTCCCAGGGGCCGACCTCGTACCCGGCCTCGGAGTTGCGCTCGGGCAGTTCGGTGCCGGGCGGGAAGTGGCCGGCGGCCAGCTGGCGGGCGAAGCGGGCGCGGCGCAGTTCGTCCCAGCCGCCGTCGTAGCGGCCCCGGTGGCGGGCCAGGTCCTCGGGCTTGGCCTGGAGCGGGCCGTGCACGGCGTTGTGGGCGAGGTAGAGGAAGAAGGGCTTGTCGGCGTCGTGGGCGCGCAGCGACTTGACCATCCTGACGGCCTGGTCGGTGATGTCGTCGGTGTAGTAGTAGCCGTCGGGGAACTCGTCGATGTCCAGCGGGCTGTTGTCGCGGACGAGTTGGTGCGGGTGGAAGAGGCTGGTCAGGCCCTCCAGGACGCCGTAGTACTGGTCGAAGCCCTTCTGGAGCGGCCAGTTGGACCGGTCGTCGGCGGCGCCGGACGCGGAGTCCCTGGTGAGGTGCCACTTGCCGACCGCGTAGGTGGCGTACCCGGCGTCGTGCAGCAGTTCGGCCAGGGTGGGGATGTCCCCGGCGACCTCCATGCCGTAGCCGGGGAAGCCGGGGTCGGCGTTGGCGACGAAGGAGTAGCCGACCCGGTGCGGGTTGAGGCCGGTGAGCAGGGCCGCCCGGGCGGGGGAGCAGAGCGGCATGGTGTGGTAGTTGGCGAGCCGGACGCCGGTGGCGGCGAGGCGGTCCAGGGTGGGGGTGGGGATCTCGGCGCCGAACGGGCCGATGTCGCTGTAGCCCATGTCGTCGATCAGGACGACCACGACGTTGGGCGCGCCCTCGCGCGGGCGGACCCGCTGCGGCCAGGCGGGGACGGACTCGGCGAAGGTGCGGCCGACGGTGCCGGGGAAGCCGGCGTACGGGTCGCGGCGGTGTGGGTCCGGCTCTGGGCGGTTCGGGGCGGGGCGGTCCGGCTCGGGTGCGGTGCTCATCGGGTGCTCCGGTGGGTGGCTCGGGCGGGTGGCTGGTCAGCGGGCGGCGGCCGGAGCGGGCTCCAGGCCCGGCACGGCGGCCAGCAGTTCGGCGGTGTACGGGTGTTCGGGCGCGGTGACGACCCGGTCGGCCGGGCCGGTCTCGACGATCCGGCCGCGGTGCATCACCGCGATCCGGTGGCTGACCCGGCGGACCACCGCCAGGTCGTGGGCGATGAACAGGACGGCCAGGCCGAGTTCGCGCTGGAGCCGGGCGATCAGCTCGATCACCTGGGCCTGCACCGAGACGTCCAGTGCGGACACCGGTTCGTCGCAGATCAGCACGCGCGGCTCGGGCGCCAACGCCCTGGCGATGCCAATGCGTTGGCGCTGGCCGCCGGAGAAGGCGGGTGGGTGGCGGTCGGCTGTGGCCGGGTCCAGCCCGACCTGCTCCAGCAGTTCGGCGACCCGGGCGGCGCGCTGCTCCCGGTCGCCGAGGCGGTGGGCGATCAGCGGTTCGGCGATGATCTGCCCGGCGGTCATCCGGGGGTTGAGCGAGGAGTACGGGTCCTGGAAGACCAGTTGGACCTCGCGGTGCGGCCCGCCGGGGCGTGCCCCGCGGCCGAGTTCCTCGCCGTCGAAGCGGATGCTGCCGCCGGACGGCGCGTGCGCCTGGACCAGCGCCCTGGCCAGGGTGGACTTGCCGGAGCCGGACTCGCCGACCAGGCCCAGCGTCTCGCCCGGATGCAGGTCGAGGTCGACGCCGTGCAGTGCGGTGACGGCGCGCCGCCGGGAACCGTACGTCTTGGTCAGGCCGCGGACGGTGAGCAGCGGCCGGGCCCCGGGGGTGCTGTTGGCGGCGGCCCTGGAGGGCTCCGTGAGGCGCGGTACGGCGGCCAGCAGCTCCCGGGTGTACGGGTGTTGTGGCCGGGACAGCACCTCGGCGGTGGTGCCCCGCTCGACCACCCGGCCGTGCCGCATGACCAGCAGCCGGCGGCAGGTCCTGGCGATCACGCCGAGGTCGTGGCTGATCACCACCAGCGCGGTGCCGGTCTTCCGGTTGATCCGGGCCAGCAGGTTCAGGATCTGCTGCTGGACGGTCGGGTCGAGGGCGGTGGTCGGCTCGTCGGCGACCAGCACCTCGGCGTCGTGGGCCAGCGCGAGGGCGATCATGATGCGCTGGCGCTGGCCGCCGGAGAACTGGTGCGGGTGGTCGCGCAGCCTTCCGGCGGCGTCCGGGATGCCGACCAGGTCGAGCAACTCGGCTGCCCTGGCCTGCCGTTCGGCCTTCCGCACCCGGTCGCCGTGGGCGCGCAGCGCCTCGTCCAGCTGGCGGCCGACGGTGAGCACGGGGTTGAGCGAGGACATCGGGTCCTGGAAGACCATGGCGATCCGCCGGCCGCGCAGGGCGCGCAGCGCGTCCTCGGGAAGGGCGGCGAGGTCCTGCCCGGCGAGTTCGACCGAGCCGCCGGTGATCCGGCCGCCGGGCGGCAGCATCCGCAGCAGGGCCAGCGCGGTGGTGGACTTGCCGGAGCCGGACTCGCCGACGATGCCCAGGGTGTCGCCGGCGGCGAGGTCGAAGCCGACGCCGTCGACGGCGGCGTCGCCCGGGGTGCGGGCGTCGCCGAACCGTACGGTGAGGTCGGTGACGCGGAGCACGGTGGTCATCGGCGGATCCCCCGGTTCAGGGCCTCGGCGATCAGCGTGAAGCCGAGCACCAGCGCGGTGGTGGCGGCCAGCGGGGCGGCCGCGAAGGTCGGATGGGTGGCCAGGTAGGCGACGGACTGGCTGAGGATGCTGCCCAGGGTGGGCTCCGGCGGGCGGACCCCGAGGCCGAGGAAGCTCATCGCGCCCTCGATGAACACGCCGAGCGAGAGCGCCACGGCGGTCTGCACGATCAGCGGGTCGACGGCGTTGGGCAGTACGTGCCGCAGCAGCACCCGGGCCCGGGAGGCGCCGCCGATCCGGGCCGCCAGGGCGTACTCGCGCTCCCGCTGGACCAGGATGCCGGCCCGCAACTGCCGCCCGAAGCCGGGGATCTCGGCCAGTGCGATGACGATCACCACCGGCCAGCGGCCGGGGCCGAGGACGGCGGTCACGGCCAGGGCGAGGATCAGCCCGGGGAAGGCGAGCAGCAGGTCGAAGGCCCGCTGCACGGCGAGGTCGGTCCACCGGGAGGTGGCCGCGAGCAGGGCGGCGGAGCAGCCGAGCAGTGCGCCGGCCGGGACGGCGGTGACGATCAGTGCGAGGTCGGTGCCGATGCCGTGCAGCACCCGGCTGTACAGGTCGCGGCCCAGGTCGTCGGTGCCGAAGGGGTGTCCGGCGCTGGGGCCGGCCAGGGCGAGGGCGCTCTGGGCGTTCGGGTCGGTGCCGGTGAGCAGCGGCGCGAACAGCCCGGCCAGGGCGACCACACCGACCAGGGCGAGCCCGGCCAGGCCGCGCGGGCTGAGCAGCGCGGTGCGGTAACGCCCGCGCGGTGCCGCGGACTTGAGGGGAAGGGTGGCGGTGGTCATCGGGTCACTCCCAGCGGATCCGGGGGTCGAGCCAGGTGTAGGCCAGGTCGGTGAGCAGTTGGACGGCCACGTAGACCGCGACCACGAGCAGCAGCAGGTCCTGCACCACCGGGTAGTCCCGGCGCACCACGCCCTGCTCGATCAGCTGGCCGAGGCCGGGCCAGGCGAAGATCCGCTCCACCAGGACGGCCCCGGCGATGAGGTGGCCGATCTGGAGGCCGAGGACGGTGACGGCGGAGGGCAGTGCGTTGGGCAGGGCGTGCAGCCAGACGATCCGCCGCCGGGAGACGCCGAGCGCGGTCGCGGTGCGGACGTAGTCCTCGGCGAGGGCGCGTTCGATGCCGTCCCTGAGGTAGCGGGCCAGCACGGCGGCGCTGGGCAGGGCCAGGCAGACGGCGGGCATCGCCAGGTACTGGACGGCCAGGTCCGGTTCGGCCAGCAGGGACTCGTGCCCGCCGGCCGGGAGCAGTTCGAAGGAGACGGCGAACAGCAGGACCAGCAGCACGCCGGTGACGAACGGCGGGATCGCCAGCACTCCGGTGGTGACGGCCTGGACCGCGGCGGCGACCGGGCGGCGCCTGGTGGTGGCACCAGCCACGGCCAGCGGCAATGCGATCAGTACCACCAGCAGCAGGGCGCCGAGGGTGAGTTGGGCGGTGGCGCCGAGGCCGTTGCCGATCAGGTCGGAGACCTGGCCGCCGATCGCGTAGCTCGGCCCGAGGTCGCCGGTCAGCACTCGGCCGAGCCAGCTCGCGTACTGCCCGAACAGTGGCTGGTCGAGCCCGAGCTGGTTCCGGATGGCCTCGACGGTGGCGGGGGTGGCGTCCGGTCCGGCGAGCGTGGTGGCCGGGTCGCCGGGGATCAGCCGGAGGATGAGGAAGACCAGGAAGGAGGCGAGGACCAGGACGAGCAGTCCGCTGGGGAGGCGTTTCAGGAGAAAGGTGCGCATGGGGTTCCGGGCCGTCCTGCTCAGGCCGTGAGGTAGGCGTCGTCGAGGTTGAGGTAGCCGAACTTGTTGAGCGTGACGCCCCGGGCCGGCTGGCCCGCGACCTCGACCAGTCCGGCGATGGCGAGGTCGATCACGAACTCCTCGTCCAGCAGCACGTCGGTGATCTGCCGGTAGAGCGCCCTGGCCTCGGGGCTGTCGCTGTCGCTGCGGTTCCAGGCCCGCCGCACCACGTCGGTGTAGTCGGGGGAGCCGAAGCGCGAGCTGTTCTTGGCCTCGTTGAAGGGGTAGGCGCTCACCGCGAGGGTCGCGGGCTGGAGCTGGGCGAAGCCGTGGCTGAGCGTCCACAGGGCGGGCATGGACTGGGAGATCAGCTGCTTCTGCATGGTCGGCGGGTCGGCGGGCTGGAGCACGGTGTCGATGCCGACCTGCTGGAGGTCGTACTGGAGGATCTGCGCGATCGCGGTCGACCCGGCATCGTTGGAGTGGCCGAAGGGCAGGGTGATGTGCTCCGCGCCGGCCTCGCTGAGCAGTGCCCGGGCCCGCTCCGGGTCGTGCCGGTAGTGGGTGGCGCCGGCCTCGGTGTAGGCCGGGGAAGACTTGGGCCAGGGCACCGAGGAGACGGTGCCGTAGCCTCCGAGGGCCTGCTGGACGAGGCGGTCGCGGTCGACGGCCCAGGCGATGGCCTGGCGGACGCGCTTGTCGCGGACGTGCTCGGCGGTGACGTCGACGCCGATGTAGTGGGCGCCGGCACCGGTGTCGTACTGCCTGATCCGGAACTGGGGGTCGGTGCGCAGGGCCGCGACGTCCTTGCCGCGGATGTTGTAGGACAGGTGGGTCTGGCCGGTCCTGAGCGAGGACAGCAGCGACTCGGCCTGCGGGATGATCCGGATCTCGACGCCGTCGAGGTGGGGGCGGCCGGGGTTCCAGTAGTGCTCGTTGCGGGCGAAGGTGAGCGAGGAGCCCGGCTTGCGCCCGGTGAGGGTGAACGGCCCCGTGCCGATCAGCCCGGTGCCCGCGACGGCGTCCTCGATGGTGGCCGCGTCCGGGATGATCATGAACTCGAAGAGGTCGAAGAGGTTGCTCACCGGGTGTGCGAGCACCAGGGTCAGCTCGAAGTCGCCGTTCCTGCGGAAGTCGGTGACGGCGGCGGCGGTGGAGCGCAACTGGGCCGAGCGGGCGGGGTTCTGGAGGTTCCTGACGGCGAAGACCACGTCGTCGGCGGTGAACCGGCGGCCGCTGTGGAACAGCACGTCCTCGCGCAGCCTGAGCGTGACGCTCAGGCCGTCCGGGGCGACCTCCCAGGCGGTGGCCAGCTCGGGCTGCGGCTGGAGCCGGTCGTCGTACCTGGTGAGGGTGTTGAACGCGAGCCGCTGGACCAGGGTGTTGGCGCTCACGGCGAACAGCAGGCTCGGGGTGACGTCGACGCCGGTCGAGACGGTCAGCACACCGCCCCGGCGCGGGGATCCGGCGTCCACGGCGTCGGCGGCGTTCCTGGCGTGCTCGACGGCGGACCGGCAGCTCGCGAGCGTCAGCAGGCCGGCACCGGCGAGTCCCGCGCGCAGCAGGGCGCGGCGGCTCGGGGCGGGGGGACGGGGGAGCGCGGTCATGGGGGTCCTTCGGGGACGGGGAGCTTGCGAGGAGGTGCGGGGCTCACGGGCGGGGCGCGGCGGCGAGTGCGTGGACCGGCCGGGCGTACAGCTCGCCCAGCACCGGCGCCCCGGCGGCCACGGCCAGCACGTCCCGGCCGCGCCGCTGGGTGATCAGCAGGCCGGCGTCCCGGTGCAGGTGCGAGCGGAGTGCGAACTCGGCCCGGACGACGTCGAGATGGGCCGGATCGAGGGCGGTGAAGTGCTCGGTCAGCACCACCAGGTCGGGGTTGACCACGTCGGCGAGCAGGGCGAGCGCCCGGCCGATGATCAGGGCCCGGTTGCGGACCAGCCGCCCGGCCGCCGGGTCGCCCCGTCGGACGGCGGCGGCCAGCTGGGCCCGGTCCGGTCCCGCGGTGATCCCGGCGGCGGCGGCCGCCGCGAACAGCGTGGTGTCCGAGGCGGCCACCGAGAGACAGCCGAGCCGGCCGCAGTGGCAGCGCTCCCGGCTGTCCGCGTCAGGATCGGTGACCGTACCCGAGACCGGGAGGTGGCCGAGGTCGCCGGTGACCGAGGGCGGGCCCAGGTGGACCGTGCCCGCGACCGCCAGCGCCGCGTCCACCACGTGGCCGACGAACAGCTGCACCATGCTGCGGCGGGCCGCCGGGTGGCCGAACAGGATCTCGGCCAGGGTGAGCGCCCGAGCGTGGTTGTCCACCTGGACGGGCAGTGCGGTGGCATCCGCCAGCAGCGCGCTGAGCGGCAAGTCACGCCACTCCAGCGGATCGTGACGAATGATCAGGCCGCGTTGCGGATCGACCGAGCCGCCGGTGACGGCGCCCAGCCCGACCACCGTACGGTCGCCGCGCAGCCTGTCGAGCAGCCGGGGCAGCCGGGCGAGCAGCGGCCTCAGCAGGCCGGGCCCGGTCCGGCCGTGGTTGGGGACCTCCTTGCGCACCAGGACCCGGCCGCGCAGGTCGAGCAGCGCGACGGTGGTGAACGGCAGGCCGATGTGCAGCCCGGCCACGGCGAGCCGGTCCGGGTCGAGGTCGAGCGGGAGCTGGGGGCGGCCCGGCGCGCGGGTGCCGGGGCCCGCCGGCTCCGGCCGCTCGTGCAGGAGTCCGAGCCGGACCAGGTCCACCGTCTGGCGGGAGACGGCCGAGGCGCTGAGGCCGGTGAGCGCGGCGACCCGGCTGCGGGCGATCGGCCCGTGGTCGAGCACCGTGCGCAGGACGGCGGCGGCGTTGGCGTCCCGGCGGTCGTCGCCGGAGCGCGGGGCGGTGGACGTGGTCACGGGTGTCGTTCCTGCCGTCGGGTGTCCGTGGGCCCCGGGTCAGCCGGCCGCTTCGAGCTCCTCGGCGGGCACCAGACCGGGCACCCGCGGCGGGTCGGCGGGCTCCAGCAGCCGGCTCGGGGTGCCGTCCACGCCGACCGGCAGGTCGCCGTCCAGGGTGATCCGGCGCACCAGGCGCGGCTCGTCGCCGTAGTCGGCGACCGCGTAGTGCTGGGTGGCGCGGTTGTCCCAGATCGCCACGTCGCCGACCTGCCAGTCCCAGCGGACGGTGTTCTCCAGCCGCTCCACGTAGCGCTGGAAGAGGTCGATCAGCGCCTTGCTGTCGTCGCCCGAGAGGAGCTGGATGCGCTGGGCGAAGGCACCCAGCAGCAGGGTCTTCTCGCCGGTCACCGGGTGGACCCGGACCACGGGGTGCTCGGTCTTGAACGCGGTGGAGACGAACACCTCCCGGAACAGCTTGGCGACCTCGACGTTGTCCGCCAGCTCGGGGCGCAGGGCGAGCCGGGCGGCGTAGTCGTAGTCGTTGGTGTGGACGGCGCGCAGGCTCTCGGCGAGCGTCTTCAGCGGGGCGGGCAGGTCCCGGTAGGCGGCCGCGGTGTTGGCCCAGACGGTGCTGCCGCCGGCCGGCGGGACCTCCAGGGAACGCAGGATCGAGGCCTTGGGGTAGGACGGGACGAAGGTGACGTCGGTGTGCCAGTTGTTGGCGCGCACGCCCTTGGTGGCGTCCAGCTCGAAGATGTAGCGGCCGTCCGCGCTGGGCACGGTGGGGTGGCCGACGGGCCGGCCGAGCAGCCGGGCGAAGGCCTCCTGCCCGGCGTCGTCCAGGTGCTGCTGGCCGCGGAAGAAGAGCACCTTGTGCTCGTACAGGGCGGCCTCCAGGGCGGCGACGGTCTCGGCGGGGAGGTCGCCGCCGAGGCGTATGTCGTGCACGATCGCGCCGATCCGGCCGGCGACGGGGGTGAGGCGGAGCGTGGTCGGGGTGGTGACGGTGGTCATGGCGGGGCCCTTTCGGGGTGGGTGCGGTGGCTGGGGTGACGTTTGGTGACGTGACGGTGCGTGACAGCGGGAGGGAGCGCGGACGGGCGTCCGGGCAGCTGTGGGCGTACGGCTCCACGGGGCCGCGACGCGGCGTGGGGTGCGGTGCGGGGGTGTGGCGGTCCGCTTCGGCGGACGGTCAGCGGGCGAGCGCGCCGCGACGACAGCGGCGCGGGCGGCGACAGGGGACGGGGCGGACGACGGTGTGCATCGGCCCTCCTTCCGGGTCGCTGGGCGCGGGCTCTGGCCTCATCGTGCTGAACCGAACCGGGCCCTGTCAATCGTCATCTCTGCTGGTGGGAAAGGGTGTTGCCGCTTCGTTTCGGCCGCTTGCGGCCCCTTGCGCCGTGTTGCGGCCGATGGCGGGGGGATGGCGGGCGCGCTGCGGGCGGACGTTCGGCCTTGTGGCCGGGGCACCGGGTTACTAATTTTCGGAGCGCAAGTAATCCGGGCCGGCGCGGGAGGTTCCCGCGCCGGGGCCGACGGCTGCCCGGATTCCGGTGCGACTGCCGCTGCGGCTGTGACGTTCGGTCACCGTGGTGCGGGTGCGGGTGCGGGTGCTACTGCGCGAGCAGGCGGGCGAAGTCCAGCCCGAGGCTGCCGAGGACGGGCAGCGCGCCGAGGTCGGTGACGCCGGCGACCGGGATGCTGTAGCCCTGGTTCACCACGGGGGGTGCCGCGTCGGCGGTGGCGGGTGCGGCGCTGGCGGGTGCGGCGGTCGAGAACAGGGCGGTGCCGAGGAGCAGGGCGACGAGCGAGGTGCGCATCTGAGGAGGCCTCCGGAGTGGCTCGGGTGACGGCCTGTCAACACCCTCCGTGCCGGAGCGGTCACGCATCATCGCCCCTTCGGCCGTATTGGTAAAGATCCTTGCTTTGTGTTCATGCCAACATCGTGGAGGTCTGGACCACCGCGCGGGCAGCCGCATACGTTCCCTCTACAAGGGTGGGCATTCGATCGGCGAACTGACGTGCTGATATGGCGACTTGCGCCTGTCATGCCCATGATCGCAAATTCGACCGGAGGGACCGAACCATGCGTGTCATCGGCAAGAACCTCAGGATCCTCGCGGGCGCCCCGCTCGCCGCGGCCGCCCTCATCGCCCTCACCGCCGGCTCCGCCAGCGCCGCGATACCGATCAACCAGCCCATGAGCGGCAAGGCCACCTACTACAACGACGCCGGTTACGGTGCCTGCGGCACCCAGATCAACGCCGCCACCCAGATGCTGGTCGCCGTCTCCCACACCTGGTGGACCACCGCCAACCCGAACAACGACCCGGTCTGCAAGGGCATCTCGGTCAAGGTCACCTACCAGGGCAAGACCATCACCGTCCCGGTGAGGGACCAGTGTCCCTCCTGCGACTCCACCCACATCGACCTCAGCCAGCCCGCCTTCGCCAAGCTGGCCCCGCTGGACAAGGGCGTCATCACCGGCCTGAGCTGGCAGTTCGTCAAGACCGCCCTGAACGGCCGGACCGTCGAGCTCTCCGCCCCGATCACCGGCTCCACCATCGGCTGAGGCCGGACGCGGCGAACGGCTCCGCGCCCGGCGACGGTGTCCGGCGACCCGCCCCGGCGACCGTGCCCGCACCTGACGGCCGGTCCGCCGCCCTGACGGCCGTGCCCGCCCCCGCGGCATGACGGGGCCGGGCACGGTCGCCGTACGGAATCACGGCCGCCCGTTGCCCGGCGGCACCCCCGGCCCGACGAGCGGCGGCACCATCGCCAGCAGCAGCTGGACGGCCGGGGGCGCGGTCCGCGGATGGTGGGCGAGCCCCAGGGTGACGGTCGGCACCGGAGCCGTGAGCCGGCGCAGGCAGACGCCGGGAATCCGGAACACCCGGGCCCGTCCCTCGGGGATCGGCGCGATGCCGTATCCCGCCGCCACCGCCAACAGCAGCTGCTCGTCGTCCGGCTCCTCCCGGACGATCCGCGGCGACCCTCCGGGCCACAGCTGCCCGGTGATCAGCGCGTGCATCCCGGGCCCGTTCTCGCGCGGCCACAGCACCACCGGCTCGTCGGCGATCCGGTGCCGGCCGATCCGGGCCCGGGTGCGGGCGAGCGGATGGCCCGCCGGAACGGCGAGCAGCAGTTCCTCCTCGGCGATGATCCGGCAGTCGAGCCCGGGGACGTCGAGCGGCGGCCGGACGAACGCCGCGTCCAGCCGCCCGGCGAGCAGCTCGGCGACGCTGTGCGACGTCCAGCCGGTCTGCAACGCCACGTCCAGCCGGGGATACCGGTTGCGGAACTCCGTCACCAGGGCGTCGCAGACCCCGCCCCGGGCGGAACGGGTGTACGCCACCCGCAGCCGTCCCTCCCGCCCCTGGACCACCGCCGCGATCCGCTCCCCGGCCTCCGCGACCTCCCGCAGCACCCGCCGGGCCTCCTCGGCGACCGCCCGCCCGACCGGGGTCAGCGCGCAGCCTTTGCTGGTGCGTTCGACCAGCTGCGCGCCGAGCTGCCGCTCCAGCGCCTTGATCTGTTGACTGAGCGCCGGCTGCGCCACGTGTAGCCGGCGGGCGGCCCGGGTGAAGTTCAACTCCTCAGCCAGCACGGAGAAGTAGCGCATGCGGCGCAGATCCATCCGGTGATGATAAGGCCGGCTTATCGCCTCGGGACAGAACCGGTCTTGGACGGCTCCCGGTGCGACCGGCTTTCCTGGAGGTGGCCGCCGACACCCGGTGGGCGGCCCTCGGAGGAGGAGTTCGCGATGGTGGATGGTGTGGCGGACGTCGTCGTGGTCGGCGGCGGGATCATCGGGCTCACCACGGCGATCCGCTTGCAGGAGAGAGGCCGTCGGGTCGTCGTGGTGACGGCCGACGGTCTGCTGTCGACGACCTCGGCCACGGCCGCGGCCGTCTGGTTCCCGGTCGCCACGGGCACCGACAGCCGGGTCGCCGACTGGTCCGCGACGGCCTTCGCCGAGTTCGCCCGCCAGGCGCGGGACGGCGTGCCCGGCGTCTCGATGCGCAGCACCCGCATGCCGGCGCACGAGCGGCAGTCGGAGGGCCTGCCCTGGTGGGGCGCCGCCGTCCCCGACCTGCGCCCGCTGACCGCCGCCGAACGCGGACCGGACTGCGCGGGCGGCTGGTCGTTCACGGCCCCCGCCGTCGAGATGCCGCTCTACCTGCCCTGGCTGCTCGGCCGGTTCACCGACAACGGGGGCGAGATCGTCCACCGCCGCCTCGACACCCTCGGCCGGGCCGGGGACTGGGCGCCCGTGGTGGTCAACGCCACCGGACTCGGCGCCCGGCGGCTCTGCGACGACCAGGCCGTCCACCCGGTGCGCGGCCAGCTCGTCCTGGTCCGCAACCCCGGACTGCCCAGCTCGACCCGTATCCAGGACGACCCGGCCGGCTACACCTACATCCACCCCCGCAGCACCGACGTCGTCCTCGGCGGCACCTTCGAGGAGGACGACTGGAACACCACGCCCGACCCGGCCACGGCCGAGGCCATCCTCGCCCGTTGCACGGCCCACGTCCCCGCACTGCGCGAGGCCCGCGTCCTCCGCCACGCCGTCGGCCTGCGACCCGCCCGCCACGGCGGCCCCCGCCTCGAAGCGGACCCGGACGGCCGCATCGTCCACAACTACGGCCACGGCGGCGCGGGCGTCACCCTCAGCTGGGGCTGCGCCGACACCGCCGCCGAACTGGTGGTCACGGCGGCGGGCTGAGTTCGCCACGGTAGCGTGACCGTCCCCGATCCGCATCATCAACTTCGTTCCTCCGGAGGAACATTGGCCTCGATCACGCTCGACGCCGAGCGCCGCGTCCACACGGATGCCGGGCGCGTCCGGGTCGCCGCCGTGGACGCGCTGCGCTCGCTCGGCTTCCAGATCACCTCGGAGATGGCCACCGTGGTCGAGGCCCGGCGCGGCTCCGCCGTCCGCTCCGCGATGCTCCTGCCCGACCAGGTGCCGCTCGCGGCGCGCCTCCACGTCGCACCCGATGGCAGCGACCACACCTCGGTGTCCCTGCACCTGGCCGACCGGGCGATCTCGGTCGTCGCGCTGGGCATCCAGGACCCCTGCCTGGCCGCCTTCCGGACGACACTGCTCGCCCTCGACCGGGCCCTCACCGGCCTCGACCCGGCGGCCGGGGCGGCCGGCTTCCCCCAGCCCCGCTGGTGGTCCCGGGCACCCAGGGCCGACACCCTGGCCCGGCACCACGAGGCCGGCCGGCGCCTTGTCGGCGGCGTCGCCGCCCGCGTCAACGAGCGGCTGGCCGGCGGGCGCCGCAGCGCCGGCCCGTCCCTGTGGGAGGGCATCGACCGGATCGTCTTCCGCTCCCCGGCCGGCTTCCACACGATGGACATGGCCACCGCCCGCACCCTGCTGGCGATCCCGGTGATGATCGGCAGCAGGCCGGCCGGCGTGCCCGACCAACTGGCGTCCGACGTCAGGCGGTTGGCGGCGGTGGTGGAGGGGCGCCTCAGTGCGGGCGGCCTCGGCTCGGTGGAGGTGGCGGTCGCGGAGGCGGACCGCCCGGCCTTCGAGTTCCTGCACCGCCAGTTCGGCATCCGCTCCCGCCTGCCCGTCCGCACGCTCTGCACCTGCCGGGCCTGCCGGCAGACCAAGGTCGTGAACCTGGACCTCAAACGGCTGCGGCAGCGGAAGAACCGCCTCAGGACGATCGCCTCGGTGATGCAGACGACGTACGAGAAGGACGGCGACCCCAATCCCTTCCTGATCTTCGGGTCGATCTTCCAACAGGCCAGGATCGACCCGGACTTCGTCTGCTCGCGCTGCGAGAGCACCGCCGCCGACGAGCAGCCGGTGACCTTCTGCCCGCAGTGCGGCGACATGCGCACCGAGTCCGTCCTGGACACCTGCTCCGAGTGCGGCCACGACTTCGTGGCCCTCGCCCCGGACCTACCCGTCTGGGACACCACACCCCCGCCCCCGCTCACCCCGCCACCCCCGCCGCCGCCCGTCGTGCCCCCGATGCCCACGGCACCGCCGGCACCTGGCATCGCCGACCCCCGGCCCGGCTGCGGCATCTGCGGAGGTGACTACGCCGTGCTCTGGTCCGTCCAGATCCTCGACGGCCCCCACCCGAGACCGCTCACCGTCTGCGCCACGACGCCCCGTTGCTCCCCACCGTCGATCGCCCCGCCGGTCCGGATCAGGACCTGAGGGCGGCCGGCGGAGCGAGCGGACCAAGCGGGCAGCTTACTGTTCTGGGGTCCGAAGGCGGGTCCGAGAATGGGGAATCCAGGATGTCCGAGGCCAGGAAGCCGGTGTTGTACGTCGTGGTGTGCGCGGCGGGAGTCGCGGGTGGCGTCGGGGAGTTGATCTCCGCGGCCCAGGCGCAGGGCTGGGACGTCGGGGTGGTGGCGACGCCGAACGCCATGGCGCTCGTCGACGCCGACGCGATCGTCGCGCAGACGGGGCATCCGATCCGTTCGGCCTGGCGGAAGCCGGGGGAGCCCAGGCCGCTGCCCGGTCCGGACGCGATCGTCGTCTCGCCGGCCACCTTCAACTCCGTCAACAAGTGGGCCCTCGGCATCTCGGACACCCTCGCCCTCGGCATCCTCTGCGAGTCGTACGGCTGGGGCGTCCCGGTCGCCGTGCAGCCCTGTCTGAGCGCGGCGCAGGCGGCGCATCCGGCGTACGCGGACAGCCTGGCGAAGCTGCGGCGGATGGGGGTGCGGATCGCGGACTTCACGCCGGGCTCCTACGACTGGACGCGGGCCCTGGAGCTGCTGCGGATCTGACAGGGTGGCCGGCCGGGACCAGTGATCCTTGCAGGGTGGAGGGTGGCCCCCGGCGCGCCCGCGGAGGTAGCGTCCGGGCAGGTCAGCGAGGGCGTGGGAGGTTTCCGGTGGCGGCGGTCAACGGCGAGGTGTCGTTCTGGTACGCGGCGGACGGGGTGCCCGAGCCGGGCCCGGGGCTGCCGGGGAGCCGCGACGTCGACGTGTGCGTCGTCGGCGGCGGGTACACCGGGCTCTGGACCGCCTACTACCTCAAGAAGGCCGACCCCGCCCTCCGGATCGCCGTCCTCGAACAGCGCTTCTGCGGCTACGGAGCCTCGGGCCGCAACGGCGGTTGGCTGTACAACGGCTTCGCGGGCCGCGGCGCGTTCGCCGAGAGGTACGGGCAGCAGCGCGCGGTGGCGATGCAGCGGGTGATGGACGAGGCGGTCGGGGAGGTCGTCGACATCGCCGCCGCCGAACGGATCGAGGCGGACATCGTCCGCGGCGGCGTGCTGGAAGTCGCCCGCAACAAGCCGCAGCTGGAGCGCCTGCACGCGTTCGTCGAGGACGAACGGGCCTACGGCGAGGGCCGCGTCGAGCTGCTCGGCGCCAGGGAGGCCGCCGAGCGGATCAACGTCGCCGGAACCCTCGGCGGCTGCTGGACCCCGTACGGTGCCCGCATCCAGCCCGCCAAGCTCGTCCGCGGCCTCGCCCGCACGGTGCGCGAGCTGGGTGTCGAGGTGTACGAGGGGACGGCCGTCAGCGCCGTCCTGCCCGGCACCGGCCACCGCAGGCCCCGCGCCGTCACCCCGTACGGCACCGTCACCGCCGACCACGTGCTGCGCGCCACCGAGGGGTTCACCGCGGCGCTGCGCGGCGAGAAGCGCACGTGGCTGCCGATGAACTCGGCGATGGTCGCCACCGAGCCGCTGCCCGCGGAGTTCTGGGCGGAGGCCGGCTGGCAGGGCCAGGAGGTGCTGGGCGACTTCGCGCACGCCTACATGTACGCGCAGCGCACCGCCGACGACCGGATCGCACTCGGCGGGCGCGGTGTGCCGTACCGGTTCGGCTCGCGGACGGACTCGGACGGCAGCACCCAGGCGGAGACGGTGCGACAGCTCCGCCGGATCCTGAACGGCTTCTTCCCGGCCGCCGCGCACGTCCGGATCGACCACGCCTGGGCGGGCGTGCTCGGCGTGCCCAGGGACTGGTGCTCCACGGTGGACCTGGACCGGGCGAGCGGGCTCGGCTGGGCGGGCGGGTACGTCGGCAGCGGGGTGACCACCGCCAACCTGGCCGGCCGCACCCTGCGGGACCTGGTGCTCGGCCGCGACACCGAGCTGACCCGGCTGCCCTGGGTGGGCCACACCGTACGGCGCTGGGAGCCGGAACCGCTGCGCTGGCTGGGCGTGCACGCGATGTACGCCGCGTACCACGCCGCCGACCGCCAGGAGGCGGCGGGCCGGGCCACGGCCTCGCCGATCGCCCGGGTCGCGGACTTCGTCTCCGGACGCTGAACCTTCGCGCGCTGAGCCCCCGAACGCCGAACGCCGAACGACGGCTGCCGGTGTTCGGCGGCCGGCATGCCGGCAGGCGTCTCCGGCCGTGTCGGGGTGGCCACCGGTGCGGCCGGCACGCCAGGATGTGCGGGTGACGGCGAACAGGGCGGATCTGCTGACGGTCTTGCGCGAACTCGACGACCCGGAGTGGCTGGAGTGGCCGGCGGACTACGACCGCGGCGCGACCGCCGTCCTGTTCCGCGGCCTCGTGGCCCGCCTGGAGGCGGACTTCTCAACCGGGTGCGGAGCCGAACAGGACACCCAGGACTCCAGCGAGTTCGGGCGGGTCACCGTGCCCGCGGAAGCCACCGCGTGCGGCACCCGGATCGTCGTCTGCGTGAGCAAGTTCGGCTCCCTCGCGCTGGTTTGCGCCGACAATCCCGGAGCCTTCCTCGGCACCGAGGAGGCCCGGGCGGAAGGGGAACTGGATGCTGCCGACCTCGCGACCGTGTGCCGGGCACTGGTCGGGCTCGGGTACACGGTCGTTCCGGAGGAACTCCTGGAGGAGGACTACGCCGGGCCGAGCCGGCCGCCCCGGCACGTCGAGCGGCCCACCTGGTGGCACCGCTTCTACGGGACGTACTGACGGACGCAGGCCGGAGACCGGTCGCGCCTGCCGCCGCCGTGGCGATCGGCCGTTCGGACGTGCCGCCGAGCGGAGCGGGTCCGGAGCGCCGACGGTGAAGGCGTGCTGAGGAGAACACTGCCGGCCCTCGCGGTCGCCCTGCTGCTCTGCGTGCCCGGGAGCGGCGCGTGGGCCAGGTCGCCGGGCTGGCAGGTGGCGGTCGTGGACCAGGCCTCGCGCAGCGTGCTGGTGTTGCAGAGCGCCGAGGAGCTGATGGCCTATCGCGGGCCGGACCGGTTGCCGGTGGTCTGGGGCTGGAGTGCCGACCGGGCACCGGAGTTGGCGGATCTGACGCCCGCGCGCAGCTGGACGAACCCGGACGAGGCGAAGTCCCGGTTCCGGCAGGGGCGGCGCTATCTGCTGACGACCGCCTCCGGCGGGCTGGCCGCCGCCGTGGAGGTCGTCACCGGCCGTGTCCACTGGGCGGCGGACCTGGGGCCGGCCGTCAACCCGCACAGCATCGAGCTGCTGCCGGACGGCAACGTGGCGGTGGCCGCGAGCGCGGGCGGCTGGGTGCGGCTGTACGCGGCCTCGCAGGGGCCGCGGGCCGCGGCGTTCGCGGAGTTCCGGCTGCCCGGTGCGCACGGGGTGCACTGGGACGGGCGGAGCGGCCTGCTGTGGGTGCTCGGCGACACGGCGTTGACGGCGCTGCGGGTCGGCGGCACCCCCGCCGCGCCCACCCTCACGGTGGCGCGGAGCAGTGCGCTGCCCGGCAGCGGCGGGCACGACCTGGCCGCCGTGTTGGGGGATCCCGGGCGGTTCTGGGTGACCACCCTGGCGGGGCTGTGGCGCTACGACCCGGCGGCCGACCGCTTCTCCGCCGTGCACCTGGCCGATCCGGCCGCCGAGCGGGACCTGAAGAGCGTGGGCGACGAGCCCGGGACGGGCCGGCTGCTCACGGTGGCGCCCGAGCACACGGCGCCGTGCGACTGGTGCACGTCGGTGATCACCCTGCACCGCCCGGAGGGCACGCGGTCGCTGCGCGGCACGCACCTGTACAAGGCGAGGTGGTGGAGTGGCTGGTAGCAGACTTCGGACCCCGGGGAGTCGATCGTGGGGCGCGCGTCGGAGATACCACCCGAACTGCGGACGGCATCCGGCTGATGGGGCATATTGTGTGCCCCGACAAACTACTCCGATGGAGGTCAGTTTTCCGTCGCGGTCCACAAACCATCCGTCGACCCCGTTCGGCTGGGATAGCGTCGTGGGGTCGGGGGGTCGACACCGATCCGGTGTATTCGAACGCTAGTTACTGGGCCGTAATGGCCGAATGAGTCATGGAGAAAAACATGCGGAATTTCCCTGCGGAAAACCGGCCGGACGGAGTCGACGACCTTCAGCTCGCGATGGAGTCACTGGCCGCCTTCCCGTCCCGGAATGCAGGGAGCGGGGCGGATGTGACCGAGCGGCTCGCGGCCGTCCACGACTTGTGCCGGGCCGTCGACGCGGTGCTGGACAGCCTGGTCGTCCAGGCGGCCGCCGAAGCGGCCGAGGAGGGCTGGACCGCGGCCCGGATGGCGGCCGAACACTCCGGCTACTACGCCAGGTTGCAGCGCGCGCTGCTCCCCGCCGGTGCCGGGCTGACCAGGCAGTGAACGCGGTGCAGCCGGGCGCGCACGTGCTGTCCTGCCCCACCCGGTGGAGCGACGTCGACGAGAACGGGCACATCAACAACGCCCGTCTGGTCGGCTACGTCCAGGAGGGGATTCACGACCTGTTCCGCCACCACGCGACCGCCGTGCGGGAGGCCCTGTTCCCGGCCGGATTCCTTATCGCGCGGCACGAGATCGATTACCTGGAACAGCTGCACCACCGGCCCGAGCCGCTCTCGGTGCGGCTCACCGTGGAGCGGCTCGGGCGCAGTTCCGTGCAGGTCGAGGTGAATGTCTGCCGGGATCGGCTCACCTTTATGCGGGCGCGGACCGTGGTGGTCGCGAGGGACCGCGAATCCGGCCGCTCGCGCGCGCTGAGCCCGGCCGAACGGCGATTCCTCTCGGCGTTCATGGCGGACGCGGCCCGCGCCCAGGCGGCCCTGGCGGCCACCACGGTGACCGCGGCGACGACCGTGACCACCGGTTCGACGGTGACCGCGCCCCCGGCCGTGACGGCCGCCGCCGTGGCCGTGACCGCCGCCGTGACCGCTGCCGCCGCGGCCGTGACCACGGCGG